>NZRL01000013.1 GCA_002696205.1 Rhodospirillaceae bacterium | reverse complement strand
CCCGTCCAGCAAGCCGGCGAAGCGTCGCGGCGGCCCCCGCCATGTCTGCCGCTTTGCGCAGGCTTTCCCCGCCGACGTCCAACATCTGATCGCAAGCAACGACAATCGCACCCGGATGACGGGCCGCAACCAAGGTCGCCTTGGCCTCGGCCAGTTCCAGCGCCGTCGCCGGGGTGTCCAATCCGCGCAGGCGGCAATCGGCTTCGATTGCCGGTTCATCCAGGTCGGCTGGATCGACCTTCGGATCAAGTCCCGCGCCGGTCAGAAGGGTCCGACGGACGCGGCTGCCGGATGCGAGAACCAGATTTGACGATGCGGCCTGTCCGGTCACGTCAGCGGGCCGGGGGACTCGCCCCGGCGGCGGCTCAACAACTGAATGACGTTGGCGGCCGTTTCCTCGATCGATTTCCGGGTCACGTTGATGACCGGCCATTCGTATTTGGCGAAGACGCGGCGGGCTTCGGAAATTTCCTTCGACACCATGTCGAGATCGACGTAGTCGGTGTTTTCGTCCTGATCGAGAAGGCGCAATCGCTGGCGGCGGATTTCGACCAGCCGCCGCGGGTCCTTCGTCAGGCCGACGACCAACGGGTTCTTCAATTTATAAAGGTCGTCGGGCAATGGCACGCCGGGCACGAAAGGCACGTTCGCCGTCTTGAGGCCCCGGTTGGCGAGATAAACGCTGGTCGGGGTTTTCGACGTACGCGAAACGCCGACCAGAACCACGTCGGCATCGTCCAGGTCCCAGGTCGATTGCCCATCGTCGTGGCTCAGCGCGAAATGCATGGCCTCGATCCGGTCGAAATACTCGGCATCCATCTGGTGTTGGCGGCCGGGCCGGGCGCGGGCCTTGGCATTGAAGTAAGCGCCCATGGAACCCAGCACCGGATCAAGCACAGGAATATGCGGCACCATCAGCCGGCGGCAACCGTCTTCCAATTGTTTGCGCAGGTCTTCATGAACCAAAGTGTAAAGCACCATCCCCGGCTGTTCGCGGACAACGCCCAGAACCTGATCGATCAGTTCCGGGCTTCGGACCATGCTCCACATATGTTCATGGGCATCGACACCATCGAATTGGGCCAAGCAGGCGCGCGCGACCATGCTGACGGTCTCGCCGGTCGAGTCGGAAATCAGATGCAGATGGAATTCCTTCACGGTCGGGAAAACTCCGGCAAAACCTTTGTATGAAATCGGGGATACTTGGGGATAACCGACATGGTTTGGGGACACCCCGGTTTTCCCACCCGAAGGCCGTCCATGGATACACAGGGGGGCAGCGCCTGTAAAACATAATCCCGCCCTTTTGCGAACGGTGACAACCGGAAAACCGGCGTCATTTCATGCCCTTTTTCCCCAGGTTTCGAAACGGCAGATCGACCGGCCAGAGAGCCTATGAATCCGCCGATCCTTTTCGTCTGTCCCGGGATGATGCACAACCTGTCCGGCCCTCCGATCGGTTGTTTCAGAAGAGTCGGGATAACCTGTTGATGCATTTGATCCCCGACATTCCACCCCCCTACTACAACATCAATTTTCTTTAAAAGACTTGTTTAATTGAATAGGTAGGACGCGTGTCTATCCTGGCAATCGGTCGGGATCGTCGACCAGAATTAGTCTAGAGGGGGTGAGTGAATGCATCCTTGGAAGACTTGAACAGGAGACATCGTGCCCGTGCGTGCCTTTCTTGAACCTTTCTCCGGTAAGACCCCGGCGACGCCGCCGGTCTGGTTCATGCGCCAGGCCGGACGGTACCTGGACGAATACCGGGCGCTTCGCAAGACGGCGCCGAATTTCCTGAATTTCTGTTACACGCCGGATCTGACGGTCGAGGCGACGTTGCAGCCGATCCGCCGGTACGGCTTCGACGCGGCGATCCTGTTCTCCGATATTCTGGTGATCCCCGATGCCCTGGGTCAGAACGTGCGGTTCGAGGAAGGGGTCGGTCCGTTGCTCGATCCGGTGACCGACCGCGCCGGTATCGATACCTTGACGCCGGACGGCGTGTTGGACCATCTGGCGCCGGTGTTCGAAACGTTGACGCGCCTGCGCCGGGAGTTGCCGGACGAGACGGCCTTGATCGGTTTCGCGGGGTCGCCCTGGACGCTGGCGTTCTACATGGTCGAAGGCCGGGGCGGGGTCGACGGCGGCAAGTTGAAACGCATGGCCTACGGCGCGCCGGACGATTTCCGGGCGCTGATGACGAAATTGGAAGACTCCCTGGTCGCCTATCTCTGCCGTCAGGTCGAGGCCGGTGCCGAGGTGTTGCAGCTGTTCGACAGCTGGTCCGGCATTGCCGACGAGACCTTGTTCGAACGCTGGATCGTCGAGCCGACGGCCCGCATCGTCGCCCGGATCAAGGACGTTCACCCGGATGTGCCGATCATCGGCTTCCCCCGCGGTGCCGGGGTGATGGTGGCGGATTATGCGATGCGGACCGGCATCAACGGCATGTCGGTCGATAGCCAGGTGCCGCTGTCCTGGGCGCGTAAGGCGATCGGGCCGGAAGTCGTCCTGCAGGGTAACCTGGACAATCAGTTGTTGGTGACCGGCGGGGATGAAATGGATGCGGCCGTGCGGCGGATCAAACGCACGATGACGGGGCGTCCGTTTATCTTCAATCTCGGGCACGGTATCCTGCCGATGACGCCGCCGGAGAACGTCGCGCGGGTGTTGGACGTGTTGCGCGGCCCGGACGGCGGAGAGGATTAGAGTCGATGGCGGGCAAGCGGGCGGTGGTTCTGTTCAACCTGGGCGGTCCGGACGGGCCCGACGCGGTAGAACCGTTTTTGTTCAATCTGTTTTCCGACCCGGCGATCATCAGCCTGCCCAATCCGCTGCGGTGGTTCATTGCCAAGACGATCAGCCGGAAACGGGCACCCATCGCGCGGGAGATTTACGGCAATATCGGCGGACGGTCGCCCTTGGTGCCGGAAACGGAAGCCCAGGCATCGGCGTTGGAAAGCCTGTTGAACGGCCCGGGTAAGCCGGAGACCAAGGTCTTCATCTGCATGCGGTATTGGCATCCGATGAGTGCCGAGACGGCCAAGGCCGTTGCCGATTTCGCGCCCGACGAAGTGATCGAACTGCCGCTTTATCCGCAATATTCAACAACGACTTCGGCGTCGTCCTTGAAGGATTGGCGGAAGGCGGCGAAATCCGCCGGCGTGACGGAGAAGATGCGGGCAGCCTGTTGTTATCCGACGGCGCCGGGTCTGATCGCCGCCGAGGCCGATCTGGTCGCGGCGGGGATCGAGGAAGCGAAAGCGGTCGGCACGCCCCGTGTCTTGTTTTCGGCCCATGGCCTGCCGAAGAAGGTGATCGCCAAGGGTGATCCCTATCAGTGGCAGGTCGAGCAAACGTCGGCGGCGGTTGTTGCCGAACTGCATGCGCGGGGGATCACCGATTTCGATCCGGTGGTTTGTTACCAGAGCCAGGTCGGTCCCCTGGAATGGATCGGCCCGGCGACGGAGGATGAGATCAAACGGGCGGGTGCCGACAAGGTGCCGTTGGTCGTGGTGCCCATCGCCTTCGTGTCGGAGCATTCCGAGACCCTGGTCGAGTTGGATATCGAATACCGCGAGGTTGCGGACCACGCGGGTGTACCGGCCTACCACCGGGTCGCGACGGTCGGCACGGCACCGGCTTTTATCGCGGCCTTGGCCGAGATCGTAGAGGGCGCGTCCGGTCCTGGGGCACGGACCTGTCATCCGTCGGGAAGCCGGCTGTGCCCCGCCGAATGGGGCAAGTGTCCGGCGGCGGGCTGAGGAATAAGGGATCGATCCGATGGAACTGTCCGGCGACGCCTATCTCTGGATCAAGGGCCTGCACGTCATCAGTGTCATCGCCTGGATGGCGGGGCTGCTCTATCTGCCCAGGCTTTACGTCTATCACGTCGATGCCGAGCCGGGATCGGACAAGTCCGAGACCTTCAAGATCATGGAACGGCGGTTGATGCGGGGTATTCTGAACCCGTCGATGATGGCGTCGGTGATTTTCGGCCTGATCATGGCCTACGATTCAAGCCCCGCGATCTGGCAGGCCGGATGGTTTCACGCGAAACTGACGGCGGTGATCGCGATGCTGGTGATGCATGTGTTTTGCGGCAAATGGCGGCGTGCCTTCGCCGAGGATCGCAACACCCATTCCGGCCGGTTCTACCGGATCATGAACGAGGTGCCGGCGGTGTTGATGGTGGTCATCGTCCTGATGGTGATCGTTCAACCGTTCTAGTTCGTTCGGCTTTGCGGAAAACGTCAAAGGAACGGAACAAAAAGTTCAATTGACTTGATTTTCCGCTTTCGTTAATCATCGCTTCATGCCGACGCGGACGGCATCCCGCCAAATCCAGGGTCTGGACCAACGTCCGGTTTTCTTGAAGACCCCGAACCATTCGAACACGAACGAATAATCCGGAAACCAATCCGGCGTTTATCCCGGCCCTGGCGCGTCCGAAGTCTAGCAATGGCCCCCGCCGAGCATCCCGGTATGAAGGGGCCCGCGACCGTCGGCTGCCTGCCTCGCCGCTTCCACCCCGGCAATACCGTACGCCAGGCTTTACCTTCTCCCCATTCCATCCCTCCCTGTCCTTCCCATCGACCGATCAGGCCACAGAATGAATCTCAAGGAACTGAAACAGAAATCCCCCGCCGACCTTCTGGCTTATGCCGAAGAGTTGGAGATCGAGAACGCGAGTTCCCTGCGCAAGCAGGACATGATGTTCGCGATCCTGAAACAGCTTGCCGATAACGACGTCGCGATTTTCGGCGACGGCGTGCTCGAAGTGCTGCAGGACGGGTTCGGGTTTCTGCGCTCGCCCGAAGCCAACTATTTGCCGGGCCCCGACGACATCTACGTTTCGCCCAGCCAGGTGCGGCGCTTCGGCCTGCGTACCGGCGATACGGTCGAAGGCGAGATCCGCGCGCCCAAGGAAGGCGAGCGGTATTTCGCCCTGTTGAAGGTGAACCAGATCAACTTCACCGATCCCCAGGCGGTGCGCCATCGCATCAACTTTGATAACCTGACGCCGCTTTACCCGGACGAGCGCCTGATCATGGAGATCGAGGATCCGGACCTGAAGGACCCGACCTCGCGGGTCTTGGACCTGATCTGCCCGATCGGTAAGGGCCAGCGTGCCCTGATCGTCGCACCGCCGCGCACGGGTAAGACGGTGATGCTGCAGAACATCGCCCATTCGATCGCCCGCAATCATCCGGAATGCTATCTGATCGTCCTTCTGATCGACGAACGCCCGGAAGAAGTGACGGATATGGACCGTTCGGTGAAGGGCGAGGTGATTTCCTCGACCTTCGACGAACCCGCCACCCGCCACGTCCAGGTCACCGAAATGGTTCTGGAGAAAGCCAAACGCCTGGTCGAACACAAGAAGGACGTTGTGATCCTGCTGGATTCCATCACCCGTCTGGCCCGTGCCTACAACACCGTGGTCCCTTCATCGGGCAAGGTGCTGACCGGTGGTGTCGACGCCAACGCGCTGCAGCGCCCGAAACGGTTCTTCGGCGCCGCGCGGAACATCGAAGAAGGCGGGTCTTTGACCATCATTTCGACCGCGCTGATCGATACCGGTTCGCGCATGGACGAAGTCATCTTCGAAGAATTCAAGGGCACCGGTAACTCGGAAATCATCCTGGACCGCAAGCTGTCGGACAAACGCGTCTGGCCGACCATCGACATCACCAAGTCCGGTACCCGGAAAGAGGAACTGCTGGTCGAGAAGGGCGTTCTGGCGAAGATGTGGGTCCTGCGCCGGATCCTCATGCCGATGGGCGTCACCGACGCCATGGAATTCCTGCTCGGCAAGTTGAAGGACGCCAAGACCAACAACGACTTCTTCGACTCGATGAACTCTTAGATTTTTGCCTCAGGCGCCGGCGCGCGCATCCGCGCGCGTGGGCTCGCTTCGCTGACGCTACGCGGGGCCTCAATGGCCCTTGTCCGAATGAAAAACCCCGGTGGAGCGATCCACCGGGGTTTTTTTGGCTGATGCCGGACGATCTTACGGAATGATCACGGACGAACCGGTGGTCTTGCGGCCCTCCAAATCCGTATGGGCCTTGGCCACGTCGGCCAGGGCGTATTCCTGGTTGATGTGGATTTTGACCGTGCCGGAGGTCACCGCGTCGAACAGGGCGTTGGCTCCCTCGGCGAGGATTTCCGGATTGCGGGTATGGGTCGCCAGGGTCGGGCGGGTGACGTAGAGAGAGCCCTTGCCGCCGAGAATCGCAGGCGCGAAGGGGTCGACCGGACCCGACGCGTTGCCGTAGGTCGCCAACACGCCGAAGGGACGCAGGGAATCCAGGGACGGCATGAAGGTCGCCTTGCCGACGCTGTCATAGGCCGCGGCAACGCCTTCGCCGCCCGTGTATTCGCGGGCTTTCTCGGCGATGTCTTCTTCCGAGTAGTTGATCGCATAAGCCGCACCGGCGGCCTTGGCGATTTCGGCCTTCTCGGCCGAACCGACGCAGCCGATGACGACCGCGCCCAGCGCCTTGCCCCATTGGCAAAGGATTTGGCCGACACCGCCGGCGGCGGCATAGACCAGAACGGGGTCGCCCGGCTTCACCGGATAGGTGCGATGGAGAAGATAATGGGCGGTCAGACCCTTCAACATCATGGCGGCGGCGGTCTTGTCGTCGACGGCGTCAGGCAGCTTGACGGCTTTCCAGGCCTCGACGCAGCGGGATTCCGTATAGGCCCCTTTGATCATGCAATAAGCGACGCGGTCGCCGACCTTCTTGTCGGTGACGCCCTCGCCGACCGCTTCGACGACGCCGGCGGCTTCCATGCCGACGATGTCGGGGAAGCTCTCTGCCGGGTAGAGGCCGGTACGCTGATAGACGTCGATGAAGTTCAGGCCGATTGCGGTCTGCTTGATCTTGATCTGGCCGGGGCCGGGATCGCCGACTTCGACGTCTTCGTATTTGAAGACCTCGGGGCCGCCGTTTTCATACAAGCGAATTGCTTTCGTCATTCGGGAAATCCTCCGGTTGGGGTCGGCGCGGCGGATAGGGTGCCGGGCGACCTCTTGTCTGGGGTTTGGTTTGTGTGGGGCCATCTTGGTCATGGGCGGGCCATCGGGCAAGGGCCTTCGCGCGGCGAATGGAAAGAGAGATGCGTGGGCGGCGCGGATCAGATCAGGGTGGCGCCTTCGAGGCGGAGCAGGGCCCGTTTGGTTTCGATGCCTTCGCCGGCTGAATACCCGGTCATTCGTCCGCCGGCACCGGTGACGCGGTGGCAGGGGATGAGGATGGGGATCGGATTGGCGCCGCATGCTCCGCCGACGGCGCGTGCGACGCCGCCGATGCGCTGGGCCAGTTCGCCGTAGGTTTCGGTCCGGCCATAAGGAATTTCCGACATGGCCTGCCAGACCCGGTGCTGGAAGTCGGATCCGGCGGGGGCGATCGGCAGGTCGAATGTTTCAAGATGACCGTCGAAATATGCCGTCAATTGCCGGGTCGCGTCGTTCAGGAGGGGCGACGAACGGGAGGCGGGCACGCGGCCCCATTCCAGGGCGATGATCGCGCCGTCTGTTTCGAAGACGGTCAAAGGCCCGACAGGCGAATTCATCGAGGTATAGAAATCGGCCATGGCGGGGTGTCTCCGGCTGGGGCTTAGGTTTGCGCCGAGAGGGCCTGGCTGAGGGCGGTCTGGTCGGTGATGGGGAGGGAGCATGTCTGGCCGACGCAGACATAAGCGGCGGCGGTGCCGTCGACCGGACCTTTGCCGAGGGCGGGATGGCTTGGGGGCAAATCGCTGCCGTCGGTGGTTCGGTTGAGAACCAGGCGGGGGTGTCCTGAGGCGAGGGCGGCATCGATCAGCGCGTCGGCGGCCTCTCCCGTCCCGGCGACGGTGACTTGCACGGCGGCCTCGAGGATTTCGAAACCGGTCAGGAATGTCGGTTGGTGGGCGAGCTGCGCGGGCTCTTCAGGCGTGAGGGAGGCGATCAGGGCGTCGGCCCGGTCGCGGTAGGAACTGTCGCCCGTGACGAGATGCATGCGGGCGAGAACTTCCAACATGGTGCCGTTCCCGGCGGGGACGGCGTTGTCGTGGACAGGTTTTGACCGCGTCAGGAGGTCCGGGGTGTCGTCGGCGGCCATGAAATAACCGCCGTTCGCATCATCCCAGAAATGTGCGTCCAAGGTGTCGACGAAAGCGCGGGCGCGGTCGAGGTAGGCGGAATTGCCGGTCGCCTGATGAAGGGCGAGGGCGGCACGGCCGAGGTTGGCATAATCTTCCAGAACGCCGGGGTGGGCGGCCCGCCCGGCGCACCAGGTGTGGTGAAGACGCCCGTCCGAGGCGGATAGTTCTGTGACGATGAAATCGAATACGCGTTCGGCCTCGGTCAGCCAATCGGGCCGGGAGAAGACGGCGGCGGCTTTTGCCATGGCGGCGACGGCGAGGCCGTTCCAATCGGCGAGAACCTTGTCGTCGCGTTGCGGCGGGATGCGGTGTTCCCGCTCCGGCAGAAGGACATCGCGGCATCGGGCGAGGAAACTTTCAAGGTCCGGGTGCCCGGCTTCGGAATCGTAGGAGCGGTTTAGGATCGTGTTGCCTTCCCAATTGCCGCCGGGCGTGACGTCGTAGGCCGTTTTGAACCGCGCCGCGTCGTCGCCCAGCAGGCGGTCGATCTCTTCGGCGGTCCAGACGTAATACTTTCCTTCGACGCCTTCGGAATCCGCATCGTAGGCGGAGGTGAAGGCATAGGGCGCGGCCGGGTCGGCGTCGGATCTGTCCCGTGCGCCGGCGTCGGACGAGCGCATGTCGCGGAGCATCCAGGTGATCGTTTCTTCGGTGCGTTGCTTGAACAGGTCGGCCTTGGGCCCCGGTTCCATGAACGGCCAGACTTCGGCCATCAATTCAACCAGAAGAGCGTTGTCGTATAACATTTTCTCGAAATGCGGGACGAGCCAATGGGCGTCCACGGCATAGCGGGCGAAGCCACCGCCCAGGTGATCGTAAATGCCGCCCTGGCAGATATTGGCGAGGGTTGCGGTCACGGCCTCGCGGTAGAGCGGTCCGCGGTTGCGCAGGTGGGCGCGCCATAGGGCCTGGAAGAAATTCGGCTGCGGGAATTTGGGCGCGCCATGGGTGCCGCCGTTGACGGGATCGACGAAGCGCTGCATCTGTTCGGTAATGCCGTCCAAGGCGTCCAGGCTGATGGTGCCGCCGCCCTTGGGCGTGGCCAGGTTTGCGAGGGCGTCGCGCATGCGGGTGGCGTTTTCGGAGATCTTTTCAGGTTCGCCGTGATAGGTCGCGGCGAGGCTCTGTAGAACCTGGGGGAAACTCGGGCGGCCGTAACGCGGCTCCGGCGGGAAATAGGTGCCGCCCCAGAACGGCTCGCCCGCCGGGGTGAGGAACATGGTCAAGGGCCAGCCGCCGTGTTCGCCCATCATGGCAAGCGCGCTTTGGTAGATGTTGTCTATGTCCGGGCGTTCCTCGCGATCGACCTTGATGTTGACGAAATGGCGGTTCATCAACTCGGCGATCTGCGGATTCTCGAAACTTTCGTGGGCCATCACGTGGCACCAATGGCAGGCGGCGTATCCGACCGACAGCAGGATCGGCTTGTTGCCGTCGCGGGCTTCGGCCAGGGCTTCGGGTCCCCAGGCCTGCCAATGGACGGGGTTGTCCTTGTGCTGCAGCAGGTAGGGGCTGGTTTCCTGGGCGAGGCGGTTTTCGGTCATGGCGCTGGCTTTCGGGGCGTGGTGGGCGGCGCGTCATGATGCGGCGCCGGGTGATGGCTGATTGCCAAGGGGGCCTTGTCCTGGCTAGTTTGGGGCTGCGGCCCGTGCATTCAAGGCATACCTGTCTTGGCGTTCGGATGCAAAGGCCCCAGGGATGAACCGACCCTGTTGATGCATGGACCCTGGCGGCGTTCCGCCGCGCGAGGAGGCAATGTCCGACATGAAGATTACCGTGGATATCGACTGCACGCCCGAAGAGGCGCGGAAGTTTCTCGGCCTGCCCGATGTGAAGCCGATGCAGGACGCCTTGATGAAGGATTTGGAAGAGCGCATGCGGGCCAATCTCTCGGCGCTGGACCCGGAGACCATGTTCAACACCTGGTTCCCCGGCGGGGTTCAGGGGTTCGAGCAGATCCAGAAAATGTTCTGGAATCAGATGTCGGCCATGGCGGGCGATGACGCCCAGGCCGAAACCAAGAAAAAGGACGACAAGAAGTGACCACCGACGGCCATGACGATCCGCCGATGTATTTCGACCGGCATGTATTTTTCTGTACCAATGAACGCCCCGCGGGCCATCCCCGCGGCAGTTGTCTGGCCAAGGGTTCGGTCAAGTTGCGCGACTACATGAAGGCGCGGGCGAAGGAACTGGGCCTCAAGAACGTCCGCATCAATTCCGCGGGCTGCCTCGACCGATGCGAGTTGGGGCCGACGATGGTGATCTACCCGGAGGGTGTCTGGTACCGATGCGAGACCCGGGAAGACGTCGACCGCGTTCTGGAAGAACACATGCGCGACGGCGGGCGGGCCCAAGGCCTGATGCTGCGCCCGGAAGACGATCCTGATTGACGGCGGGGAGGGCGGCGTCCATGCCGGATGGCTGCCGAGCCCGGGGATGAGAGGCCATACCGCATGACCGGCCGACGATCCGAATACCTGTCGATAACGCGTTCATCCCGCCGCCCTTGGGCGGGCCGGCCGTGACCGACCCGACGATTTTCGCGTTGGCGAGCGGCGGCGCGCGCGCCGGTGTCGCGGTCGTGCGGCTGTCGGGCGGGGGCGCCGCCGATGCCCTATCCACGCTGTGCCCCGGTGCTTCGCTGCCGGCGCCGCGCGTGGCGGCGCTTCGGGATGTGATCGATCCGGCGACCGGCGATCTTTTGGACCGGGCCCTGGTGCTTCGGTTCGAAGGCCCGGCCAGTTTCACGGGGGAGGATGTCGCCGAGTTTCATCTGCATGGCGGCCCGGCGGTAGTCGAGGGCGTTCTGTCGGCCCTTGGGCGGATCGGCGGCCTGCGCCCGGCGGAGGCGGGGGAGTTCACGCGCCGCGCGTTCCTCAACGGCAAGATGGATTTGACCCAGGCCGAAGCCGTCGCCGATCTGGTCGATGCGGAAACCGCGGAACAGCGGCGCCAGGCCCTGGATCAGGCGGCGGGCAGCCTGGGAAAGCTCTACGAGGATTGGCGCCAGCGCTTGATCGGGGCGATTGCCCATGTCGAGGCGACCATCGACTTCGCGGACGAGGATCTGCCGGAGGAAATCGATCGGGCCGCACAGGATCGGTTGGCGGTCTTGGCCGGGGAGATTTCGGCCCATCTGGACGATGGGCGGCGCGGGGAACGCCTGCGGTCCGGGGTGCATCTTGCACTTCTCGGGCGGCCCAACGCAGGGAAATCGACGTTGTTGAATCTGCTGGCCGGGCGGGACGCGGCCATCGTGTCGGAAACGGCGGGGACGACCCGCGACGTGATCGAGGTGCATCTCGACCTTGGGGGCGTGCCGGTCATCGTTGCCGATACGGCGGGCCTGCGCGATAGCGACGACGCGATTGAGCGGGAAGGCGTGCGGCGTGCGGCGGATCGTGCGGACCGGGCGGACCTGCGGCTTTTGGTGCTGGAGCCTGGGGATTGGCCGGATGTACCCGCCGACCTGCGGGCACTGGCGGCTGACGGGAATGCCATGGTGCTTCTGAACAAGGTCGATCTGGGTGGCGTGGAGGGCGGCTCGTTCGACGGGGCCGATCTCGAGGGCGCTGTGCTGCGCCCGCTGTCGGCGAAAACGGGCGACGGCGTGGATGCGTTTCTCGCCGATTTGACGGCGCGGGTTCGGGGGTTGGCGCTGGCCGGGGCGGGTGCCGCGCCGGCACCGACCCGGGCACGCCATCGCCATGCATTGGAAGAAGCCCGGACATCGCTTGAAGCGGCCCTGGCCGGATGGTCCGACCGGGGGGCGGAATTGACGGCGGAGGATTTACGGCTCGCGGCACGGGCGATTGGACGGATCACGGGGCGGGTCGACGTGGAGGATTTGCTCGACGTGATCTTTTCGGACTTTTGTATCGGAAAGTGATTTTTATAAAGCCTATCTGATGACCCACTATATATATGGCATTCTTGTGAGATCATCATACTAGACATCTCTTTGAAGTGAGTTTGATCTCCTTATTTGATTTATCAAATTTGGGGAATTGGCGGATCTGTCCGGAATGACGATGAAGATGATGGGCACGGCGATAGATTGTTTCACGTGAAACATTCGTCTCTCCGACGCAGTTTTCACAGACCGTGATGCGGCGCCAGCCAGTGGGTACAACCGTCAAGATAGACGTTTGCTGGTTGTTGCGGACGGCGAAGGCGAAGAGGGGGCGGCCCATGCCGGTGGCGGGGTGGTTCCCGCGTTCATTGCCGGGAGAGATCGCGGCGTTCCAGCCCGATGCGGCTTTGGCCGCGCTCTGCGAAGGGACCTGCGAAGGTATTTGACTTGGCGGGGGACAGTTCCTACATTCCGGCGCTGAGGACCGGCCCGCCGAGGGGCCGGAATGGGGACCTAATTCGGGGCAAATCAGGATATCGGTCCATGGACCGGACTTTTGACGTCATCGTGGTGGGCGGCGGGCACGCCGGAACCGAAGCGGCGGCCGCAGCGGCGCGGGCCGGCGCGCGGACGCTTCTGCTCACCCATAAGGCCGCGACCATCGGGGAGATGTCCTGCAACCCGGCCATCGGCGGGTTGGCCAAGGGCCAGTTGGTGCGCGAGATCGACGCGCTGGATGGCGTTATGGGCCGGGCCATCGACCGAGGCGGTATCCAGTTCCGCATGCTCAACAAATCGAAGGGCCCGGCCGTCTGGGGCCCGCGCGCCCAGGCCGACCGCAAGCTTTATCGCCAGGCGGTTCAGGACATCCTGGCCGAACAGGATAATCTGACCATTGTCGAAGGCGGGGCGGACGATTTGATCTTTGGCGCCAACGGGCGGCTGTCCGGCGTTCGGACCACCGACGGCCGTGAGTTTTCCGCCGCCGCCGTGGTCATCACCACCGGCACCTTTCTGCGCGGCCTGATCCATATCGGCGAAACGCGCATTCCCGCGGGCCGGGTCGGGGACAAACCGGCGCTCGGCCTGACCTATACGTTTCGCCGCCTGGGCTTCGACCTGGGGCGGCTGAAGACCGGGACCCCGGCGCGGCTCGACGGCCGCACCATCGATTGGGACGGTCTCGACGAACAGCACGGCGACAGCCCGCCGGTGCCGTTTTCTTACCTGACCGATGAGATCACGACGCCGCAGATTCCGTGCGGCATTACGGAAACCACGCCCGCGACCCATGACTTGATCCGCGCCAATATCGGCCGGTCACCCATGTATTCGGGGCAGATCGAAAGCACGGGCCCGCGCTATTGCCCGTCGATCGAGGATAAGGTCGTCCGCTTCGCCGACCGGGAACGGCATCAGATTTTCCTCGAGCCCGAGGGCCTGGACGATCCGACCGTCTATCCCAACGGTATTTCGACGTCGCTCCCCAAGGAGGTTCAGCTGGCGATGCTGAAGACCATCCCGGGGTTGGAGCGGGCCGAGATGTTCCGCCCCGGCTATGCCATCGAATATGATTTCGTCGATCCGCGTCAGCTCTGCCCGACCCTGGAAACCCACCGGGTGCCGGGGCTGTTTCTGGCGGGGCAGATCAACGGCACCACCGGATACGAAGAAGCCGGCGCCCAGGGCTTGATCGCCGGGATCAACGCGGCCCTTCTGGCGGGGGCGGGCGGTGCATCCGGCCCGGCAAAGGAATTCACCTTGGATCGTGCCGACGCCTATATCGGCGTGATGCTCGACGATTTGGTGACCCTGGGCACGCGTGAGCCCTATCGGATGTTCACCTCGCGGGCGGAATATCGGTTGAAGTTGCGGGCCGACAATGCGGATCAACGCCTGACCGCGCTGGGCATGGGGATCGGTTGCGTCGCGGCACCCCGCGCCCGCGCTTTTGCCCGCAAACAGACGGGCCTGACCCTGGGCCGCCGATTGCTCGAGCGGCTGGAGGCCAGCCCCACGGCCCTGGCCAAGGCCGGGTTCGCCGTCAATCAGGACGGTCAGAAGCGCAGTGCCTGGACATTGTTGTCCTATCCGGGTGTGACGCCGCAGATGGTTATGGACCACTGGCCGGAGACCGGAGATATCCAGCCGGACATCATGGCCCAGTTAACGGTCGAAGCCGGGTATTCCCAATACTTGTCCCGCCAGGATGCGGATATCCGGGCCTTCCGCCGGGATGAGGGACTGACCCTGCCGAACGATCTGGATTACGACGCGGTGTCCGGCCTGTCCAACGAAGTGCGTGAGAAGCTCAAGCAGGCGCGGCCCGCGACCCTGGGTGCCGCGGCGCGGGTGCCCGGTGTGACCGCGGCGGCGTTGACGATCCTGCTGAGCCACGTCAAGCGGCGGGACGCGCGGATGAGCGCCTGAGGCGCCGTCCGTCCGTTCATTGTTTCACGTGAAACAATCGCCCCCCGAACCCGGCGCATCTTCCGCTCCGATCCCCGACGGCGCCGCCGATCCCGAAACATCACCGATGCCCGATGCCGTCTTCACGGCCCTGGGGTTGGACAGACGTGCGGATGGGGCCGAGATCAGGGCGCGGTTGGAAGCCTACGTCGGCTTGCTTCTGAAATGGCAGCGCCGCATCAATCTGATCGGCCCGGCAACGGCGGGCGATGTCTGGCACCGTCATATCCTGGATTGCGGGCAGGTGTTGCCGTTGTTGCCGAGCGGGCCGCTGCGGGTCTGCGATTTGGGCTCCGGCGCGGGACTGCCCGGCCTGATCCTCGCGGCCTTCGGGGTCGGCGCCGACCGATCGGCGGGGGAAGGGCAGGGCGCCGATCAGGCCGACTCCCGGCCCACCTGTTTGGACCTGGTCGAAAGCGACGGGCGAAAGGCCGCTTTCCTGCGCGAGGCCAATCGGGTGATGGGCACCCATGCGCGCGTCCTCAACAAACGAATCGAGGCCGTCGGGGATGCCATGGGCGACGGGCCGGGCGACCGTTATGACTTGATCACCGCGCGGGCCTTGGCGCCCCTGCCGAAATTGCTGGCGATGTCGGAAAACCTGTTGAAAACCAGTGGACAACTTCTGTTTTTAAAAGGCCGGGGCGCCGATGCGGAATTGACCGACTCGGAAAAAACATGGAGGATGACCGCCTCGAAGACACCCAGCGTGAGCGATCCCGAGGGCGTTCTTCTCCTATTGACGGATATTGAAAGACGCCATGGCTGAGTCCTCTTTCGACGGCCGGGAAGCCCCCGCGACGCCAGGTAACGGCGGCCCCCGCGTGATCGCCGTGGCGAATCAAAAAGGCGGCGTCGGCAAGACCACGACGGCGATCAATCTGGGTACGGCCTTGGCCGCCGTCGGCAACCGGGTTCTGATCATCGACTTGGACCCCCAGGGCAATGCCTCCACCGGGTTGGGCATTCCGCGCACGGACCGTGCCGTCAATTCCTATCATTTGTTGATCCACGCCGAGCCGCTGGCCGCCGCCGCGCAGTCGACGGAAATCCCCGGTCTCGATATCGTGCCGTCCGGCATCGATCTTTCGGGGATCGAGGTCGAGTTGGTCGATGAAGACGGCCGCGAATATTTCCTCAAGCAAAGTCTGGAAGCGGCCCAATCGGCGGCCGCCGTGAGCGGCGGGCCGACATACGACTATATTCTGATCGATTGTCCGCCGGCGCTTGGCCTGCTGACCGTCAATTCCCTGGTCGCGGCGCAGGCCGTGCTCGTCCCGCTGCAGTGCGAGTTCTTCGCGCTCGAAGGGGTCAGCCAACTGATCCAGACCATCGAACGGGTACGTGGCGCGTTCAATCCGACGTTGGAAATTCAGGGCATCGTCCTGACGATGTTCGATCAGCGCAACAATCTTTCCGGGATGGTCGAAACGGATGTCCGCGATCATTTCGGCGACAAGGTGTACGAGACCGTGATTCCGCGCAATGTGCGGATTTCCGAGGCACCGTCCCACGGTCGCCCGGTCCTGATTTACGATACGGCCTGTGCTGGGTCGAAGGCATATTTGAACCTGGCCAGCGAGGTCATCAACCGCGAACGTCAGGCCATGGCCGGGCGGGCCCGCGAGGCGTCGGTAGGGATTTCCTGAAATGGCGGAAAAACGCAGAAACCTGGGGCGCGGTCTGTCCGCATTGTTGGGCGACGACACCAACAGCCCGGCAAGCACGGGCGGCGCGCAGCAGATCGCCATCGGCAAACTTCATCCCGGCCGATATCAGCCGCGCCGCACCATGCGCGAGGACGAACTGAAAGACCTGTCCCAATCGATCCGCGAATTGGGTGTGTTGCAGCCGATCCTGGTGCGTGAGCATCCGGACCGGGCCGGAGAATATGAAATCATCGCCGGCGAACGCCGGTGGCGCGCGTCGCAATTGGCGCAGCTCCACGAAGTACCGGTCCTGATCAAGGCGCTGTCGAACCAGGAAACGTTGGAAGTCGCCCTGGTCGAAAACCTGCAGCGCGAGGACCTGTCGCCGCTGGAAGAAGCCGTCGGCCTGAAACGCCTGATGGACGAATTCGGCCATACCCAGGAAGCCCTGGCCCAGGCCGTCGGGAAAAGCCGGTCGCATGTCGCCAATATGCTGCGTCTTCTGGGCTTGCCCGATGCGGTGAAAAGCCTGCTCGACAACGGATCGCTCAGCGCCGGGCACGCCCGGGCCCTTTTGGGCGCGCCGGATCCGGCGGCGCTTGCGCGTGACGTCGTGGAAAAGGGCCTCAGTGTCCGCCAAACCGAACAATTGGCCGGGCGCGCGGCGCCGGGCGGCCCATCGGCCGCCAACAAGCGCGAGCCGAAGGCAAAGGACGCCGACACCCGCGCCCTGGAAACGGACCTGTCCGATATGTTGGGTTTGCGTGTCGCGATCGACTCCAAGGGGCCCGGCGGATCGGTCACCTTATTCTACAAATCGCTGGATCAGCTGGATGGCCTTCTTCAGAAGCTGAGCGGCCAAGCCGGCGGCGACTGACAGCCGGCCTCTTCCGTTGGATCAGGAAATTGATCCAAATTCCCTATCCAAAATGAACATGCCGATTCGCATCGCAGAAATGGGCATAGCACCAATTCGATCGCGATCGCCCGGGGGTGCCTTTGGGCCTAGCGGGCCATTCGGGCCAACCGCATCAACGCCCGTTCGCAGATCACTTCGTCAGGTCCTTGGCCGCTTTTACAGGCCCGTTCGGCTTCGGTCAGGACATCCAGTGCAGATCCCAGCCGGGCCAGGCTCCACCCACTTAATGCCTTGATAAACAACGGCTTTTCCTTAAAAAAGACAGGCGGGCGAAGGCTTTCCACGGCCTGCTCCGGGCGGGAGCCGCGGGCGACGTCGCTGGCCGCCTGGTGCAAGCGTTGAAACAACCGCTGCGCCGCCCGCAATATAGGGATCGGTCCGTTGCCCAATTCCAAAGCACTGGCGTAAGCATGGGCAAGCCCGGAAAGATCGCCGCCCGCCAGGGCCTGGGTGATCTGATCCAATCCGCGCCCGGCGTTATCGCCGACACAGGCCCGGGCATCCTCGATCGATACCTCCGGACCGGCGCCCTCCATGTACAGGGTGAGTTTTTCCAGCTCGCGCCGAGAGACGCCCCGGTCATTCCCCAGATTCTCGGCAAGATGGGCCAGAGCTTCCCGACTGGCGGTTAAACCGGCGGCCGACAAACTGTCGCGGATCATCTGCTGCACGGTTTGGGCGTCATCGGCATAGCAGGGCAAGGCCGCGGCGGCGTCGGAGGACTCGCACAGTTTCCGCAACTTCGACCGGGGAGCCAAATCGCCGGCGACGATGACGATCAGGCCATCGCCTTCCGCGCTCAATGCCCGCTCGGCCGCCGGGACGAGCCGGTCCCCGCCCTCGATCCTGACAACGCGGCGACCGCCGCCGAAGGCCATGGAGGACCGTTCGGACGCCAGCCGTTCGGCGTCTTCGATTGCGTCCTGTTCGTTCAAGGCGGCGGTGCGGAAGGGGTCGTCCGTCGAGCCGGCAACGGCCTTCATAACACGTTCGGCGCGCTCCCGGATCAATCCCTGATCGGGCCCATAGATCAAAACCACTGCGACGCCGTCGGTGGGATTTTCGAGAAATCCTTCAATACGGCGGCCGGTAATCTTCATCGAGACCTTCTCTCCTTGCGGCTATCAGCGCCAAGGGTAAGGAGGCGCTGCGATAGGGATCATCCGTTATCCGAATAGGATTTAAGGAAAATGGCGATCTTCTGCCGAATGTCGTCGCTCAATTGCCGAACGGCGCGTTCCCGTGCGCCATTCTCCGCCATCAGCGTCGCGAACTCCGAATTCAGGATGTTGAAGCTGGCGGTAGCTTCCCCTGACCCGGAATAGAGACTTCGCCCGGAGCGCAGAGACATCAACGAAAACGTTGCGTTTAGCGACAAGTCCGCACGAGTGGCAACGGCGCTTTTCTGCACAGCGAGCGAAGAGATTCCTTCGCTGATCAGGACGTCGAGCCGATAAACAGGCTCTCCTTGCGCGCCGCGAGGCGACAGTCCGTCCAGCAGATAATTGTGAAGCTGTTGCCCGACACGAGCGAGGTCCTGATCGTCGGTGGTCGAGGCCCGAACCGGCCCGATTTCTACCCGCGACAGGATTGTGCTCAGGTCGTTCTGGCGGGAACGGCCATAAAGCGGCCGGAATCCGCAGCCCCCCAGGCCGCCGGACAATCCGACAACGGCCGCGGCACCGGCGGCGAGGACAGACCTACGCGACCACATTGACGATCCTGTTCGGCACAACAATGACCTTTCGGGGCGGTTTGCCTTCGAGCACCGATTGTACCTTATCCAGGGCCAGCGCCGCATCCTCCGCGACGTCCTTGGCGCAATCCTTGGGCAATTCGATGGTGCCCCGAAGTTTGCCGTTCACCTGTACCGCAATGGTCATCAGATCGTCGACCAGATAAGCGGCGTCGGCTTCCGGCCAGGGCGTGTCGGCGACCAACTGCCCGCTCCGCCCCAGCTCGACCCACAGGGCCTCAGCCAGGTGCGGTGTCATGGGCGCGATCAGCAGCGTCACGGTTTCCAGCCCCAATCGGCGGACCCAATCGGCGCCGGCCGCATTACCGTCCAATCCTTCGATCGCATTGGTCAATTCGCGGATCCGCGCGACGGCCTTGTTGAAATGGAACTTTTCAAGATCGCCGGAAACTCCGTCGATGGTTTTGTGAACGGATTTGAGGACTTCCTCTGCGCTTGAATCCAGGGCGTCGGGTTTTCCGGCGTCCGGCGCGGCCAGGGGCGCGGCGCTTTCCGCGACCAGCCGCCACAACCGGTTCAAATACCGCCACGCACCGTCGACCCCCGCATCGGTCCATTCCAAATCGCGGTCCGGAGGGCTGTCGGAGAGCATGAAGAGCCGCGCCGTATCCGCGCCGTAAGCTTCAATGATCGCTTCCGGATCGACGACGTTCTTCTTGGATTTACTCATTTTTTCGGATCGGCCCGCGGTCACCGGGGCGCCCGTATCGGCCAGGGTGGCGGTCTCGCCCTCAAGGTTGACCTGCGACGGGAAGAGCCATTTTCCGTCGGCGTCCTTGAACGTCTGATGGCAAACCATGCCTTGTGTCAAAAGCCCGGCAAAGGGTTCTTCAACAGAGAGATAGCCGCATTTCTTCAACGCGCGGGTGAAGAAGCGGCTATAGAGCAAATGCAACACCGCGTGTTCGATCCCGCCGATGTACTGATCGACCGGAAGCCAATAATCGACCGCCGCCCGGTCGAGGGGCGCCTCCGCATGCGGTGCGCAGTACCGGGCGAAATACCAGGAGGATTCGAAGAAGGTATCGAAGGTGTCCGTCTCCCGCTCGGCCGGTTTGCCGCATTTCGGGCAGTCGACATGTTTCCAGGTCGGGTGGCGGGCAATAGGGTTGCCGGTTCCTTCGAAATCGACATCCGCCGGCAATTCCACCGGAAGGTCCTTTTCCGGCACGGGCACGATGCCGCAATCGCCGCAATGGATGATCGGAATGGGGCAGCCCCAATAGCGTTGCCGCGACACGCCCCAATCGCGCAGGCGATAATTCACCGCGCGGGTCCCGATGCCCATGTCTTCCAGGCGGTCGATGACCTTGGTTTTGGCGTCGGGCACGTTCAATCCGTTCAGAAAATCCGAATTGATCAGCAGCCCGTCGTCGGTAAACGCTTCGTCGCCGACCGCAAAGGTCGCTGGCTCCGTGCCCTTGGGCGCGACCACCGGAATGACCGGCAGGTCGTATTTGCGGGCGAAGTCCAAATCGCGCTGATCATGCGCGGGACAGCCGAAGATCGCGCCGGAACCGTAATCCATCAACACGAAGTTGGCGACATAGACCGGTAAGGCATGCCCCTCGACGAAGGGATGCTTCGCTTTCAGGCCCGTGTCGAAGCCCAACTTTTCCGCTGTCTCGATGGCGGCTTCGCTGGTTCCCATGCGGTTGCATTCGGCGATGAAGTCGGCGAGGTCCGAATTGTCCTTGGCCAACTCCAGGGCCAACGGGTGATTGGCGGCGACGGCGCAGAACGAGGCGCCGAACAGGGTGTCCGGCCGGGTCGTATAGATTTCCAGTTTGTCGTCGCGGCCGTCGAGCGCGAAATGGACATGCGCCCCTTCGGATCGGCCGATCCAATTTTCCTGCATCAGGCGGACCCGGTCGGGCCAGCGGTCCAGGGTGTCGATCCCTTTGAGCAGCTCTTCCGCGTAATCGGTGATCTTCAGGAACCATTGGCTCAGCTGGCGCTTCTCGACCAAGGCGCCCGACCGCCAACCCCGGCCGTCGATGACCTGTTCATTGGCCAGAACGGTGTTCTCCACCGGGTCCCAGTTGACCCAGGATTCCTTGCGATAGACCAGATCATTCGCCAGGAAATCGAGGAACATCTTTTGTTCGTGCCGGTAGTAGCCGGGCTCGCAGGTCGCCAGCTCGCGTGTCCAGTCGTACGACAGGCCCATGGTCTTGAGCTGCTTGCGCATGGTCGCGATGTTCTCGCGTGTCCAATCGGCGGGCGGCACCTTGTTCTCGATGGCGGCGTTCTCCGCCGGCAGGCCGAAAGCATCCCACCCCATCGGGTGCAGAACGTTGAACCCGCGCGCTTTCTTATATCGCGCGACGACGTCGCCCAGGGTGTAGTTCCGCACATGGCCCATATGGATGCGGCCCGATGGATAGGGGAACATCTCCAACACGTAGTATTTCGGACGCGACGCGTCCTCGGTCACTTGGAAACAGGCCTTGTCTTCCCAGACGGCCTGCCATTTTTGTTCGTTTTCTTTGAAATTATAGCGCGCCATTCAGGTCCCCAAGCGGTTCCGGCGGTTGCGGTCGGTCAGAGGCTTCGATTCCGGTGGCGGTGGCCGATGATTGGCGGCGCCCGGGCCGATGCCTATTTTGCGTTGATGGTTTGACGGCGGAGTTGCCGTGCGCGGGTCAGGATCGCGTCCTCGATTTTGGTTCCGGTTTCTGCCGGCACGGCGGAGTCTCGCCATTGCCCGCCGCCGTCCTTGGTCTGGCTGAATACGGCGACGCGCACCCCGTCCGCCCGAAGGGTCCGGCCCAGGATATAAACGTTCAATTTGAAGCGCTCATTGGGCGCTTCTTCGGTGGAATGCCAATCGGTCAGGATCACGCCGCCGAAGGGGTCGGCGGTCGAGACCGGCATGAAGGCGATGGTGTCGAGGGTCGCCCGCCACAGGAAGCTGTTGACGCCGAGCGCCCCGCCGCTGTTGTCCTGATTGCCGTCGCCCCAAAGGCTGATGCCGCCTTCGCCGAACAGCGTGTTGCGTTTCTCGCTGTCGTCCGTCTGGTCATAGGTCGTCGCCTCGACATCGGCGCCGGAGAAATCCGAACAGGCCGCCGTGCCCGCGACCATGGCCGCCAGGCCGAGCATCGCCATACCCCGTTTCCAGGTCCCTAGGGACATCGCCGAACCTTCCTTTTCCAACCGGTTACCGTCGAATGACGCACCTTCTTAAACCAATTCGCCGCCCGACGCCAAGCGCTGCGACCCCGCACGCCGTCAGCTTCCGTGTATGCCGAAGCGATCCCGGCAAAGATGGGGCAGGGCGCCGATCCCCGCAATCCCCGCGGCCCCTGTATTCAGGACCCGCCGCGCCGACCCGGGGTCGACGCCGCCGAGGGCCAGGACCGGCGTCCGCAGCGACCGGCAGACCTTCGCCAATCGCCGCAAGCCCAGGGGCGTCGTGCCCGGATGACTGCCCGTCGGAAACACCGGTGACATTAGGATCAGGTCGACCCCCATGCGGGCCGCCCGCCGGGCGCTGCGCTCGTCATGGGCGGCGGCGCTGACCGGCCAACGGTCGCCCGGGGGGGCGAAGCGGGGCCGCCGGGCCACCATGCCTTCCGGCAGGTGCAGCCCCTGGGCGCCCAGCCGCCGCGCCATGCGCCGGTCGCCCGCGACGACGAAAATCAGACCTTTCCGTCGGGCGAGCCGGGCCAGGCGGCGGCCCAGGATTTCGCGGCCGGGGGCATCGTAGTGGCGAAAGACGACCACGGTCCCCGGAGTCAGGCGCGCCAGGTGCGCAGCCGGGTCGGGCGTGCGTTGGGTATCGGTCATGAACACCAAAAGGGGCAGGCCAGGGCGTCGGCGCGGCTTTTGCCGATGCCCGCGCCATGCTAGGGTCGCGCCCGCTGTTGTTCTTTTCATCGGTACCGGCCCGACCATGACTTCACCCGATTCCGCATCCACTGCCACCGTCCGGGACGGCGGGGTTCCTGATATCGCCGCAAACCTCGCCGAGGTCCAGGGCCGATTGGCCGCGGCTGCCGCGGAAGCCGGGCGCGACCCCGCCGAGGTCACCCTGGTCGCCGTCGGCAAGACCTTCGGCGGCGAGCGCATGATCCCGGCACTCGAGGCCGGACAGCGGGTGTTCGGCGAAAACCGCGTGCAGGAGGCCGAAGACAAATGGCCGGCGCTCCGCGAAACCTATCCTGATATTTCTTTGCATCTGATCGGGCCGCTGCAATCCAACAAGGTGCGCAAGGCGATCGAGGTTTTCGACGTCATCGAAACGGTCGACCGGCCCAAGCTCGCCCGTGCCCTCGCCCGGACCATGGACGAAATGGGCAAGCGGCCCGGCTGCTTCATTCAGGTGAACACCGGCGCCGAGGACCAGAAAGCGGGGGTCCTGCCCGACGCCGCCGATGCCTTCATCGCGCAATGCCGGGACGATTTCCAATTGCCGGTTCTGGGCCTGATGTGCATTCCGCCGGTCGATGAGGAGCCGTCCCTGCATTTTCAGCTGCTCGCCGAAATCGCCAAGCGCAACGGCCTTTCGGGCCTCAGCATGGGGATGAGCGGCGATTTCGAGATCGCGGCCCAATTCGGTGCGACCCATGTCCGGGTCGGGTCGGCGATCTTCGGCGCGCGCACGAAACCTACTCTTTGACCGTCAGCACGTCGCCGGGTCCGGCGGCGGCCAACAGATCGACCAGATCCGCCGCCGCCAGCGCGACGCAGCCTTCCGTCGGGGCGTATCCGTCCGCCGCGACGTGCAGGAAAATGGCGCTGCCGGCACCGGGGATCGGCGGCGCGTCGTTATGGCCCAGAACCACGACCAGATCGTAAAGCGCATCCGCCCGCGTCATGACTTCGTGCCCCCAAGGGCAGGGCAGGCGAACCAGACGGTTGTAGGCCGGGCTCGTGGGATCGTCGCACCACCCCATGGCCGGGGTGATCGCGGTCGCGGGCAGGGCCGTTTGCGGGGCCGGGCGGCGGTCGGCGCGGTAGAACAGGCGCCGCAGGGCGAACCCGCCGACGGGGGTGACCCCGTCGCCCTCGTGTTTGGCCTTTTTAATTCCGGCGCGGCCCAGCGCGCAGGTCATCCGGCGGCGGCCCCACTTCAGGACCCCGGTGGTTTTGGTCTTCCCGCGTTCGACGACGATCTCCATGCAAGACAGTCTAAATCAGTTCTGCCGTTCGGGGGCAGGCGATTAGCGCCCGTCCGCCGCGACGGTCAGATCCGGGCGATAACCGGGCTCGGCCAGGCGCTGGGCCGCCTGATGGCGGGTCCATCCCTGAACTATGTTGTCCTGGAACCAGCCGCCGCCCGCGGCGACGGCACCGGCGGCCGTGCCGGTGGTCCGGTCTTTCGCGCTGTCGGGGGTGCGGGCCGGGGCTTCCTGCCGGTCACCCGGCGCGGCCGACGGCAGCGCCGCCATTTCCCGGGCGCGGTCACCCATGACCCAGGCCATCTGATCGCGGGCCCAGGTCGAGATATCGACGGTGGGTGTTTCGGCCGGGCGGGCATCCGCCATTTGATGGACGGCAGAGGGGGCGGCGGGTGCGGTCGTGGGGCGGGCGCGATCATCCGATCCGGCGCGGTAATACGCCGTCTGGCTTTGCGCCCAGGCGGCGACCGGGTCATCCGCGGCTGCGGATGCGGTGCCGGCTTGGTAATAGGCGGCCTGCTCTGCCGCCCATTGCGCAACGTCCATGCCGCTGTTGCCGTCGCCGCCGGTCGATGCCTGTGCCTGCTGGCCGGCGGGGCCAGCCTGATAATAGGCCACTTGTTCTGCGGCCCAATCGGAAACATCCAATCCGTCGGTGCCCGCGGCGGCGGGAATCGCGGCTTGCTGCGTGGCGGCACCGCCCCGGTAATAAGCGGTCTGTTCGGCGGCCCATGCCGTGACGTCGATGCCGTCGGTTCCGGCGGCGACGGGCCCGGCTTCGGCGACCTGGGTCGCGCCGGAAACAGCGCCGTTCCGGTAATACGCATTTTGCGCCTGGGCCCATTGGGCGACCGTATCGGTCGCGGCGGGTGCTGCCGGGGCGGCTTGGGTTGCCGGTTTGGCGGCGGCGGTCTGGGTTTGCGTGGCGCCCGCGCGGTAATAGGCGTTCTGCGCCTGGGCCCATTGGCTGACCGGATCGGGGTCGGCCTGGTAATAGGCGGTCTGAGCCTGCGCCCATTCGGTCACCGGGTCGGCGGCGCCGTCTGCCGCCGTGCCGTCGGTTCCGGCGGCGGCCGGACCGGCGTTCGCCGTCGCGGTCGGGGCGGAGAGCGGCGCCGATTCGTCCCGGAAATAGGCCATGACGTGGCTGCCCACGTCCTTGCCGGTGTTGTGTTCGACCATGACGTTGGCGACGGAGGCGACCAATCCGATGGGCCCCATGTAGAGGGTATCGCCCATCACGCGCGGGGCCGGGTCCAGGGTATCGTCGGTCAGATCGCGGTAAAGCGTCGAAACCACGGGAATATGCTGCAGGGGGTTCACCACATCGACCAGATCCCAGAACGTGAACCCGTCGTCGCCGAAGGCTTTGAATTCCTTGCCGCCGTCGGCGGTCAGGGCGTCGGCGTCGGTTTCGGGGGTACCGTCAGGGGCGATCTTCGCGCCGTCGGGGAGGTTGGCATACTGCGGTTTTTGGGCGGGGGCCGTGCCGTTGGGCAGACCGGTCGCGCGCCAGGGATTGATCCCTTCGGAGGGCAGTGTCATCTCGATTTTTCCCGTTCTACTCGCGCCCTGTTTTCGGGCGTTAATTTTATGGAACGGATGTCGCAAGACTCGGGCCAAGGTTAACGCATTGATTCGATTGAAAAACGCTGTGCCGATCCTGGGCAGAACCTGCCGCGCGCGGCAATTCCTGCCGGGCGTGCCGGACTCCGGTCCGGCTTGGGTTCAATGGTTAACGGATGGCGGTGCTAGGTGTCGGCGAAGGGCGGCCAATGGTTGGTGAAAGGGGCGTGCAGCCCTGAGCCGTTCCCTTGCGAGCACGGGCCCCCTTGGGCCCGGCGGAGCGGGGAGATCGGAATACAAGTTCTTGAGCCGTTCCCATCCGAGCACGGGCTCGCCCGAGGGTATCGGCGATGTCCTCCAATGGACGGAAAGGAGGGCGGGCAGCCTTGAGCGGCTCCCATGCGAGCACGGGCCCCCCTTGGGCCCGGCGGAGCGGGGAAACTAAAAAAGATGCCCGGCGCGGCTGGCCTTGGTGCGCAGGTAGCTTTCGTTGTGTTCGTTCGACGGGAAGGCGTGCGGCACCCGTTCGGCGACGGTGATGCCGCAGCGTTCCAGCGCGGTGACCTTTTCCGGGTTGTTGGTCAGCAGGCGCACGTCGGAATATCCCAGCAGCCGCAACATCTGCGCCGCCGGCAGATAGATCCGTTCGTCCGCGTCGAACCCCAGCTGTTCGTTGGCGTCGATGGTATCGAAGCCGCGATCCTGAAGCTCATAGGCCCGCAGTTTGTTGACCAGGCCGATGCCCCGGCCTTCCTGCGCGAGGTAGAGGAGAATGCCGCTTCCGGCGGCGGAGATTTCCGCGATGGCGCCTTTCAGCTGATCGCCGCAATCACAGCGAAGGCTGCCCAGCAGATCGCCGGTGAAGCATTCGGAATGGACGCGGATCAGAACCGGTTCGCCCGGTTGCGGATCGCCGATGACGATCGCGAGGTGTTCCAGCGCGCCGTCGGCGGGGCGGAAGGCATGAACCTTGGCTTCGACGCCGTCTTGCTGGGCGACGGCCAGGGGAATGCGCGCGGCGCCGACTTCCGTCAGGGTCCGGGCCTCGTCCAGGCGCTGGCGGAACACGTCGCCGGCGTCGACGAACATCAGGTCGTGACGTTTCGCCCAGTTTTCCAGATCGCCGTCGTAGGGCACGGCGGCGGTGACCGCCGCGGGCAGCAGCCGGGCGACCTTGGTCAGTGCGACGGCCGCCGACCAGGCGTCGAAGGCCTGGGCCGGGCGGTGGTCGAGATCGGCCAGATCGCCGTTCGTCTTGGCGGCGGGTTCGGCTTTCGGATCGGCGGCGGGATCGGCCAAGGCATCGACCAGCGGGTCGGCAAGCCGCATCACCAGATCCGGATCCAAGCCGTCCGCGCGGCTGAGGATCATCACGTTGCTGGCGGGTGCCGGCAGGCCCAAGACGGCGGCGCGCCGCGCGGTCACGGCAAGGTCCGGGTCGGTGCCGCATAGGGCGCGAAAGTCGGCCAGGCGGCGGGCGTCGAATTGTTCCGCGCCCAGCAGGACCAGGCCCCGGCCGCTGCCGTCGCCGGTAACGACGGGGCGGCCGCGGCGTAGTTCACCGGCCGCGCGGTCGACGGCTTTTTGGGCGCGCGGCTCGCGCGTCGCCGGGGCGTCGCGGCGGCTCAGGTCCAGGCGCCGGTCGCGCGCCGCATCACGGCTTTCGGGCGCGTCGTCGCCATGTTTGGGATCGCCGGGGGCGTTTCGGGTCGTGTCGGTCATCGGCCTTTTCCGGGGCCCGGGGAAGGTTTGCCATAATTCCGCCCTGGTTGGCGGGCAATCCGTCGGGCAATAATCTTGCCTAATATGGGGAATTTTCCCTTCCTTGTCATTGACCGCATGGCAGAAAGGCGGAAAATCGCCACCATCGAACCCGCCCAGGCATATTTGGTTTATCGGGCTTCCAGGGGGAACGCGACAGAGCATGACCAACGGCAAACAAATTCTGATCGTCGACGACGATGCGGACTTCCTCGAAACGCTTTGCGAACAACTGCAGCTGCACGAGGAATTCACCAGCGTGACCTGCACCAGCGGTGCCGAAGCCCTGCAAACGGCGAAGGAAGACCGTTTCGACGTGATCATCCTGGACGTCGGCCTGCCGGACATGGATGGGCGCGAGGTCTGCCGTCTGATGCGGCGCGGCGGCGTGACCTCGCCGATCATCATGCTGACCGGCGCCGACACGGATGCCGATACGATTTTGGGCCTGGATGCCGGGGCCAACGATTACGTGACCAAGCCGTTCCGTCTGGGCGTATTGCTGGCCCGCCTGCGGGCCCATATCCGTCAGCACGAGCGGTCCGACGACGCGGTCTTCGCCATCGGTCCCTATTCGTTCCAGCCGGCGAACAAAATGCTGGTCGAGACGGCGACGGAGAAAAAGGTCCGCCTGACCGACAAGGAAACGGCGATCCTCAAATACCTCTACCGGGCGGGTGACAAGGTCGTCGGCCGCGACATTCTGTTGGGCGAGGTCTGGGGCTACAACGCGGGAGTCACCACCCATACCCTGGAAACCCACGTCTATCGCCTGCGCCAGAAGATCGAGGCCGATCCCTCGAACGCCCGGCTGTTGGTCACCGAGCCCGGCGGCTATCGTCTCGTTCCGTAGCCGGATCGAAAGGTCCGTGCGGTCTCAGGCGCGTCGTTCGAAGAACCACCGCCATTCCTCGGCGTCGGTGTCGAAATCCGTATAACAGACGATCTTGTCCACGGTCGCGCCGTCCGACGACAACGGCAGGCGAATGCAGGGCGCGTGCAGGCTGGGGCGGCCTTCGCCGCTATGGGCGTCATAGACGACGGCGAAGCCGATTTTCGTTTCGACGATCCGCCGGTATTCGGCCAGGGCCGTCGGTGTGCGTGGGCTTTGGATTTCCGATAACCGCACGCCGGTCCGGTCGAGCGCGCGCACGGCGCCTAATCCGGTTCCCCAGAAGCGGTAGCGAAAATCCCGGCCGCCGTCGATCACATCGGCGACGCGGACAAAGGGAATGACGGCGGGCGGCAATTCGATCAGGCGGAAATCGCCCCAGGCGGGCGCGAAGGCATCGCCCCGGCATTTCGCCCAATAGCGATGCACCAGGCCGCAGCCCGTTTCCATCACGTCGTCTATGCGCACTTCACGGCTGGTGAAGTCTTGGGCCATCGTCTCGCCTTTGCCAAAGGGCGGGCCCCACCACCCCCGATCATTTCAAAGAACGGGGGCGCGACCAAGCGTTAGTTTTCGGCCGGACCGTCCGGCGGTGGAAAGGAGACGCTGACGGCGGTGCCCTCGCCCAGGATGCTTTCGATGGCGAGTTGACCGCCGTGGGCGGCGGCCAGGCTGTTGACGATCGCCAGGCCCAGGCCCTTGCCGTTGCTGGTTACGTGCGGGTCGGCGATGACCTGGGCGAAGGGCTCCGCGATGGTCGGCAGTTTATCGGGTGGAATGCCGATGCCGGTGTCGGTGACGGCGATCCGGACGCTGCCGTCCGGCAGGGCCGGTGCGGCAAGATCGACACGTCCGCCCGGGCGGTTGTATTTGATGGCATTCCCCAGAAGGTTCGACACGACCTGGATGATCGAGACCCGGTCCCCATAGATCGTCGGCGCCAAGGTGTCGCGGTCGAGGGCGAGTGTGATCCCGGCATGTTCCGCCGCGTGCTTGAAATCCTTCAGGCAGGCTTCGAGCAATTCGGGCAGCTTCACGGTCTCCTTGGTGATCTGGCGCTTACCCGCTTCGATTTCCGAGATGTCCAGGATGTCGTTGACCAGGGCCAACATCAGCGAGCCGCTGCGGTAGATATCGCCCGCGTATTCCTTGTAGCTCTTGATGCCCAGGGGGCCGAAAATTTCCGCGCGGAGGATCTCGCTGAATCCCAGGATCGCGTTCAGCGGGGTTCGGAACTCATGGCTCATGGTGGCGAGGAATTGGGATTTTGCCCGGTTCGCCCGCTCGGCGTTCTCCAACGCTTCGGTCAGGTCCGCCTCGGCGCGCATGCGTTCGCGGTTCTCGGCCTCGTAAGTGCGATGCATCGCCCGCGCGAGGAGAAAGACAAGGGCGCCGGTCACCAGGACGAAGAACCAGCCCTTGACCGTCTGCAGCTGCGCTTCCAATTCCGCATCCGCAACCAGCGCATGCAGAGCGGTATCCGAAAACAGGATCCATAGGCTGCCGAAGGTGACGTAAATCACCGCGATCCGGGCGGGCGTGAGCAGTTTGTTTCTCCGAAGTCTGGCCGTGGCGAGCGGCGTCACGGTCGACCGGCCGGTCTTCGTTCTTCGCACCGCATAGGTTGCGAACTCGGTCCAAAGGCTCTTCGAAATTAAAAGCTGCCGCCGCGGCCCTGTCCAGGATTTCGTTTCGACCGAATTGCGGTCACGGCACCTCGAACACGGCCCGCACGGGGGCATGGTCCGACGGTTCGGTCCAATCGCGGACCTCGTCGTGAACGGCGGCGAAGCTCAGCATGGGGGCAAGCGCGCCGTTCACCCAGATATGGTCCAACCGCCGTCCCTTATCGGCGGCCCGCCAATCGGCGGCACGGTAGCTCCACCAGGTGAAAACCTTCTCGTCGGGCGGCACGAACCGGCGCAGCGCATCGGTCCAACCGGCGCCTTCGCCGGCCATCATCGCCTTCAACCGGTCCCGTTCCACGGGGGTATGGGTGATGACCCGTTTAAGGCGTTCATGGGACCAGACGTCCGTTTCCAGGGGCGCGATATTCAGGTCGCCGGTCAGAACCACGGGGATATCGCTCGCCGCCCGTCCTGCCAGAAAGGGGGCGAGTTCGTCGAGAAAGGCAAGCTTATGGGCGAATTTTGGATTGGCCTCGGCGTCCGGGTCGTCGCCGCCGGCGGGCACGTAAAGGCTGTGGACCTCGACGGGACCGGTCCCGGTTTCGACCTGGGCATGGATGTGGCGGCAATCGTCGCGTCCGCACCAGGGTTCGACCCGGACCTCGGTCAACGGCCGCCGGGATAGAATGGCGACGCCGTTGTAGCCCTTCATCCCGGCGATCGCCTGGTAGGGAAAGCCGGCCTCCGTCAGGGCGTCGACGGGAAACAGGTCGTTGATCACCTTGGTTTCCTGAAGGCAGAGCACGTCGATCGCCGTTTCACGCGCGAAGCGCGCGACCTGATCCAGGCGCTTGCGTACGGAATTGACGTTCCAGGTGGCGACGGTGAGCGGCATAGGAGTCTGTTAATCTCGTTCACGACCGAGAACAAGCAGGGAAAGGCCAAGTAAAAAAACGGCGTCGCCGCGCGGCCAAAAAAGAAGTGACCGGCGGGGGGAGGGCCGCAAATCCCGCAGGTGATTTGCGCAAACTGAAACCCGGCCCGAACCCGGCGGCGCATAAAAGAAGCGCCCGGCGGGGGGAGGGCCGGGCGCTTCGACTCCATCTAGGGAGCTTTCGGGACGGCGAGGGGGGCGCGCCGCCCGAAGGCGCGGCATCGTTGGCCGCGCTGTGTGATTCGTATATCGTCCCGTTTCGCGCTTTGGACCAGGGCGATTTTCTGCCACCTGCCATGCGTCTGGCGCATGGCTTGCCGGAAGCCCCGTTCTGTATCTCGGTTCGGATTGGAAGGAGAGGGTGTCGAGGCCGGAAAATCAGGCGCCGCGCGCGGCGTCAATCGCCGGACCGTTCCCGTTCGCCGTAATCCTTGAATTCGAACAATTTGGGATCGATCGTACCGCCGTAAAACGGATCGGTCAGGACGATATCGGTGATCGTGCCTTGGGCGTCGACGACGCTCCATTTTCGAAGCGACATGGGATCGGCGCGGAAGATCAGGGTCAGGCGTCCGGAAAAGGGATCGTCCCGTTCGGCGACGGTCAGGAAGATCGCGCCGTCTTCCTGGGTCACCTCGTGAAACGCGACTTTCTCGCGGTTGAAGGCGATCCGGCCACTCAGTAGGAACGCCGCCGGGGTGTCTTCGACCGGGATATAGGTGACGTTCTGCAATTCCGTGTCGATGTAGCTCAGGTACTTGCCCCGCGCGACGATCAGGATCGGGTTCGGCGCCTTGTATTCGATGCGCATCTTGCCCGGCCGCGACAGGAAGATCTCGCCTTCGGCGAATTCATTGGTCGACGATTGTTGAAAGAAGGTGGATTGCAGCGTCGTGATGCTGTTGAGGTAGCGTTCGACCCGTTTGACGATCGCTTCCTGTTTTGCTGTCAGGGCGACTTCCTTGGGTGCGCTTTGGGCCTGGGCGATGCTGAGGGGCAGCAGTCCCGCCAGCATCAGGATTCCAAGACCGGCAACGGCGGTGCGGCGGGGTAGGGCTTTGATCATCGTTGTTATGTAAGCCGGTCGCGGGCGCCGGTAAAGGTGCGCGATGGCCGGTGGTCCGCCTGTTTCGGAAAGATCAGTGGTTGCCGACCAGAACCTCGCGGCGGCCGACGCGGTCGGCGGGGCTGACGACGCCCTGCTGTTCCATGCGTTCGATCAGGCGCGCCGCCCGATTGTAGCCGATCTGCAGGTGGCGCTGAACGAAGCTGGTGGACGCCTTGCCTTCGCGGGCGACCAGGGCGACGGCTTCGTCATAGAGCGCGTCGCCGGACTCGTTGCCGCCGCCTGCCGCCCCCGTATCGGCGGCTTCGTCGTCGCGGGTCACGTCTTCGATATATTCCGGCGTGCCCTGGGATTTCAGGTGATTGACGACCTGTTCGACTTCCTCGTCGGAAACGAAGGGCCCGTGGACGCGGGTGATCCGCCCGCCGCCCGCCATATAGAGCATGTCGCCCCGGCCGAGCAGCTGTTCCGCCCCCTGTTCGCCCAGGATCGTGCGGCTGTCGATCTTCGACGTGACCTGGAACGAAATACGCGTCGGGAAGTTGGCCTTGATCGTGCCGGTGATGACGTCGACCGACGGGCGCTGCGTCGCCATCATGATATGGATGCCGGCGGCGCGGGCCATCTGGGCCAGGCGCTGGATCGATGCTTCGACCTCCTTGCCGGCGACCAGCATCAGGTCGGCCATTTCGTCGACCACGACGACGATGAAGGGCAACGGTTCGGTCCCCAGGGGCTGATCCTCGAACACGGGCCGGCCTTCGGCGTCGAAGCCGGTCTGGACCCGGCGCGACAGAACCTCGCCCTTTTTCTTGGCTTCGGCGATGCGCTGGTTGTAGCCCTCGACGTTGCGCACGCCCAGTTGCGACATGGCGCGGTAGCGTTCTTCCATCTCGCGGACGGTCCACTTCAACGCGACGACCGCTTTTTTCGGATCCGTAACGACTGGCGTCAACAGATGCGGGATGCCTTCATAGACCGACAGCTCCAACATCTTGGGATCGATCATGATGAAGCGGCATTGCTCTGGCGACAAACGGTACAGAAGCGACAGAACCATGGCGTTCATCCCGACCGATTTGCCCGAACCGGTCGTGCCCGCGATCAGCAGGTGCGGCATGGTCGCCAAATCGGCGATCACCGGCCCGCCGCCGATGTCCTTGCCCAGGGTCAGGGGCAGTTTGGCCTTGGTCTTCTCAAAGGTCTGCGAGGCCAGCAATTCGCGCAGATAGACGGATTCGCGGTCCGAATTGGGCAGTTCGATGCCGATCACGCTGCGCCCCGGGACGACCGCGATGCGCACGCTGATGGCCGACATGGAGCGCGCGATATCGTCGGAGAGACCCACCACGCGCGATGTCTTGGTGCCGGGGGCGGGTTCCAGTTCGTAAAGCGTCACGACCGGGCCCGGACGGACCTTGACGATCTCGCCCTTGACGCCGAAATCGTCAAGAACCGAGGCAAGGTACTGGGCATTCTGAGCCAGTTTGTCGGGATCGTGGGCCGGGCCCTGGATCACGTCCGGGCCGCCCAACAGGTCGAGTGTCGGGCCGGTGTAGCTGCCGTCGCCGCCCAGGTCGAACGACCGCTGGCGGTTGGCGCGCTTGGATTCCTTGGGTTTTGCGGCGGGCGGCTGGATCAGCGCCTTTTTGGATTTGGCCGCCTTGCGGTCGCGCGCGCGGGCGATGATGCCTTTCTTGTCGGCCTTGTCGTCGGCGCTGGAAACGGCGGCCCGCTGACGGGCGGGCGGGG
>NZRL01000012.1 GCA_002696205.1 Rhodospirillaceae bacterium | reverse complement strand
GTAGTCATGGGCGAATTCCTTGGCCCGCATGGACCGGGTCTCGCCCTTGTTGGGGTCCATCAGGCGGGTTTCCTGTACGACGTCGCCGCCGCTTTCATGCACCTCGATCTGGCGTTCGGCCTCGATCTCGATGGCCTGCATGATGAAGCGCACGCTGTTCACGTTCTTGATCTCGGCCCGGGTGCGGTAGCCATCCTCGCCGACCTTGCGGACGGAGACGTTGACGTCGGCACGCATGGAGCCCTGCTCCATGTTGCCGTCGCAGGTCCCCAGATAACGGAGAATGGAACGAAGTTTCCGCACGAAGGCGCCGGCTTCCTCGGGCGATCGGATATCCGGCTTGGTGACGATTTCCATCAGACAGACGCCGGCCCGGTTCAGGTCGATCATCGACCGTTTTGGGTCCTGGTCGTGCATGGACTTGCCGGCGTCCTGTTCCATATGCAGGCGCTCGATCCCGATGTCTCGGGTCGTGCCGTCGGCCAGGTCGACCGTCACGATGCCCTCGCCGACCACGGGGTGCAGGTATTGGGAAATCTGATAGCCCTGGGGCAGGTCGGCGTAGAAGTAGTTCTTGCGTTCGAACACGCTGGTCTTGTTGATCTGCGCGTTCAGGCCCAGGCCCGTCTTGACCGCCTGTTCCACGCAATAGGCGTTGATCACCGGCAGCATGCCGGGCATGGCGGCATCGACCAGCGAAACCTGAGAATTGGGCTCGGCCCCGAAGGCCGTGGGCGAGCCGGAGAACAACTTGGCCTGAGACGCGACCTGGGCGTGGACTTCCAGCCCGATGATGACTTCCCAGTCGCCCGTATCGCCCTGAATGATGTAGCTCATCAGCCCTGTCCCCCCAGGTATTTCGGCAGGGCGGTGAAGTCCGCCGCCTCTTCCAGCGCCTGGGCGCAGCGGAACAGGGTCGCTTCGTCGAACGGTTTGCCGACCAGTTGCAGGCCCAGCGGCAGGCCGTCCTTGTCCAGCCCCGCCGGCACGCTGATGCCCGGCAGACCGGCCAGGTTGGCGGGCACGGTGAACACGTCGTTCAGGTACATGGCGATGGGATCGTCCATCTTGGCCCCCACCGGGAAGGCCGCGTTGGGCGCGGTCGGGGTCAGCAGCACATCGACGTCCTGGAACGCCTTGGTGAAGTCTTCGAGGATGCGGGTGCGGACCTTCTGCGCCTTGACGTAATAGGCGTCGTAATACCCGGCCGACAAAACGTAGGTGCCGATCATCACGCGGCGGCGGACTTCGGCGCCGAAGCCTTCGCCCCGGGTGTTGGCGTACATCTCGTCGAGCGTCTCGCCCTCGACCCGCAGGCCGTAGCGCACGCCGTCATAGCGCGCCAGGTTCGACGACGCCTCGGCCGGGGCAACGATGTAATAGGCCGGCAGCGCGTATTTGGTATGGGGCAGCGAGACCGGCTTGATCTCGGCGCCCTGCGCCTTCAGCCATTCGGCGCCCTGGTCCCAGAGCGCCTGAATTTCGGCGGGCATGCCGTCCATCGTGTATTCGGCGGGAATGCCGACGCGGAGCCCTTTGACCCCACCCGCCAGCGCCGCCTCGAAATCGGGCACGTCGTTGGGGGCCGAGGTCGAATCCTTGGGATCGTTCCCCGCCATGACACCCAGCATCAAGGCCGCATCCTTGACGGAGCGGGCGAAGGGCCCGGCCTGGTCCAAGCTGGAGGCGAAGGCAACGATGCCCCAGCGCGAACAACGCCCGTAGGTCGGCTTCATGCCGACGATGCCGCAGAGCGAGGCCGGCTGGCGGATCGAGCCGCCGGTGTCCGTGCCCAGTGCCGCCGGGCAGATCTGCGCCGCCACGGCGGTGGCGGAACCACCGGACGAGCCGCCCGGCACCAAATCCTCGCCGTTCGGGCCGACCCAGGGGTTCTTCACCGGCTCGTAATAACTGGTCATGTTGGACGAGCCCATGGCGAATTCGTCCAGATTGGTCTTGCCGATCATCACCGCGCCGGCGTCGCGCAGATTGGCGCTGACGGTCGACTCATACGCCGGGACGAAGCCGTCGAGAATATGCGAGGCGGCGGTGGTCAGCACGCCTTCGGTACAGAACAGGTCCTTGACCGCGACGGGCACGCCATCGAGAGGACCGAGGGCCGCCCCCTTGGCACGCCGATCGTCGGATGCCTTGGCCCGCTCGCGCGCGATCTCCGGCGTCAGGGTGATGAAGGCATTGAGATCCGACGCGGCCTCGGCGGCGGCAAGGCTCGCCTCCGTCACCTCGAGGGCGGTGAAATCGCCGGCGGTCAGGCCATCGCGAATATCGGCGACGCCAAGCGCATTCAAACCTTTTTCGGAAGCCCCCGCCATCAGTCGACCACCTTCGGCACGGCGTAGAAATCGCCGACACGGTCGGGCGCATTACCCAGCACGCGGTCCGGGTCGCCGCCGTCGGTGACCTTGTCCTCGCGCTTCGGCATGGCCATGGCCTCGACACTGGTCAAGGGCTGCACGCCGTCCGTATCGACCTCGGACAGTTGTTCGACCCAGGCGATGATGTTGTTCAAATCTTCAGCGACGGGCTGCAGGTCGTCTTCTTCGACGCGGATACGGGCGAGAAAGGCGACCCGGCGGACATCGTTCTTGTCTAGGGACATATCGGTTCCAGAAAGGGCAGGTCCCGAAGGGACGGTTCAATCAAGGCGATCCCCGGTTCGCCCGTCGGCCTCATTAAAATGCGGGACAACAGACAACGAACAAGGGATCGGAGGGCGCGGAAATTACCATCCGGACCCGGTCGCGGCAAGCGCCAGGGCCTTGCGCGACCGACAAATTCGTTGGAATTCGGGGCCGGCTTCCCAAGGCGGAGGAAGGACGGGAAGCAGGCAAAAAAAGACGCAAGCAACCCCCTGCCGGTCTGTGATCCGGCAGGGGGCGGCTTGCGGCCTTGTGTTCAACCGGGTCGGACGCCGGGCAAGAAGCCCGCATCCGCCGATATCAGGCAGTCGGCCTTAGACGTCTTAGAAGGACGCCGTCAGCGAACCGATCACCACTTCGTCAGCCAGGCTGCTGCCGGAGATGTTGGTGTCGATGTACTGAACGCCCATGGAGACGTTATCCGTCAGGCCAAGGCTGGCACCGATGGACCAGGTGACGTAGTCAGGCTGGCCAAAGGTGGAATTCTTTTCGATGAACTGCTTGCCGACGCTGGCATCGAGGGAGATGCCGGCCAGGAAGTCCACCGGAACCGCGTAGGAAACGCTACCGGTGATCCAGTGACCGTCGCCGCTGGCGCCGAAGAAGTCCGGCGAGTAGGCGTAGTTCGCACCGACCGACAGGCCATCCATGACGTCGTAGCTCAGACCCAGGTAGACTTCCCAGAGGTCGTAGTTCACGTCATCCGAAGCGCCCGGATAGGAATAGTAGATGAAACCGACGTCCCAGCCGATGTCTTCGACGGAACCGGAAACACCACCGTAGTAGTCGATTTCAGCGGAGGCTTTGTCGCCGTCGCCGAAGTCAACGTTGGAGCCCCACGTGCCGAGATAGACGGACGTGCCGCCCATGCCGGTGTCGATGGACCAGTCGATACCGCCCTGCAAGGCCGGTTTCTGAGAGGACTGATCGAGACCGCGGAAGCGGTATTCGGTCACCAGGCCCGCATTGGCCGAGAAGGTTCCCGGGAACTTCATCCCTTCAGCCTGCGCCGGCAGGGACACACCCAGAACCGCCACAAAGCCGAGGGCACTCAAAAGCCGCACCACTGATGCCATTTTCTTGATCCTTTTTCACAGTTTACCCGAGGCGTACACCCCACTGAGATTGGTGGTAGCAAATTGAATGCCAGTTGCGTACAATTTATTTTATCATTTAAAAACAATGATTTATATGCCACTCCTCTTGCAAATGTTGCAAAAATACAACAAGTCGTTGCATAAATAGGCAGCAGCAGACTCTGTTTGATTATTTTTTGTGCACAAAATAGTCGTACCGGAGGCGTAAATGGCGCTTTTTTCTGGTCATCGCCAAAATTTCAGACAGAAATCCGATCTGAGGACAAGACAGGCAATAAGACAGGCTGAGCACCGGTGCAAAAAGGTCACGCTCTGATTCTTTATAAAGAGACGGATACGGGCGCACGGACAGGCCCGTCAGCCGCCGGAAGGTGCGCCAAGCGCTTTCCCCAGATCGCGCCAAAATGAGGAAGACCATCCTTGCACGGCGATGTCCAAAGCGGCCGCCAATGCGCCGGCGACAGTTTCCACCCGATCCGCCGCCTTTTTGGGCTTTGCAGTCTTATCGTCGGTATCGAGGTACTTATCGACGCTGACACTGTCCAGCCGAACCTGCCCTTTCTCGGCATCGAACAATAAGTTCGTCGAGAAGACGCGTTCGTATTCCTGCGCCAGTTCGAGCACATCCATTCCGATTTGATAAATCGACCGGGTGCCGCCGTTGTAGGGGCCTTCGGTAATGAAAAGCGGCATTTCGAACGCATACGAGCGGCCGCTGCGCTGACATTCCAGAACCGTCCGGTAATCAATGGAATTGAACATCTGCCCTTCGATCGGGCTTTCGCCTTCGAAGACCATCCGGTAGGCGCAGGATCCGCCCTTGATGGAAACGGCTCCGACAAGCGGTTCTCTCAGAACCGCGTCGATCAACGGCATCAGCACCGGACCATATACAAATCCCAGGTTCTTGCCTTCGGCATTCACCGCCATCCAACTGCCTTTGGCTTTACCGACGACGTCGATCCGCTCGCCTTCCTGAAAACTGCCGACCTTCTTGCCGGCGGTCTCCGGGGCGTCCCGCACGTTAAGGTCCTTGGTCACGACGTAAACACCGCGGTCCGGCGTTATCGGATGCCCCATGAAATCGACTTCAGTGGGCGCTTTGCCTGTTTCCTGGGCGGCGGCCTGAGGGAACTGGAGCGGCAAACCCGAAACACAAGCCGCCAACAACGCCGCACAAACCGGGCGCCGGACCAGCCGGCACGCCAGTTCTGCGCAGTTTCGCAAGTTCATAATGACGAGAAACATCGGCCGCCTCATGGATGACCCGCTTCAATCAACCCGCGGAGCCCCCCGCGACGAAGTAATTCAATGCCCCTAAAAGAGCATATATGGTACCTCTATCAACGAGTTAGCACCACCCACCATTTCTCGCGCCGAATACGGTCGCGGCGGCGGGAAACGGCGGACGGAGGATATCGCCTTGGCGATCATGGCCCTGACAGATATGAAGGCGGCGCTCGGCGCCTACGGGCGGATATTGGGTCTCGACCTCGGCTCCAAGACCATCGGCCTCGCGTTGTCCGACGTGATGCGCACCATCGCCACCCCCTACGACACCATTCGCCGGGCCAAATTCACCGCCGACGCCAACGCCCTGCTTGCGATCGTCGATAAAGAAGTAGTCCAGGGCCTTGTCATCGGCCTGCCCGTCAGCATGGACGGCAGCGAGGGACCCCGCTGCCAATCGACCCGCCAGTTCGCCGCCAACCTTCTGGAAAAACGCGACCTGCCTATCTCCTTCTGGGACGAACGCCTCTCCACCGTCGCCGTGGAACGCATGCTGGTCGATGACGTCGACATGACCCGGCGGCGGCGCGGTGAAGTCGTCGATAAGCTGGCGGCCGCATATATATTGCAAGGAGCGCTCGACGCCGTGTGACGGCACCCCGTGCCGCTTTGCGGTCTCAGTGCGGAGCGGAAAGGCGATATCCCCGCTTTCCCGAATGCTTGACCTCGTACATGGCCTTGTCGGCCAAGCGGATCAGGGCATCGGACGTTTCCGCGTTATCCGGATAGACCGCGACCCCAACGCTGGCGCCGATCAACACCGTCTCCCGCTTGACCATGAACGGCCGCGTCAATTCATCGACGATGGATTCCGCGACGCGGCCGACGTCTTGGGCGTTTGAAACCTGATTGAGGATTACCGTGAATTCGTCGCCGCCATAGCGCGCAACCGTGTCCGATGCGCGGACCCGCGCCACCAGGCGCACCGCCACCTGATGCAGGATCATATCGCCCGCGTCGTGACCCATGCGGTCATTGACGGCCTTGAACCCGTCGAGATCGATGAACAGAACGGCGATCCGGCTTTTTTCACGGGCACTCTGGCGGAGCGACACATCGAGACGGTCAAGAAACAAAGACCGATTGGGCAGCCCCGTGACTTCATCGTGACTGGCCATGTAGGCGATCTGCTGTTCCGCGAGGCGATATTCGGTCAGATCGCTGAAGGTGCGAACGATCCCGCCGGACGGCAGGGGAGCTTCGCGCATCAAAACGGTCCGGCCGTCGGCGAATTCGATTTCGCCTGGGCCTATGAAGGCATCGGCGAGCATTTTCCGGTCGCCCGCCTCGGCGACCAGGGCGGCGAACGCCACACCCGGTTGAAACGCCTCAGCCATCGGATCGAACAAACCGAGCAAGGCGCCATTGGCGAATATCAGCCGGTCGTCCGAATCGAAAACCGCGATTCCGTCGTGCAACCGATCGAGAACCTCCGGCAGGTCCGTGTCTAGCTGTTGAGCGGTATCTTTCGAAAACGGAGAGGTCACCACGAAAACCCTTATGTTTGCTCGCACACCGAGGGACCGGCCGACCCGCATCATGCCATCATCCGGAAGCGTACACAAAGCACCGCAATTTTTCGTGACCCGCCCGGCGGAGCGGCCTATATTCCGGCCTCATGATTTCCGGCGACACTGCATTCAGCGATTTCCCCCATCGTCATTTGCTTGGCATCGAGGGGCTGACACCGGCCGAAATCTCTTTCCTGTTGGACCGCTCCGAAACCTACGTCGAGCAGAACCGCCAACCGGACAAGAAAAAGTCGGTGCTGCGTGGCCGTACGGTCATCAATCTGTTCTTCGAAGCCTCGACCCGGACGCGTACCTCCTTCGAACTCGCGGGAAAGCGCCTGGGCGGCGATGTCATCAACATGACGGTCGACAGCAGCTCGATCAAAAAGGGTGAAACCCTGGTCGACACGGCAATGACGCTGAACGCCATGCACCCGGACGTCCTGGTGGTGCGGCATGCGGACTCGGGCGCAGTGAAACTCCTTTCGGAAAAGGTCAACTGTGCCGTCATCAACGCCGGCGACGGCAGCCATGAGCACCCGACCCAGGCGCTGTTGGACGCCCTGACGATCCGCCGCCGGCTTGGCCGCCTCGCCGGGTTGCAGGTCGCGATCTGCGGCGACATCCTGCATTCGCGGGTCGCGCGGTCGAACATTCATCTGTTGACCACGATGGGGGCCCGCGTGCGCCTGATCGCGCCCAAGACGCTGATCCCCTACGGGGCCGAACGGCTGGGCGTCGAGGTCTTTCACGACATGGCCGAGGGCCTCAAGGACTGCGACATCGTGATGATGCTGCGCCTGCAGCAGGAACGCATGAAGTCCAACTATTTCCCCTCGGTGCGTGAATATTTCACCCATTTCGGGCTGGATTACGACATGCTGGCCCATGCCAAGCCGGACGCCCTGATCATGCATCCCGGGCCGATGAACCGCGGGGTCGAGATCGATTCCGAGGTCGCCGACGACTTTTATCGCTCGGTGATCCGCGAACAGGTCGAAATGGGTGTCGCCGTGCGGATGGCGGCGCTGGAAATTCTCGCCCTCAACCTGGACCCTGCCCTGGATACGAACTTGTGACATGGCGGTAAAACTGGACGAACCCCTGGGCCGCGTGGCCTACGTCAACGCACGCATCCTCGACCCGGCCGAAGGCTGGGACGGCAAGGGCGGTGTGCTGACCGACGGCGAAGCAATCGTCGATGCGGGACTGGGTCTGTTCGACGGTGGCTTGCCCGAGGACGCCAAGATCGTCGATTGCGGCGGCGCTTGCATCGCACCCGGTCTGGTCGATATCCGCGCCCACCTGGGCGAACCGGGCGAGGAGCAAAAGGAAACGCTGGCCACCGCCGGGCGCGCGGCGACCGCCGGCGGCGTGACCTCCCTTCTCTGCCAACCCGATACCGAACCCTGCATCGACGACATGTCGGTGGTTGAATTCGTCGCCCGCCGGGCGCGCCAGTTGGGCCTGACCAAGGTCTACCCTTACGGCGCCGTAACCAAAGACCTGAAGGGCAAGGAACTGGCCGAGATCGCCTTGCTGCGCGATGCCGGCGCCGTCGCCTTCACGGACGGCACGCATACGATTTCCGATCCCCAGGTTCTGCGCCAGGCGCTCAGCTACGCCGCGACGTTCGGATTGTTGATCTGTCATCACCCGCAGGATCCATCCCTTGCCCATGACGGCGTCATGAACATGGGAGAGAACGCGACCCGCCTGGGCCTTGCCGGCATCCCGCGCGAGGCCGAAATCATCGTCGTCGAACGCGACATAAGGCTGGTCGAACTGACCGGCGGGCGACTGCATATCGCCAATGTCTCGACCTCGGACTCGATCGACGTGATCCGGCGCGCCAAGGAACGCGGCATCAATGTTACCTGCGATACGGCACCGCCCTATTTCGCATTGAACGAACATGCCATCGGCGATTACCGCACCTTTGCCAAGCTGTCGCCGCCGCTGCGCGGCGAAGAAGACCGTCAGGCCATGGTCCAGGCGATCGCCGACGGAGTGGTCGACTGCATTGCGTCCGATCACACGCCGCAGGACGAGGAATCCAAACGTCTGCCCTTCGCCCAGGCGGCGTCGGGCGGTGTCGGGCTGGAAACCCTGCTGCCCATCACGTTGGAGCTTTATCACAACGGGCATCTGAGTCTGCTTGCGGCGCTTGATCTGATTACCCGCAAGCCGGCCGACCTGATGGGCATGACGGCGGGCCGCCTCCGCGTGGGCGCTCCCGCCGACCTGGTCGTGTTCGAGCCCGACCGCAGTTGGAAGGTCGATGCCGACGCGCTCAACTCCAAATCCAAGAACTCGCCATTCGACGGCCGCCCGGTACAGGGGCTGGTCCTGCGGACGGTGATCGACGGGCGCACCGTCCACACGCACGGGGCCTAAGGCGATGGCCGGCGGCATCGACGCCAATCTCGCGCTGGCTCTGGCCGCGGTCGGTGGGTATGTGCTGGGCTCGATCCCCTTTGGCTTGGTCTTCACACGCCTCGCCGGGCTGGGCGACATTCGTCAAATGGGCTCCGGCAATATCGGCGCCACCAACGTTCTGCGCACGGGGCACAAGGGCCTGGCCCTGGCGACCCTGATCTGCGATTCCGGCAAAGGAGCGGCGGCAGCCCTGGCGGCGGCCTATCTCTGGGGCCCGGAAGCGGGCATGGCCGCCGGCTTCGCCGCCGTGTTCGGGCATAACTTCCCGGTCTGGCTCGGCTTCAAGGGCGGCAAGGGCGTGGCGACGACGCTGGGCGTGCTGCTCGCGGTTGATTTCATGGTGGGATTGGCGGTCTGCGCGACCTGGTTGCTGGTCGCCGGCGCCTTCCGCTATTCGTCGCTGGCGGCGCTGGGTGCGCTCGCCGCCGCGCCGGTCTATGCCTATTGGATCAACGGCCAGTCCATGACCTGGATGGCCGGCGGTCTCGCCGTCCTCGCCTTCATCCGGCACAAGGATAACATCCGCCGCCTGGTCGCCCGCGAGGAAACCAAGATCGGGCAGAAATCGAAACCGGCGGATAAGGGCGACGACGCCTAATCCGGCGCCGCCGCCTTCAGTCCGCTACGCGGCTTCGTTCAACATCTGAGAACATTCGGTCACGACCAAGGGGTCGGGCCCGTCCTGTCCCGGCAGAGCGACCGCATATTTCTGCGCCAGTTCGTTCCGCGCTTCTCGGGCATCGGGGGTGTAGCCCGCAAGGTCGACGGTGCTGTTCGTCTTTTCCCGATACGCGGTCGCACGGGCGGCACAAACGGCGGCCTGCGCTTCAAACCAGGCGTCCTGCACCTCGATATTCTTGGCCTGAGTGCTGACAACCCAATTATTGCCGATCGACAAGGCGCTTAGAACGACAGCACCGGCGACGGCGCCGAACAGGAACGGAGCTGTGGATTTCGGAAGGGACATGGAGCTTCTCTTTCGTTCGTTTTTCTACATAAACCAACTCTCCACGTAATGATCCGTGAATAGACTTCAACCGCTTTGTTTTTGATTTTTCAGAAGAAACGGTGACCAGGCGCTCAAGGGAAAAAGGAAAACCCAGCCTCCGCGCCACCCACCCTGCTGCCGGCCGTCGGATCAAGCCGTCGAGGCCGGAAGGACACCAAGAGGCAGCCGCACGGTCACGGTTGTTCCCTGATCGATCTCGCTTTCGATGTCGAACAACCCGCCATGCAGATCGATCAAGGATTTGGAAATCGACAGGCCGAGCCCCCATCCCCGGTCCGAGGTATAGGGGTTTCGGGAATCGCTGGTGAACGGATTGACGATATGCGGCAGGCGCGCGGCCTCGATGCCGATCCCCGTATCGCTGACCGAGATCACCAGATAACCGTCCGCAACCCGGGCCGAGACCCTTATTTCCCCGCCTTCAGGCGTGAACTTGGCGGCGTTGGACAGCAGATTCAGAAGAACCTGTTTGATTGCCCGCCTATCGGCGGTCAGCGACGGAAGGCCGTCGGTCAGATCGACGACCAGCGCGATCTTTCCCTCGGCCGCCCGCTCGCGAACCGTATGAACGCTTTCGTCGACCAGCTTTTCGACTTCCACGGCCTCCATCACCAATGCCGTCTTCCCCGCCTCGATGGCGGAAATGTCGAGAACGTCATTGACCAGATCGAGCAGATGCACCGCGCTGGAATTAATATCGCCCGCGTATTCGCGATATTTCCCGGCACCCGGCGGGCCGAAATACTGGTGATAGAGAATATCGGAAAAGCCGATGATCGCATTCAGTGGGGTTCGCAATTCATGGCTCATGGCGGCCAGGAATTCCGACTTTGCACGGTTTGCCTTCTGGGCCGTGTCCTTGGCCGCTTCGGCCTCCAGGCGGGCGCGCTCCAGAAGCGCCGTCGTACGTTCGGTCTCCAAATCGTAGCGCAGGTTCGAATAGATGATCACCGTGCCCAGCACGAACATGATCACGGCCCCGGCGATATTGATCAGCAATAGATCGGAATGTTCGGCCCAGCCGCCCCGGGGCAGCCCGGCGACGGTCCAATGGCCGCTCACCAGATTGACATCCAGGTAGACGGGTTCGTCTTCCCGGACCTCCGGCGCTCCCCGGAATACATCGCCTTCCCGTCCTTCGCCGTCGCGCCCGATCAGGGCGATGCGATATTTCTCCGCATATCGCGCCCATGCCACATCCCGGATAAAGGCGTCGAAATCGATGACGCTGGAGACGATGCCCCATAACCGCCCCTTCCCCGCACCGTCGGCATGGAGGAACACGGGAAACCGCGCGATCAGACCGGCGCCGCCCTGCACCAGGTTGAGGGGACCGGCGATGACGAGTTCGTTGTTGTCGATAGCCTGTTTGACCTGAGGCCATTGCGCGGGCGTGGTCCGATAATTCAGACCAAGCGCCTTTTCGTTGCCCGCGACGGGGTACATGTGACTGATCACAAGATCCCGGGCGAGCGCCAGATTGCGGATCCGCCCACCGGCCGTGGACCAGAGATCCCCGGCAATCCGGGAGAATTCCTCCTGATCCAGATCCGGGCGCGCCTTGACGTAGCTGATCAGCCCGCGGATCAGTTGAATGTCCGCATTGACGAGGCTTTCCATGCGGGCGCGCAGTTTTCCCAG
>NZRL01000011.1 GCA_002696205.1 Rhodospirillaceae bacterium | reverse complement strand
GTTCGCGGGAAATCCGCTCGTCGTCGATCTCCATCTCCAATTCTTCGTCGAAGCTATCTTCCAGTTCCGCCTCGACCCAGGTCTGCTGTCTTTTCACGTCGCGCTTTTCATCCATGCCCCGTCTCCTTCGTCCTGACATGCGCGCAGGCGTGCGCGCGCGGCCGAAGGCTCCGGCCGCCTTGCCGCAAGATAACGGTGTTTTTTGACAGTTTGGTTGCGGTCGGCGGGTTTCCCTGCCCGCCGACCTGAATATTCGACCGTCCGTCAGAAACGCATCGCCTGGGCGATCTTGACGTGTTCCAGACCCTGAATGCGGGCCAGGATGTCCGGCGACGGCGCCTCGTCGACCTCCAGCAGGGCGATGGCGTCGCCCCCCGCTTCGGCCCGTCCCAAGTTGAAGGTCGCGATGTTGATCCCGGCGTCGCCCAGCAGCGAACCCAGCGCCCCGATCAGCCCCGGTTTGTCGGAGTTGGTGATGTAGAGCATGTGCTTGCCCAGCATCGCGTCGATCGGAATGCCCTTGATCTCGGTCAGGCGCGGATGATCGTGGAACAGGGTCCCGGCAAGCGAACGGGTCTGGTTCTCCGTCGTCACCGTGACCTGAATGCGCGAATGAAAGGCTCCCGCATTGTCGGACCGGACCTCGCGGACGATGATGTCGCGGTCCTTGGCAATGGTCGGCGCGTTGACCATGTTGATGCCTTCCATGGACGGCCCCAGAAGTCCCTGCAGGACCACGGCGGTCAACGGTTTGCAATTCAGCTCGCCGCAGACCCCTTCATAGGAAATCGTCACCTCACGGATGGCAGAGCGCGTCGCCTGCCCGGCAAAACTGCCGAGTTGCTGCGCCAGGGCCATATAAGGCCGCAGGCGCGGCGCTTCCTCGGCCGTGACCGACGGCATGTTGAGGGCATTGGAGACCGCGCCGTCCAACAGATAGTCGGACATCTGCTCGGCGATCTGCACGGCGACCTTCTCCTGGGCTTCCGAGGTGGCGGCGCCCAGGTGCGGCGTGGCGACGACCTGCTCCATGCCGAACAGCGCGTTGTCCTTGGCCGGTTCCTCTTCGAACACGTCGATGGCCGCGCCCGCCACCTGGCCGCTTTCCAGGGCGGCCTTGAGCGCCGCCTCGTCGACCAGGCCGCCGCGGGCACAGTTGATCAGGCGAACGCCCTTCCGCGTCTTGGCCAGGGCCTCGGCATCGATGATGTAGCGCGTCGCGTCGGTCAGCGGCGTGTGCAGGGTGATGAAATCGGCGCGGGCCAGCAGGTCGTCCAGCGTTACCTTCTCGACGCCCAGTTCCGTCGCCCGGTCCTCTGTCAGGTACGGATCGAAGGCGATAACCCGCATCTTCAACCCCTGCGCCCGGTCGGCGACGACCGAGCCGATATTGCCGCAGCCGACGAGGCCCAACACCTTGCCGGTGATCTCGACCCCCATGAAGCGGGATTTCTCCCACTTCCCGGCATGGGTCGAGGCGTTGGCCTGGGGAATGTCGCGGGCCAGGGCCATCAGCATGGCGATGGCGTGCTCGGCCGTGGTGATGGAATTGCCGAAGGGTGTATTCATCACCACCACGCCCTTGGCCGTGGCGGCGTCCATATCGACGTTGTCGACGCCGATACCCGCCCGCCCGACGACCTTCAGGTTGGCGGCGGCGTCGAACACAGGCCCCCGCACCTTGGTCGAGGAGCGGACGGCCAGGCCGTCGTAGTCACCAATGATTGCGCAAAGCTCTTCGGGCGACAGGCCCGTCTTCACGTCCACTTCGATCCCGCGGCGTTGGAAGACCTCGGCCGCGAGGTCCGACATCTTGTCGGAGATCAGCACTTTCGGCATGGGAAACGCGAGACGGCGCTAAGCCGCCTCACCCGCCAGTTCTGCGCGAATCTGGTGGAACGCCCATTCGATCCAGGGGAACAGGGCTTCCAGGTCCTTGGTTTCCACCGTGGCACCGCACCAGATGCGGAAACCCGGAGGCGCCGATTTATGCTCCGAGAAATCGTAGCCGGCCTCTTCCGCTTCGCACATCTTCGGAATGCGGCGCAGGGTCGCCCGCAATTCGTCCTCCGACAGCTTGTCGAAAGCCGGATCGACGACCTTCAACGTCACCGACGTGCAGGACCGGATCGCCGGGTCCGTCGCCAGGAAATCGACCCAGGGCGTCCGTTCGACCCAATTGCAGACGACTTCGTAATTGGACTGCACGCGGCCCATCAGGGTCGGCAGGCCGCCGATTTCTTCCGCCCATTTCAGGCCGTCCAGCGCGTCTTCGACACAAAGCATGGACGGCGTGTTCAGGGTCGCGCCCTCGAACGGTTCCGGATTGATCTTGCCGTTCTTCTTCATGCGGAAGACCTTGGGGATGGCGCGGTCGGGCTCATAGGTATTGAGCCGCTCGACGGCGCGCGGGCTCAGCGCGATCATGCCGTGCGCGGCCTCGCCGCCCATGACCTTCTGCCAGGACCAAGTCGTGACATCCAGTTTATGCCACGGCAGGTCCACGCCGAAGATGCAGGACGTCGCATCGCAAAGCGTCAGCCCGGCACGGTCGTCGGCGATCCAATCGCCGCCCGGCACCATGACGCCGGAAGACGTACCGTTCCAGGTGAAGACCACGTCGTTGTTGAAATCGACCTGCGAGAGATCGGGGATCTCGCCGAAGTCGGCTTTGAAGACCCGGCGGCCGGGCAGCTTCATTTCAATGTCGCCGTCCTTCAGCCATTCGTTGCCGAAGTTTTCCCAGGCCAGCAGGTCGACACCGCGGGCACCCAGCAGGTTCCACATGGCGGCCTCGAAGGCGCCGGTGTCGGAACCGGGCAGGATGCCGACGTAGAAATCGTCGGGAATGCCCAGGATCGCGCGGGATCGGGTGATGACCTCGTTCAGTTTCGCCTTGGCGGTGCCATGGCGGTGCGAACGGCCAAGAAATGCGTCTTTGAGAACGTCGAAGCTCCAACCGGGGCGCTTGGCGCAGGGGCCGGTCGAAAAGCACGGATTGGCCGGACGGACGCCCGGCTTCTGGGGAACTGGCATCGAATTTTACTCCCTTCGCTTCCAGAAGGGTCCGACCCCGTTGGGGGGGCCTGGCCCACGGCGGGTATACGCCTGCATGCGGTTCCGGTCAATGACGCCGATGGGTGCACCGCGGTATGGCCCGCCCCTCCCGGATGGCATTGTCAGCCCCGTGGGCAATGGCTATGGTCGCGGCAAAACAAGGGGGACGCGGTTCGTCGGCATGGCGGAAGCAACCAAGAATATTCAGGCTATGGTCGTCGGCACGTCGGACGTCGTCGCAACCCGCATCAAAGCCATCCTGCAACGCCTTCCGGCCGTCGATGTCGCGGCCGAGGCGCGCGACGGCGTCGATGCGGTCAGCAAACTGCGCCAGCACGCCATCGACGTCATCTTCATCGATATCGGCGATCCGCAGGTCAAACCTACGACCGACCTGTCGCGCCTGCGCCGGGTCGACGCGGATATTCAGATCGTCATGGTGGCGACCCTGACCTTCGCCAACGTGAAGAACGCCATGGCAGGCCTGGTCGGCGGCGCCGCGGAGTTCGTGCAAGCGCCCAGCAAGCACACCCCCCACATCGTCGAGACCGATTTCAACCGCCAGATCGCCGACCTGGCCCAGGGCCTGGGCCGGGCGCATCGGGATAAAAGCACGCGCGTCATCGCCGCCCCGGCGGTCACCGCGCGCTTCGATCACCCGGAACCGGCGAAGGGTGAGTTGCGAAAGCGCAAACCGCATCGGCCTAAGGCCATCGCCATCGCCAGTTCGACCGGCGGGCCGCAGGCGCTTTTCACCCTGTTCGGCGGTCTCGCGAAAGACGTGCGGCAGCCGATCTTCCTGACCCAGCACATGCCCGCCGGGTTCACCACGGCCCTGGCCGATCACATCGGACGCCGCGCGGGCTGGCCTTGCCTGGAAGCGACCGACGGGATGGCGGTCGAAGGCGGCAACGCCTACATGGCGCCGGGCGGCTTCCACATGGTCCCGGCGAAAGGCCCCACGGGCCCCGTCCTGCGCATCAACGAAGGGCCGGAGGAAAACTTCTGCCGCCCCTCGGCGGAACCGATGATGCGCGGCGTGATCGATGTCTACGGCGCCGAGAACGTTTTGATGGTCGTCCTGACCGGCATGGGATCGGACGGCAAGGCGGGGGCCAAGGCCGTCGCCGACGGCGGCGGCACGGTCGTCGTGCAGGACAAGGACAGCAGCATCGTCTGGGGCATGCCGGGAGCCGTCGCGTCCGCCGGGAACTGCCATGCCGTGCTGCCGATCACGGAGATCGCGGACTTCATAGGCAAGGTCGCGCGGGGACAATAGAGAACGATGACGGCGAATACGGACGACCTGACGGATTTCCTCAAACGCGCAGGCTTGGCGGCGGCGGATGAAACGCCCCGCTACACGCCGCTTGCCGGGGGCGTCTCGTCGGATATCTGGCGCGTCGATTTGGCGCGGGGACCGGTCTGCGTCAAACGGGCGCTGGCCAAGTTGAAGGTCAAGGCCGACTGGTTCGCGCCGGTCGAACGCAACGCCTTCGAAGTCGCCTGGATGGAGACGGCGAATTCTCTGCGGGACGGATTGGCGCCGGACATCCTGGCCCATGACGCCGAGAACGGCATGTTCGCCATGGCCTTCCTGGACCCGGGCGGACACCCGACCTGGAAGGAAGAACTGCATCTGGGCCGCGCCGATGCCGCCTTTGCCCGCGCCGTCGGTGAGGACCTGAAACGTGTCCATGCGGGCACCGCCGGCGACGCCGAGGTCGCCGCCAAATTTCAGACCGACGCGACCTTCTACGATATCCGCCTGGAGCCCTATCTGGTCGCCACGGGCCGCGCCCATCCCGATCTGGCGTCGGACCTCGATACTCTGGTCAAGACGACGGCAGGCACCCGTGAAGCCCTGGTCCACGGCGACGTCAGCCCGAAGAACATCCTGGTCGCCGAAACCGCGCCCGTGTTCCTGGACGCCGAATGCGCCTGGTACGGCGACCCGGCCTTCGATCTTTCCTTCTGCCTGAACCACCTGCTTCTGAAATGCCTCTGGACGCCCAGCGCGACGGACGGCTTCCTCGCCTGCTTCGACGCCCTGGCGGCGGGGTACGCCCCTGCCCCCGCCGTCGAGGCCCGGGCGGCGGCGCTGCTTCCGGCCTTGTTCCTGGCGCGGGTGGACGGTAAATCTCCCGTTGAATATCTCACTGACGAGGCCGACCGCGACCGCGTCCGCCACGCCGCCATTCCAATGATAAAAACCCCGCCGGCGAACCTCGCCGCCGTCCGCCACGCCTGGGAAAAGGAACTTCGTCCATGACTGCCACTTCCGCCGACTTCGCCATCGCCGCCATCAAGGGACGCCGGGTCTGGGATTCCCGGGGCCGCCCGACGGTCGAGGCCGAGGTCACGCTTTCCGGAGGCGCCATGGGCCGGGCCATCGCCCCCGCCGGGGCGTCCCGCGGCAGCAATGAAGCCATCGACCTCCGCGACGGCGGCCCCCGCTTCGGCGGCTGGGACGTGACCGACGCGCTGAAGGCCACGAACGGTGCCATCGCCGATCGTCTGAAAGGCATGAACGCCGCCGATCAAGGGGCCGTCGATCAGGCGATGCTCGACCTGGACGGCACGCCCAACAAGGCCGAACTGGGCGGCAATGCGACCATCGCGGTCTCCATGGCCTGCCTGCATGCGGCGGCGGCCCAGGCGGGACAGCCGATCTGGAAATACTTGTGGGAGACCGGCGGCAAGACGGGCACGCCCGTGCTGCCCCTGCCGGAAATCCAGATCTTCGGCGGCGGCGCCCATGCCGGGCGGCGCGTCGATGTGCAGGATTTCATGGTCATGGCGACCGGCGCCGACGATTACGAACAGGCGCTTGCCTGGACCGCCGAGGTCTATATCGCGGCGGGCAAGATCATGGACGAACGCGGCCTGTTGCAGGGTGTCGCCGACGAAGGCGGTTTCTGGCCCGCCTTCGACGCCAACGAGGATGCCGCCGAAACGCTGGTTCAGGCCATCGAGAAAGCCGGATTGAAACCGGGCGAGCAGGTTTCCATCTCGCTGGATATCGCGGCGTCCGAATTCGGCAAAGGCGGCAGCTACCGCCTGGCCCGCGAAGACCGCGACATGACCAGCGCCGAATTGGCGGAGATGCTGCTGGGCTGGGTCGCGCGCTATCCCATCGTCTCCATCGAGGACCCCATGTCCGAAGACGACGCGGAGGGCTTCATCGCTTTCGCCAAGGCCGCGCCGGACCATCTGCAGATCGTCGGCGACGACTTCCTGGTGACCAACGCCGACCGGGTCCGGGCCGGGTCCCGCGACGGGGCCGTCAACTGCGCGCTGATCAAACCGAACCAGGCCGGCACGCTGACCGAGACAAAGGCGGCCTTTGAAGCCGCCCAGGCCGCCGGCATGGGCGCCATTGTCTCCGCCCGCTCGGGCGAGACGGAGGACGTCACCATCGTCCATCTGGCGACCGGCTGGGGCGCCCATCAGTTGAAGGTGGGTTCGTTCACGCGGTCGGAACGGATGGCGAAATGGAACGAAGGCCTGCGCGTCGGCGACGCGCTGGGCTCCCTCGCCCTGCCGCCGAAATCGGTCTTTCCCTGGGGCTAGTCTCGTCCCGGCCGGGCTATTCGGCGGTCTTGGCCATTCCGCGCAGGCGGTTGACCAGCACGCCCATCAGACGATGCAGGACCTTGTCCGTCTGCTCCAGGCGCTGGAGACGGATCTTCAGCGATTCCTTGGACAGCACGACCAGCACGGAATCTTCCGACGCCCGGGCCGACGCGGCGCGCGGCTGATCGTCGATCAACGACATTTCGCCGAGCAATTCGCCGGGGCCCAGGGTGGCGAGGTTTTGTTCGATGGCGCCGCGCCGGTAGATCTCGATGCTGCCTGAGGAAATCAGGAACGCCTCATTCCCCGGATCGCCTTCCTCGAACAGGATCTGGCCCTTGACCAGCTTACGTTGCTCCGGCCCCTTGCCGTTGGCGGGCTTGACCGGTGCCGCAGCAGCCGCGGGGGCAGCGGCGGCGGCCGGCTGCTGAGCCGGTTGCGCCTGTTGTGGCGGCTGGGCGGGGGCTTGCGGTTTCGCATCGCCGCTGTCCCAGCGCTGTTCCTTCGGTTTATTAGCACTCGCCTTGACCGCCGCCGGATCCTCCGCCGGGGTCGCCGCGACGGAGCTCATGGCTTTTGCCAAGGTCGCCGAGGCGGTTTTTTTCAACTCAACCGGCAGCCCCGCGGCCGCGATCTTGTCATTCAGGGCGTCGATCACCCGTTTGGCCATGGCCGGGTCCTGGCCGCCACCGGTCAAGGCATCGACCCCGGTCAGGCCACGCATGGCCTGGGCCAGGTTCCGGACGACGGCGGCCTGTTGCTTGGCGCCGGTGTCGGTCGCCGACAGGTCCAGGACATAACCCGCCCGCGACGGCAATGACGGCAGGAAACCGACGATCTTCGAAATCGATTGTTCGGCGCTGAGATCGCCGTCTTCGCCGCCCAAGGCCATCTTGGCCCGCAGAGTCAGCGCTTCGGCCATCTGCGGCCCACCCATCAGGCCGGCGTAGTCTTCCAGGTTGCGGATCAGGTTGACCAGGGCCGTACGCTCGCCCTCGCGCCCTTCGCGGGTCATCGGCTTGATCCCGCCGATGCCGCGGGCGACGCGGCTGAGGATCGCACTTCGGGCGTTTTCCAACTCGAACGCGCCCATGGTCTTGTTCAATTCGTTGATACAACTCAGCGGGTTCTTCACCTCCGGCAGGCGCCCCTGGCACAACTGCACCAGCATGCGATGGCCGGTCGCCGCATCGGCAACGCCGCCCAGCAGTTCCCCGATCGCCTGGGCGCCGTCGAGAATCTCCGCCAGGGCCTCATCGACATAGGCCTGGGCGACAACGCTTGAATCGGCGCTCAACAAACCGGTCACCGCTTCCGCCTTGCTGCTCCAATCCCCCTGCTCTCCCATGAACGCGGCAAGGCCCGCCAGGATCAGCGGATGGCGATCGTCGGTCGCCGCTTCGCCGTTGACCTTGTCGATCAGCGCCTGCAGCCCGCCGTCGCGCACGGCGGCCCCCAGGTCCTCGCGGCCCATCATTTTCTGGGCGTTGTCCTTCAACTGATTGAACAGGCGCTCCAAGGCGCCTTGCCGGTCGGCGGGTTTCTCAGCGCCGTCCTTGTCCACCTGCAGACCGGCCAAGCGCGCCAAGGCGCCGACGTACAATTTGTCGTCGCGCTCCAGCATCTTCAGACGGCCGAAGTCGAAGGCCAGTTCCATGGCCGTCATACCGGCGTCGTCCAAGTACTGACGCAACAGCCGACCTGCCGTGAGACGGGCTTCGAGTTGATAGAAATCGCTCAAGGCTTCGCAGCGCGGCGAACTGTCGATGGGCACGATGGTCAGGCCCTTGTCGGTCACCTCCGACTGCTCGTTGAAGATCACCTCCTCGCCCTTGCGGTCGCTTTCGGCGATGACCTTCACACCCGAATACTTGTGGGATTCCAGCAGCGCCTGGGCCTGCTGAATGGCCTGTGATTTTACGTTATAACTGGCGACCAGCGTCCACTTGCCGCCCGACTCGGTCTGGACCTCATAGGTCTTACCGGCGAGATTGGTTTCCATGTTGGAGTCCCGTGCCCCGTTGGACACGCCCCCTTGGGACGATGCCGCGATCCAAAAAAGCACCCCTTCGAAGAGCGCCGCCGGTTGGCCCGGCGACTTTATGATACGGCTAGGATGCCGTCTCTC
>NZRL01000010.1 GCA_002696205.1 Rhodospirillaceae bacterium | reverse complement strand
TCCGTTTCGGCAAGAGCGCCCATGAGCGCCCAGGCAGCCTGTGCCTCGTCGAAGGCGGCGGCATGGCGCGGGCTTTCGGCGAGCCAGGCATCCAGCGCCCGGCGTTCGACCGCGCTCAACGGTCCGCCGCCCAAGCGCGCGGTCCAATCCGACGCGGCCGCGTCGATGGTGTCCTGTTCGAGGTCCGGTCCGTTCGAATGCCGTTGCAAGGGTGGGGGCGTCCTTACGCAAATGCCAAGGTGAGAGACTCCGTCATAGGATAAGACGGTGCGGCGGCACCAAGTCGGTAAACCGAATTTCGATCCATGACGGGTTCCTAATCGCCGCGCAGGCTTTGCATGACATGCTTGACGGCGCGGGCCAGGTGTTTCTGCACGGAACTGTCGGAAATGCCCAGGCGTTCCGCTGTTTCCCGGTAGGTCAGGCCTTCGACGCGGGTCAACTCGAACACCCGGCGCGTGCGCTCCGGCAAGGCATCCAACGCTGCCCGCACCTTGGCCAAGTCGCCGCGCCCGCCGGCCTGGCGGTCGGGCAGGGGGGTGTCGTCGGCGACGGCGTCCAATGCGGCGGCCTCCGTCGGGTCCGTGCGTTCGCGCTGGCGTTTGCGGATATGGTCGACAGCCAGGTTGTGGGCCGTGCGGTATAGGTAGGAGCGTTCGTGGCTGATCACCGCCGCCGGGTTGCCCCGGCTGTATTCGGCGAACTTCAGGAAGGTCTCCTGCGTCAGGTCGGCAGCGATGTCAGCATCGTGCAGCTTGCGGGTCAGATAGACCTGCAACTCGTGCCGATAGGCCAGGAACAGTTCCTTGATGTTCTTGCTCGCCAACGTCCGTGTCCGCCTGCAAATACGTGCTTGCGGCGTTAGGCCGCGACGAGAGCCTAGAATAATTGAGAATGATTCTCAATTCGATTTCCTTGCAGACCGCTCTCAGGCCCGCGTAACCAAACTTTCAATTCTCCTGAGCCGACCGGTTTCAGCCGGCTTCCGGGCCGCGGTCCGGAAAATCGTCTGTCGTCGCCGTTTTGCGATGGACCGCCGCCACGGTGTCTGTTATTCCCCCGCCGCCGTCCGATGCATCGCGCATAACCGATTGCATCGGGGCGGCGGCGATCTCATATGAAATTCGAGAGTTAGCTTCAGGATGAATACAGAAGATCCTATCGTTATCGGTTGGGAAGAATGGATTTCCCTGCCCGAGTTGGGCCTGCCCGCGATCAAGGCCAAGGCCGACACGGGTGCGCGGACGTCATCCTTGCATGCCTTTTCCATCGAGCCGTTTTCGGCCGGCGGCAAGCGCATGGTGCGGTTCGGGATCCGGCCGATCACGGAACGGCCGTCGATCGAGCTCTATTGCACGGCGGAGCTGATCGGCGAACGTGAGATCACCAGTTCCAACGGGCGCTCGGAAGTCCGCCCCATCGTGCGCACCAAGGTCCGCATCGCCGGCGAGGAATGGCCCATCGAGGTTTCGCTCAGCAACCGGGAGGGCATGACCTACCGCATGCTGCTGGGCCGGTCGGCCATGAAGGGCCGGATGATCGTCAATCCCCTGGCGTCCTGCGTCCACGGCGAGATGTCGCCCGATATCTACGACGAACACCACCACGAGCCGGAGCCGGAGAAGTCGCTGAAGATCGGTCTCCTGTCGCGCGAGCCGAGCAGTTACACCACCCAACGCCTGGTCGAGGTCGCGGCCAGCCGGGGCCATCTGGTCGAGGTCATCAACACCACGCGCTGTTACATGAACATCACCTCGCGCAAGCCGGAGGTGCTGATCGGCGGCCATAGCCTGGAAGGCTTCGATGCGATCATTCCGCGCATCGGTGCCTCGGTCACGTTCTACGGCATGGCGGTGGTCCGTCAATTCGAATTGATGGGTGTCTATTGCGTCAACGGCGCGCAGGCCATCGGCCGCTCGCGCGACAAGCTTTATGCCCACCAGCTTCTGGCCCAGGCCGGGGTCGGCATGCCCGCCACGGGCATGGCCCATTCGCCGGACGATACCCTGGATCTGATCCAAAAAGTCGGCGGCACGCCCTTGGTCGTAAAGCTGCTGGAAGGCACGCAAGGCAAGGGCGTGGTTCTGACCGAAACGCGCAAGGCCGCCGAATCGGTGATCGGCGCCTTCCGGGGGTTGCGGGCCAATATCCTGGTTCAGGAGTTCATCAAGGAATCGGGCGGGGCCGACGTACGCTGTTTCGTCATCGGCAACAAGGTCGTCGCCGCCATGCGCCGCCAGGGGGCGGAGGACGATTTCCGTTCCAACCTGCATCGCGGCGGCAAGGGCGAGAAGATCAAGATCACGCGCGAAGAGCGGGCGACGGCGGTCAAGGCGGCCAAGACCCTGGGCCTCAACGTGGCGGGCGTCGACCTGCTGCAATCGGTTTCCGGCCCCCGCGTGCTGGAGGTTAACTCCTCGCCGGGTCTGGAGGGCATCGAGAAGGTCACGGGTCAGGATATCGCCTCGGCCGTGATCGAATACGTCGAAGCCAACGCCCATCCCAAGGCGACAACGCGCAAGGGCGCGCGCAAACGCCGGGCACGGTGAACGCCGGGCCGCCCCGTTGGCGGCATGTTGCATTCTAATCTCTTGCCACGCTTCGGCCACGGACTCGACGGGGCGGGTTGTGGCGGCTAAACCTATGCATACAAAAGCGGTCTTCTGAACCTCGGACGCATGCCATGGTACAGCCTCAACCTGATCCAGAACTTCCCCTGCCCGGCGGGGCCGGTACGGCGCCGGTCGGCGGCTGGCGCGGCAAGCTGGTCCGGTTCGTCGACAGCACCGGTTTCCGGACGACGGTCGTCGTCGTCATTCTGTTGAATGCCGCGGTTCTCGGCCTGCAGACGATGGAGGAACTGGACGGCGGGCATCTTCCCGTTCTCCATATACTGGACGAGATCGCCCTCGGGTTTTTCGTGATCGAACTGGCGCTTCGGATTACGGCCCATCGTGGCGCGTTCTTCCGCGACGGATGGAGCATTTTCGATTTCGCCGTCGTCGCGGTGGCGGTCCTGCCCCTGGGGGGGAATCTCGAGATTTTCCGCGTTCTCCGGGTGCTGCGGATCATGCGCCTGCTGACCGTGGTGCCGCGCCTGCGCAAGGTCGTGACGGCCATGTTGACTGCCTTGCCGGGGATGAACGCCGCTTTGCTGGTGCTGGCGGTCGTGTTCTACATGTTCTCGGTCATCACGACGAAGCTGTTCGGCGAACAGTTCCCGGGTTTGTTCGGCTCGATCGACCAGTCCCTGTTCACCTTGTTCCAGATCATGACGTTGGAAAGCTGGGCGTCCGGCATTGTTCGCCCCGTCATGGCGCTCCATCCCCATGCCCCCTTCGTCTTCGTGCCGTTCATCCTGCTGACGGCATACGGCATCGTGAACCTGTTCGTCGCCATGGTCGTCGCCGCGATGAGCCAGGCCGCCCATGAGGATGCCGAAGAACAGGAACAGGCGATCAACGACCTAGGGCAGGAAATCAGAGACTTACGTTCGGAGATCCGGGCGCTGCGCGAAGAAAGGAACGACAGATGACCCCAGGACGCGCGCTTATCGTCGGAACCGGCCCGGGGCTCAGCAGCGCCATGGCACGGCGCCTCGCCCAGGCCGGCTGGACGGTCGATCTGGCCGCCCGAAATACGGACAAGCTCCAGGGCCTCTGCGCCGAGACGGGCGCCGTCGCTCATGCCTGCGACGCCACCGATCCGGCGGCGGTCGCGGCCCTGTTCGACGGCCTGGACGGTCAGGCCGACCGAGGTGGGGCGCCGAAGTTCGTGCTGTACAACGCGTCGCTTCGGGCATCAAAGGCGATCCTCGACCTGGACCCCGCCGACGTGAAGAAAGCCATCGAGATTTCCGCCTACGGCGGCTTCCTGGTCGCCCAACAGGCGGCGAAGCGAATGATCCCGGCGGGCGAGGGAGCGATCTTCTTCACAGGCGCGTCGGCCAGCGTGAAGGGCTATGCCCGGTCGTCCGGTTTCGCCATGGGCAAGTTCGCCTTGCGCGGCCTGGCCCAGAGCCTGGCCCGCGAACTGCACCCCCAAGGCGTTCATATCGGGCATTTCGTGATCGACGGCGGCATCGCCGCCGAGCACCGCGAAGGCCGCCAGAACTCGCCCGAGACCCCGGATAAGTGGCTCGAGCCCGACGCCATCGCCGAGACCTACATGGCGATCCTCGATCAGCCGCGATCGGCCTGGACCTGGGAGGTCGAAATCCGGCCCTGGGTCGAGACGTTCTAAGGCCCCCAGTGGCAGACAGCCAATCCCTGTTCGCCGAGGCCGAGGCGGCCTGGCGCAACGGCGACCGGGTGCGGGCGCGGTCCCTCGCCGAACGGGTCGCCGCCGCCGATTCCACCCATGCAGGTGCGTTCATGCTGCTGACCAACCTGTGTTTCGCGGCCGGCGACGTGGCCGGCGCGGCGCCCTATTTGGAGTGCTTGTCCAGACTGATGCCCGGGGACGTGATGGTCCTGGGGAACCTGGGCCGCGCCCATCTGGCGGCGGGCGACTTGGCCAAGGCGGCAGGGGCTTTCGAAGGTGTATTGGGACTTGAGCCCGCGAATGCCCGCGCCCTCGACGGTCTGGGCATCGTCCGGCATCGCGAGGGCGTCTACGCCCCGGCGGCCGAACTCCATCGCCGGGCGGCCGAGGCCGATCCGGGTTTCGCGGCGGCCTGGTGCAATCTGGGCATTGCTCTGACCGATCTGGGCCGTTTCGCCGACGGCGCGGCGGCGCTCGACCGGGCCCTGAGCATAGATCCCGAAGACGCCCGGACGCGGTTCAACCGGGCAATCCTGGACCTGATGGCAGGTGACTTCGCCGCCGGCTGGCGGCACTACGAGGCGCGTCTGTCGTTTCAGCCGCTTCAGGCGCCGCCGGGTGCCGCGATGTGGGGCGGCGGGCCGTTGAATGGGGAGCCGGTTCTATTGATGCCGGAACAAGGGTTCGGCGATCTCATTCAGTTTGCCCGCTTCGCCTCCCATGTGGCGGCCCGGGGCGGACGCCCCGTCCTGGCCGTGCCGGGGCCGATGCGGGCGCTTTTCGAGGCGCAGAATTGGGACGCCGAAATCATCGATGCCGGGGCGCTCCCCGACGTGCCGTGGTGGTGCCCGTTGATGAGCCTGGGCGCGGTCCTCGGTCTGGGCGCCGCTGATATTTCAGGCACGCCCTACCTGACGGTGCCGGAGGCGGCGGCGCCCGTTTCTGGCGGCCCGTTCCGCATCGGTCTGGCCTGGGCGGGCAATCCGACCCATCGCCGCGACCGTGCGCGCAGCCTGCGCTTGGCCGATCTGCTGCCTGTATTGGGTGTGCCGGATGTGCGCTTCGTCAATCTACAGGTCGGGCTGCGCGAGGTGGATGCGGACTTGTTGGCGGCGCGTTCCGGCCTGTTCGCCGAACGCCCGGCTTTACCGGACTTTTTGGCGACGGCCTCGGTTCTTGCCGGGCTGGACCTGGTTATCAGCGCCGATACGGCGGTCCTGCATCTGGCGGGGGCGATGGGGCGCCCGGCCTGGGGTCTGTTGCCTTTCGTGCCCGATTGGCGCTGGGGGAACGCGGGAGAGACCACGCCTTGGTACGACAGCCTTCGCCTGTATCGGCAGGACACGGCGGGGGATTGGGCCGGTGTCGCCGCCCGCGTGGCGGCGGATTTGGGAAGGGTCAGGACGTCCGAGACCTAGCGGCCTCTGCGGCGGCACAATCGGGGCAGCGGCCGGTCATTTCCACCTTCACGGCATCGACGGCGAAGCCTTGCTCGCGCGCCCGTCCGGCCAGGTGGTCTTCGCAATCGTCCAAATGAACTTCCAGCGTCCGCCCGCAGTCGGAGCAGATCAGAAACCCCGTGGCGTGGTCGTGCGGCCCATGGTCGCAATGGACGAAGGCGTTGAGGCTTTCGATGCGGTGGACCAGTCCCTGGTCCATCAGCTTGTCGAGGGCGCGGTAGATGGTCAGCGGCGCCTTGAGCCCGGCCTTGCGGATCTTCGGCAGGCCCAGGATGTCATAGGCGGTCAGCGGCTTGTCCGCCCCCTTGAGCGCCGATAGAACCGCGCCCTGATTGCGGGTCAATGACTGGCCTTCGTTTGCGGTTGGTTCAGCCATGTTCCGTCTCCTTGCCGGGCCGCAGCCGCGCCCAGGGTAGCAGGCCCGCCAGGAACAGGACCAGCGCCGCGACGACGATGGTCGGCCCCGCCGGGGTGTCGGCCTGGACCGCCGCGGCCAAGCCGCCGACGACGGCCAACGCGCCGATCCCGGCGGCGATGGCGGCCATGGCCTCGGGGCCGTGGGCGATGCGCCGGGCCGCGGCGGCGGGAATGATCAACAGAGCCGTGATCAGCAAAATGCCGACGATCTTCATGGCGATGGCGATAACCCCGGCCAGCAATAGCATGAAGATCAGGCGTTGGCGGGCGGGGTTCATGCCTTCGGCGGCGGCCACGTCGGGCGCCACCGTGGCCGCCAGCAAGGGCCGCCAGATATAGGCCAGCAGGCCGAGGATGACAGCGCCGCCGCCCCAGATCAGCGCCAGGTCGCGGCCATCGACCGCCAGGATATCGCCGAACAGATAACCGAACAGGTCGAGCCGAATGCCCGTCATCATACCCATGACGACCAGGCCGACGGCCAGTGCCGAATGGGACAACAGGCCGAGCAGCGTATCCGTCGCCAGACCGCCGCGCCGCTCCAATGCCAGCAGGGCCAGGGCGACGAGGACCGAGATGGTGAACACGCCGAGGGTCGCGTCGATGTCGAAGGCGATGGCTGCGGCGGCGCCCAGCAAGGCCGAATGGGCCATGGTGTCGCCGAAATAGGCCATTCGCCGCCAGACCACGAAACAGCCGAGGGGGGCGGCGACGATGGCGACGCCGATCCCGGCGAGGGCCGCATGGAGGAGAAAGTCACTGACCATCGGTCGCCCCCGCCGGATCGTCCGGCACGTCCTTATCGTGATGGTGCGGGCCATGATCGTGGTCGTGTTCGTGATGGGCGTGGCAGACCGCGCCGTCGCCGTGGCTATGGGCGTCCGGATCGCCGCCGGCGCGCAGGGGGATGACTTCGCCGTGGGGGCCGTGGGCATGGTCGTGGTGGTGCTGGTAGACGGCCAGCGCTTCGACCGCGCGGGGCCCGAACAGGCGCCGGTATTCCGGGTCGGCGGCGACGGACTGCGGCGTCCCGGCGCAGCAGACATGCTGGTTCAGGCAGAGCACCCGGTCGGTTTCCGCCATCACGAAATGCAGGTCATGGGAGATCAACAGGATCGCGCAGCCCAGTTCGTTGCGAATGTCGCGGATCAGCTCGTAAAGCGCCACCTCGCCCGCGAAATCGACGCCCTGGACCGGTTCGTCCAGAACCAGCAGGTCCGGTTTGCGCAGGATCGCGCGGGCCATCAGGGCGCGTTGAAACTCTCCGCCGGAAAGGCGCTGCACGGCGGCGTCCGCCAGGTGGCCGATGCCGACGCGGGCCAGCGCGGCCCGGATGTCGGCCTCGGGCGCGGGCCCGGTCATGGTCATCAGGCGTTTGACGGAAAACGGCAGCGTTTCGTCGATGCTCAGACGTTGTGGGACGTATCCGACGCGCACCTTCGCGGCCCGCTCGATCTTGCCGGCGTCCGGCCGGATCAGGCCAAGGACGACCTTGGCGGTGGTCGATTTGCCGCTGCCGTTGGGGCCGATCAAGGTGACGATCTCGCCCGGGTCGATGGTCAGGTCGATGCCGCGGATCAGCCAGTCGCCGCCGCGCCGCACGCCCACGCCCTGGGCGCGGAACAGGGCACCGCCCGGGGCGGGGGCTTGCGCAAAATCCGGTTTCGGCGCCTCTGCGTCCATGGTTGCCCAGGTTCCTGTTTACTTCCGGCGGCGGGATGGTGTACCTCTCGGCTCGCCTTAAACGTTATATAATAACATTATCCGCCGAAAGCGGGACAATAGCTCAATGACCGAACCTGTCAACGCCCGCCGCCGGGGGCCGCTTGCGGCGATCTCGGTGGTCTTCGCCGTTCTGATCTGTCTGAATGCCGCCTTGCCCGCGCAGGCGGACCTGCGCGTCGCCGTGTCGATCCCGCCGTTGCATTCCCTGGCCGCCCAGGTGATGGCGGGTCGCGGCGCACCCGACTTGATCATTCCGGGGGGTGTTTCACCGCATGGGTTCGCCTTGGCGCCGTCCCAGGCCCAATTGTTGGCCGACGCCAAGGTCGTGATTTGGATCGGCCCATCGATGGAGGCGGCCTTGGCGAAGCCGATTGCCGCCCTGGCCGCGGAGGCGCGGGTTTTGACCCTGTCGAACGCGCCGAATCTGATTCGGCATCCGGCGCGCCGGCTGGGTGATCCGCCCGCCCATCATGACGGCCACGACCACGGCGCAGGTGTGGGGCTCGGCGGGGTCATGGAAGATCCTCACTACTGGCTCGATCCCGAAAACGCGAAGGTAATGCTCGATGCGATCGCAGGCGTGCTGGGGAATGCCGATCCGGCGGGGCGGGCGGCCTAT
>NZRL01000009.1 GCA_002696205.1 Rhodospirillaceae bacterium | reverse complement strand
CGCTGGCCCATGTGTCGTCGGCGCCGCAGGGGCAGTTGGATCTGGGCGGTGACGCGGCGGAAGGCGGCGATGCGCCCGACCAGATCCCCATGGACGACGCAATCGCCGCGCTGAAACCCATGCTGGAGGATCCCTCGATCCTCAAGGTCGGGCAGAACATCAAATACGATATCCAGGTCCTGGGCCGTTACGGGATCGAGGTCGGACCGGTGGACGACACGATGCTGCTTTCCTACGTCGTCGACGGCGGCCTGCACGGCCACGGCATGGACGAACTGGCCCGCGATTTCCTTGATTACGACACGATCAAGTTCAAGGACGTGGCCGGTTCCGGCAAGTCGCAGATTTCCTTCGATCAGGTCCCGCTGGACAAAGCGCTCGATTACGCCGCCGAGGACGCGGATATCACGCTTCGCCTGCACAACATCTTCAAGCCGCGCCTGGTCACCGAACATATGGTGACGGTCTACGAGACCTTGGAACGCCCGCTGCTGGGCGTGCTGCGCGATATGGAGCGCCGGGGCATCAAGGTCGACGCCACGGTGCTGAAGGATTTGAGCGCCGATTTCGCCGCGCGCATGGGCGACCTGGAAATCGAAATCCATAAGCTTGCCGGACATGAATTCAACATCGGATCGCCCAAGCAGTTGGGCGAAATCCTGTTCGACGAAATGGGCCTGGAAGGCGGCAAGAAGACCAAGACCGGCGCCTACGGCACCGGCGCCGACGTCTTGGAGGAGCTCGCCGCGCAAGGCCACGATCTGCCGCAGAAAGTCCTGGACTGGCGGCAATTGTCGAAGCTGAAAAGCACCTATACGGATAGCCTGGTCGGCGACATCGACCCCAAGACCGGGCGCGTCCATACCAACTATTCCCAGGCCGTGGCGGCGACCGGGCGGCTGGCGTCCTCCGACCCGAACCTGCAGAACATCCCGATCCGATCGGAAGAAGGCCGCAAGATCCGTACCGCCTTCGTCGCCGACAAGGGCCATGTCCTGATGTCCGCCGACTATTCGCAGATCGAATTGCGCCTGCTGGCCCATGTCGCGGATATCGACGTGCTGAAACAAGCCTTCCACGACGGCCTGGACATTCATGCCCTGACGGCCAGTCAGGTCTTCGGCATTCCGGTCGAAGGCATGGACCCGATGGTCCGCCGCCGCGCCAAGGCCATCAATTTCGGCATCATCTACGGCATTTCGGCCTTCGGCCTGGCGCGCCAGTTGGGCATCGCGCGGGGCGAAGCCGGCGAATACATCGACGCCTATTTCGAACAATACCCCGGCATCAAGGACTACATGGAGCGGACCAAGGAACAGGCCAAGAAACACGGCTTCGTCGAAACCGTGTTCGGGCGCAAATGCCATGTCCGCGGCATCAACGACCGCAACCCCAACATGCGAGGTTTCGCCGAGCGCGCGGCGATCAACGCGCCGATCCAGGGGGGTGCGGCCGACATCATCAAGCGCGCCATGATCCGGTTGCAGGACGCGCTGGACGACGGCGGGCTGAAGGCCCGCATGCTGCTGCAGGTCCATGACGAACTTATCTTCGAGGTTCCGGAAGACGAGGTCGAAAAGACCCGCGAGGCGGTGACCCAGGTGATGTCGGGTGCTGCGCACCTCTCTGTGCCGCTCGACGTCGACGTCGGCACCGGCGCCAATTGGGACGAGGCGCATTAGCCCCACACCCCACCCTGCTCCGTAGCTCGATGCAGGAAATAGGAAATAATTCTTGACATGATTTCCGACGGCGGCTAATCTTGCCGCCATCGAACGCCATAGCTACGCCCGCCCTCCGGCGGGCGTTTTTTTATTGCCGAAACCGCGCGGCCCGCCGCCGCGCGGCCCGCGCCCGCGCGCGGCCCCCGTTCCCGCCCGACCAGACCGGCCTCCCTCCCGCGCGGTGCGCGCCGACGCAAGGGGTCCCCCGATGCCTTTCAATCCCTTCCGCACGTCCCGCCCCCGGATGACCTACATTCCCGATCCCTTCGGCCGCGTCGGCCAAGGGGAATGGCGAGCCGCCGCCGCCCGCGATCCCTTCGGGCGCGTCGCGGCGGACGACCCCGACGACGCCTTCGATTTTTCCGATCCGTTTCACCCGGCCGCCGCCGTCGGCGCGCGGGGCCGCAACGCGCCCAACGACGTCGCCAACCTGGAAGGTCTGTTGCGTCTCGCGGGCGACATGGACCTTGTGCCGACCGACGGGCCGACCGGCTATTTCGGCGCCCGTTTGGACGACGCCATCCGCGCCTTTCAACGGCGCAACGGCCTGACGGTCGACAGCGCCGTCCATCCCGGCGGCGAGACCCTGCGCGCCCTCGCCCGCCACCTGCAGGTGATGGGACGGAACGGCGACACGGTGCTGGCCCATCTGACGCCCGAGGAAGCGCGGTATCTGCACGCCGTCACCGACGGCGGCACGGTCAATCCGCGCACCGGCCTGCTGGAGTTCTTCGACAATTCGAAGAAGAAGGGCAGCTATATCTGGCGCACCGTCGGCGACGGCAAGGTGCGCTCGTCCCACGCCGACCGCAACGGCAAAGTCTTTTCATGGGCCAACCCACCCGAAGGCGGCCACCCCGGCGAAGCACCCAATTGCCGCTGTTGGGCGGAGGAAGTGGCAGACGCGGGCGAATGCAAAAGACTGAAACGGGCGGTTTCACTTGCTCAGAACGAAGTACAATCGTTGAAGAATGAGTTGAAAGAGCACGAAGAGAATCTTCAACAGCACCAAGAACTGCTAGACGCTACCTGGGATGAGTTCGTCCTGAAGCTCGTCACCCTCAACCTTTCGGATTTGTTCGATGGCACCGATGGGTTCTGGGCGCTGGCGAAGAAAATATTGAGCAAGTTGGGCAAGGGTTTGGAGTTTGAAGAATTAGTCGAGGCATTCGGCAGAGTCTCAAAAGCCCAACACGACAAGGCAATAGCCCAGGAGATTTTCGCGGCGAAAAAGAAACTCATTCACCAGGCGGAAGAACGGCTGGCAAGGCTAAGAGACGAACACGAACGGCGATGCCGCCCAGATAGAGAAGGATTGAATTGAACTGACCAATCCAGTTTCACGCGCTATTGCTTGAAATTGAAATCAGCCGCTCTTTCATGGGCCGCCTCAATGTCGAGACTGCTGAGCCGCTTTTCCGCCGCCAGGATTTGCGCCGCCACATCGATCCCGTTTTTCTGGGCCCGCAACAGCCATACAAGCGCGCGGTACCAGCCATAAGAATCTTCGCTTGCCCGCAAGTAGTACGCGCCCAATTCCTTTTGCGCTTTCGCAAAATTCAGGTGTGCCGCGCGATCCAAGGTTGCGACGTAAGCAGAGTCACTCTTCAAATACCCTTCACCGGTCAAATGCCGCCGTGCGATCTCGTAGAGGGCTTCCGGATGAGCTTGACTCCCCGCCTTGCTCAGCCAAATCAGCGCGTTCTTCGGATGCGGGTAGACACCATTGCCGGTCGACAAATCCCGATAGACCGCCATCAGGCCTTCCGGTGGCCCGTTATAAATCTCGTGGGCCCGAGTGACTTCCTCCCGCAGCATTTCGGGCACGGACGTGCCGAACGACATCAGTTCCAGCATGCCATCTGAAAATCTGTCGTCATTGAAGTATGTCGCCAAGGCTTCACTGCGAAACCAGTACCGGGCCTTTTGCTCGTCGCGATCCACCCCCAGGCCGTTGAGATAGAAATACCCCAGGCGCAGCCCCACGATGGACGGACCGAACTCCACCGCTCGGCTGTAAAGCGTGAAAGCACGGCCGTAGTCCTGCGGAACGCATTTGCCTTGGTCGTAGGATTCGCCAAGGACGATCGCCTGGTCCCGGTCCAATTGGGACGGCGAGCCCACCCGGTCGAGTTCGAGGATATCCTCGCAGGTAAGCTCACGCCGTGGTTCGCCACCCGCACCGGCAATAACGGGCGACGGCAGAGAGATCAGAGGAAAGATCAGCAGCGCGGCAAAGCACCGGCCCATCAAGAACTGCGGCATTCTCGATTCTCGCAAAACGATAAGAAATCGCATCTTCCTTATTTAAAGGATTGCGCCGGAAAATTAAACGATGTGGCCCGCAGGGACGGCGGAGGGTCGGAAGCTCAAGCGACCGCAATCCGAAATGGCTGGCATGGGCCTTGCACCGCCGGTCCGGGGACATACGCAGACCCGTGACCGGCACTTGAGGAGGAGAGCCCATGAAAGTCGACAACATCGCCGCCATTCTGACCCAGCAGAACAGCCACAAACCGGCCGCTGCCGATGCCGGATCGGGCTCCTTCGCCGAGATGATGGCCGCCTCCGTCGAGGCATCGAAAAACGACGAGGCCGAAGCCACCCAGACCGACATGGACTTCATCCGCGAGAACGGTTTCGCCGCCTACGCCAAGGAAGTCGAGAAGCGGAAAATGGAGGAAATGCGGGAGGAAATCCTCGCCCGCATGGGTCTTTCCGAAGAAGACCTGGACAAGATGCCCGCCGAACAGCGGGCCGCCATTGAGGACCTGATCGCCCAGGAAATCCAGCGCCGCATGCAGGCCAACGCCGAGGTCGAGGACGACGACAAGGGCGGTCTGGCCGGTATGCCGAACGACGCCCGCGACATCGCCGACCCAGGCAATACGGGGTCCGGCGGACTGGCCATGCTGGCCGTCATGGAAGCCCGCGACGCGTCGCCGGACCTCACCGCAGGTGGGAATCATCTGCCGGGTGACGAGGAAGAATCTTCCTGATCTGACCTGATCTGCCGCCTTCAGGCAGCCTTCGCGCCGGCCTCTTCAGAGGCGGCGGACGCCGCCGCGCGCACGCGGAAATGAACACGGAGCCGCGCCGCCGCCCGGTAGGCCAGCAGTGCGCCCGCGATCCCGCCGTAGATCAGGGGTTCGATCTGAAACCCCTTGCGCATCATGAAGAAGTGAACGGGCGCTGCAATCGCGGCGACATAGACCAGCTTGTGCAGGCGCGTCCAATTGCGCCCGCCCAGTTTCTTGACCATGGCCTTGGGCGAGGTCACGGCCAGCGCCGTCAGAATCACCAGGGCCAGCATGCCGACGGTGATGTAATTGCGCTTGAGAATGTCCTGCCAGATGGCACCCCAGGCGAAATATTGATCCAGCGCCACGTAGCTTGCGACATGCAATAGGGCATAGAAGAAGGCATAGAGCCCCAGCATGCGCCGGAACCGCATGGCTCCAGCCCAACCGGTCAGGCCCCGCAGCGGCGTCACGGCAAGCGCGATCAAAAGGAACCGGATCGCCCAATCGCCGGAGTAGCGGTTGATGAACTCCGCCGGGTTGGGGCCGAACTGCCCCTGCGCCCCGAGCCAGAACAGCCAAGCCAGCGGCGCCAGCGACGCCAAATGAACCAGCGGCTTCAAAACCCGGATACGGTGGGCATCGGTATTCACGAACACATCCCCAACGCGAGGCGGCCTAGTAGAAGGTGCGCAGGTTCATGCCCGCATACAGGTCCGCGACCTCTTCTTCGTAGCCGTTGAACATCAAGGTCGGCTGCTTGATCGGCAGGCCGAAGAGGTTGTTCTGGCCGATGACCTTTTCGGCGGCCTGGCTCCAGCGCGGATGGCTGACGTTCGGATTGACGTTGGAATAGAATCCGTATTCCCGCCCGTTGGCTTCATTCCACGAGGTCGGCGGCTGTTTCTCCGTGAAGCGGATCAGGACAATGGATTTGATCGACTTGAAGCCGTATTTCCACGGCACGACCAGGCGCAGAGGCGCACCATTCTGATTCGGCAGAACCTCGCCGTGCAGGCCGACGGCCAGCAGGCTCAGCGGGTTCATCGCCTCGTCCATGCGCAGGCCTTCCTTGTACGGCCATTCCAGGACCTGGCGGTTCTGGCCCGGCATCTGGTTCGGGTCGAACAAGGTTTCGAAATAAACGTACTTGGCCTTTGACGTAGGTTTCAGGCGGCTGATCACCTTGGACAGCGGCACGCCGAGCCAGGGGATGACCATGGACCAGGCCTCGACGCAACGGAAGCGGTAGACCCGGTCTTCGATGTCTTCGGCCTTGATCAAATCGTCGATGTCGTAGGTGCCGGGTTTTTCCACCGCACCCTCGACCTTGATCGACCAGGGGGTCGGTTTCAGGAACCCGGCGTTTTCATGCGGATCGCCCTTGCCCGTGCCCAATTCGTAGAAATTGTTGTAGGTCGTGACCAGATCGTAGGCCGTCGGCTCGACGCCCAATGCCTTGGCCGTGTACTTCGGATTGACCGTACCGCTGAGCGCCTTCCCCGTTTCGGGGCGCCAGGCAGCCTGTGCCGGATTGCCGAGCCCGGCGCCCAGAAGCGGCGCCATGGCCATGGCCATGCCCCCGAACCCCATGGCGCGCAGGATGGCGCGGCGATTGTCGAAGACGGATTTCGGCGTGATCTCGCTGGACCGGATCGGATGCAGGGGGCGGTGGCGGATGATCATCTTGGGTTTCCTTGTACTCGCGGTGTCTGTGGTCAGTATAAGCCGGGAAACCCGGTCACGAATAAGGCGAAGTCGGGACCAGGCCGTCACATCTTCGCGAGGGTTTCGCGAGCGGGCGCGCGATTTGCCGGTTTCCATTTCACTGAAATCCGGTGTAGGAGACTCACCCATGCGCACGCTCTATCACCTTTGGATGTCGCCGTTTTGCCGCAAGGCCAGAATCTTCCTGGGCGAGAAAAGATTGGAACACGAGCTCCGGATCGAAAACATCTGGGAGCGGCGCGAGGAGTTCCTTGCCCTCAACCCCGCCGGAAACGTGCCGGTCCTGGTCGAAATCGACGGCACCGCGATTTCCGGCGCGGACGTCATCTGCGAATTCCTGGACGAAGTCCATGACGACCCGCCCTTGATCGGCCGTACGCCGGTCATCCGGGCCGAGGTCCGCCGCCTGACCAATTGGTTCGACGAGAAGTTCAACAAGGAAGTCACGGAGAACCTGGTCGGCGAGAAACTGTTGAAACGCTTCCTCGGCCAGGGCGAGCCGAAGGGGGCGCGCATCCGCGCCGGGCATGCCAATATCCATCAGCACCTTCTGTATCTGTCGTTCCTGGTGGAACGGCGGCGGTGGCTGGCGGGCGACGATTTTTCCATGGCCGACGTGGCGGCGGCGGCACACCTGTCCTGTGTCGATTACTTGGGCGATGTGCCGTGGGAAGACCATCCCGAAGCGCGCGACTGGTACGCCCGGGTCAAATCGCGGCCAAGCATGCGATCGGTTCTGTCGGACCGCATGCCGGGCTTCCCCCCACCCAAGCATTACGCCGATCTCGACTTTTAGCGGCGAGGTGGGGCGTCGCTTCCCATAGGCGCCGGAGCCGGGGCAGCACCTTCGGGTTTCACATCCATTGTTTCGATGTTCTGGCGCGCCGGGCCGGCGGCGGCGGTGTCGGGCATGGCGTTCAGAATTTTCATCCAATCGGTCCGGGCGCCCGCGTCGTCACCCTTCATGCGGCGCAGGATGCCGCGCTCCAACAAGGCTTCCGGGTTTCCGGGGTTCAATTCCAACGCCGTATTGGCATCGGCCAGCGCGTCTTCGGTCCGGTCCAGATAGCGGCGGGCACTGGCCCGAAGCGCATAAACGTCGTCGCGCGACGGCGCCAGGTTAAGCGCCGCACTCAGGTCGGCCTCCGCCGCCGAATAATCGCCCTTGGCCGCCCAGGCCTGGGCGCGGTCGATCAACATGTCCGGCGCACCGGGCATCAACCCGATAGCCGAGGTGAAGGCGCGAATGGCGTTCTCCGGCCGCTCGTCCAACAACCAGGCCTGGCCCGCCTGATCCCACAAGCCCGCCTTAACCTCCGGCTCGGCGAGCGAGTCCTGCGCCAGGCGTTCAAGACGATTTGCCGCTTCCGAATATTGCTCCAGGCCGATCAGGGCGACGGCGGCACAGTGATCGGCAGCCGTCCCGCCGCCTTCGGCGCGCCATGCGATGGCGTCCTCGAACCCGTCCTGGGGACGGCGCCGGGCCGTGGCCATGCATTCGCCATATCGTTTGGCGCGTTCGGCGGCGACCTTTTTGGCGCGCTCGCGGGCGGCCTTGGTCGCGGCGACGCCTTCGACCGTGCTGTCGGCGGGCGCATGGGCTGGGGCCTGCGCCCATGCGGCGGACGCGGCGGCAACGGCGATTGCGGCTGCCGTGGCCGCGCCCATCAGGCGGCGAACGGCGGCGGCGAAAATCGGGACCCCTGGCATGGCGGACACCGTCTGTTATAACCGAACCCGCTTATAGGGGGCGGCACGCCCCCCTGTCGATACGGGAGCCGTTTTTCATATGTCGCGACTGTTTTGTTTCGGACTGGGTTTCAGCGCCCTGACCCTCGCCCGCAAACTGTCGGCCGAGGGCTGGTCCGTCGCCGGCACCTGCCGGACGCAAGGGAAGCAAGCCCGCCTGAAGGAAGACGGCATCGACGCCTACCTGTTCGACGGATCGGCGCCGCTTGATGATGATGCCGCATCTGCGCTCGCCACATCGGACCACTTATTGATTTCCATTCCCCCTGGCGGGCCGGAAGAACCGATACTGGCGCAAGCGGGTGAAGCCCTTCGTGCCGCCGCCCCGTCGTTTCGTTGGGCGGGCTACCTGTCGACCACGGGCGTCTACGGCAACACCAACGGCGCCGAAGTGACGGAGGACAGCCCTCTCGCCCCGACCTCGGCGCGCGGCGAGAACCGCGTCGCCGCCGAGGCTGCCTGGCTCGCCCTTGGGGAAGAGACGGGCCTGCCGGTCCATGTCTTTCGGCTGGCCGGAATCTACGGTCCCGGGCGCAGCGTCCTCGACCAACTGCGGCACGGCACGGCGCGGCGCATCGACAAGCCGGGCCACAAATTTTCCCGCATCCATGTCGACGACATCGCAAGTGTGCTGCGCGCCTCCATGGCCGCCCCTCGCGCCGGCGCCGTTTACAACGTCTGCGACGACGAAGCGGCGGCCCAAGCCGACGTGGTTGGCCATGGCGCCGAATTGTTGGGCATGGAGGCACCGGAACTGGTCCCCTTCGACGTCGCCGCCGAGAGCATGTCGAAAATGGCGTTGAGTTTCTGGAAAGACGACCGCCTGGTTTCGAACCGGCGCCTGCATGAAGACCTGAACGTCACCCTGGCCTATCCCACTTACCGGGAAGGACTTGCGGCGATCCTGGCCACCGGCGGGTAAGCGCTCAAATACTTTATCCTAAATAAGGTATTTTTTCTCATTTATATACTTGCCACACCCATTACCGGGGAGCACATCAGGCGGGGTTGATTGACTCCAAGGTTGTACGGAGTCACCATTTCTCCTCTTGGGATAGAGGGGAATTGCCATGTCTATTTATTGGGTATCCTTCCGCATCGATCACACCGGAAATTATCAGTACCGCTATGACGCGTTAGTCGAGGGCATTAGAGGGCTTGCCGCTCGGTTCTGGGAAGAAACCACCTCATTCATTGTCTTAGAAACCGCGGCGTCAATAGACACCCTGGCGGCTGACGCACTGAGCGCCATCGACCCCAACAATGATGTTGTTCTTGTGCGCAACATGGACTCAAAAAGCGCGCGCGTCATTGGACTCGTCGAGGACGACGATATCTATGTACTGATGCCCTATTTGAAATACGTGGAATGAATAGCAATAGGCACTGAAAGCCACCTTGCTATGCAGCACACCACCGAACACCGTAAGCGCTTCATTTTCTAAACTCCAAAATAAACCCCGCATATGCGGGGCCAAAAGAATAGGTATCGACATGATCTTGGCCGACTCAGCTTAGCGACTCGTTGACTCACAGGTTGTGAGGAGTCAGGCTTTCTCGCTGATGGATGGAGGCCAAAATGTCGGCATCAAAGGCTAGAACTCTTATTAAGAGGAACGCGGAATTAATAGACTCTCAAGCCGATCCCGTAGCCTGGAATACTAATGCCGCCCTTTTGGAACTTTGCGACACAATAGACAACATTCACCGTGATCTTGGCCTACTGCTAACTCGGGTGGACTTGATAAAAACCCAAGTATGCGAGGACCCCAAAAATTCAAGGTGGCGGCGTCCAGGCGAATAAGTGCGTCATGAATTTGAGTCGGGATATTATTTTTCTCGATCACCCGACTTGTCCTTGAGTTTCGAGATGTCTCTTAACTTTCTTTCGAACGCGCCCTCGTCCTCGTCGCAGCCAAGTTCCTTGGCTTTGTCGATGAATTTCTCTTTTTGGCCTGGGTTAGATCGCTTCAAACTCTTCGACATGTATCAACTCGACATTGTGCTCGGGGGTAATTTCAAAAATGACCACCAATGCTGGGATCACCCCGGGGACCTCTCGGGTAATCGCGTACCTCACTCGAGTGAAATCATTTTCAATTAGATCAAAACCGTAGGGGCTTCTATCCAGAGCCTCGATGATTGGCTCTAGGGCTTTGTCTACGGCACGATATCCACCCAGATTCCCAACGGCATCATCAAATGATGAAGCGTAAAGAATCTGCCGGCGCATTATTCGCTTCTTACTCCTCGGGAATGAGCTACACCTAGTAGTCTCTTCTTCTGAACATCGCTCAAGGTGGAGTCAGAGAGAAAAGCTAGCTCATATGGCATCGGGTCGTTGTCCTCGCGGGTCTTCCATGCAACACCGTGAGATTGATCGCTTGTTTCCCGTCCGGTCTTATCCCAATAAAAATCTATCGCCTCATCAAGATACTGAAGATCATCGGCGCTGAAATACCTCAAATTCGGTTCGCTGATCGCGACCGGACGCTCTTCAACGATGTTGTCCCCGAATTCATATAGCTCAAAACGCAACAGTCCATCTTGAACCATCTCGGGCAAAACCGGCGCCATCTCAACGGGGGCAGGTCCTAGCTTAAGACGTTGGTAAGCACGCCCGGTCACCGGGACACCTCGTATCGCGAACGCCTCGAAGTCTGCTCGCCACAAAATTTTATTTAATTTGATCTTCCCAAACCGTTCAGCCGACGCGCACTTGCTGGCGATGTATACAATCGCTTCAACTAGGCGCAGTTGACCGCCGGGCAAATCCACCCGGTAGCTGAGCTTGGCATCATCCACCTCGTTAACCACTGACGCTTTCCTCCATCGATCTAGCCCCTGCCCTTCATGGGGCAGAAAACTTTCAGGCAGACGTTGGCTCCCTGTACGTCAAGCGTTTTCCAACAATACCACTAAATATGCTCAATGTCCTCTCCAAATCTTCAACATCTCGCGAGTTGTACCGGAAATCGAATTCCGTCAGATACCGCTGCAAATGCTTCTCGCGGCAGTGCTGGTAGATGCCCTTCATGCCACGTTTGAAAATCGAGAAGTAGTTCTCGACGTTGTTCGTCGTCTGGCCGTGCTTGCCCACGTATTCCTTGCGGCCATGGTTGACCGTGCGGTGGTGGGCGAACTCTTTGCCGACCGTCGTATAGATGCGGCTCTCGTCCGTGTGCAGATCGGACTCGCGGCGCACGTTCTTAACGAGGATATCCCGAACCGTCGCAGCGTTGGCGCTGTGAACATGGAACGTCCGCGCCTTGCCGCCAGAGATCAGCGACACAACTGCCCGCTTCTCTGCCGGGCCTGACCGGCCTGCCTTCGTCGGCGGCGGAAGATACTTGTTCCGAACGCGCGGCGTTTCGAGCTTACCTATATATGTCTCGTCCGCCTGGACCCATTCACCCTCGCCGCCCATCGGCTCGGGATTGATGTCGATCATCGCTTCCCGCAAACGGTGAGCCATGAACCAAGCCGTCTTATAAGTGACCTCCAACGTGCGATGCAGCTGATGGGCGCTGATGCCCTTCTTGCTGGACGCCATCAGGTACGCAGCCTGGAACCACTTATATAGTGGCACGTGCGAGGACTCGAAAACCGTACCAACCTTGACCGTGAACTGCTTACGGCAGTCACCACACTTCTTAAGTCCGGGGCGAGTGCTCTTGCCTTTGATCTCATAGATCTTCCGTTTGCTGCCGCAGTGCGGGCAAACCGGGCCGTCCGGCCAGATGATGCTTTCCAGCTTGGCGATGGCCGCCTTCTCGCTGTGAAAGTACCGTTTATTGAGAACACTCATCGAACACACTCCAATTCCTAACGTGGAATCAAGTATATGTCCGATTCTTGGGTTTGGAAAGTATATAAATGGGTATTTTTTCCTTGACCTTATAAACCCAATTCTGTAGGGTGCTTTTAACGGCCGGCACAATTGCGTCCGCGTTTCGCCGACCACTGCCTCGGCCGCCCTCCCAAACAGTTTCGACAATCCGTCACGCGCGCCAACGCGGCCCCAATTTCGGGACCGTGCCGCCGCGCGCGCGTTCCTATTGGAGACAACCATGACCCCGAATGACTTTTCCAACCTCGCCGCCGCGACCGCTGCCCCGACCACCAGCCGCCTACGCCGCCGCAACCACACGGGCGGGCCGAGCGGCTTCGACCGCAAGGCCTTCATCGCGCAACTGACGCAGGCCGACGGTGGCCTGGAGGATATCCTCGCCAAACGCCCGACGGACCTGACCGAGGCGGAAATCCGCAAGATCGCCGAACGCCGCCTGTCCCTGCCCGCAGGTACGGAGAAGGATGCCCTGTTCCGCATCGAACAAGCGTTCTACGACGGCGTCTACGGCGACGACGCGGCGGAAACCGACGGCACTGGGCGCCTGGTTCAGCCGACCGCCAAACGCCCCGTGAAGACCCAGCCCGTACCCGCCCGCACCGCCGACGGCATGGAACTGGACCGCGCCGTCGCCTCCCTCGCCAAGCGGGTCGCCGACGTGGCGGAGACCGAGGGTGCGCGCAGCGCCGTGCGCTTCCTGCAGAACGGCCTGAGCATGATCAGCCAGGCCCATACCGCCAGCCGCGATACCGCACCGGAAAGTGCGCGCGACACGGCGCCGCTGTTTGCCGACCTGAAAGACGACGGCGACGCCGGGCCCAAGACCCGGGGCGCCATGCGCACCATGGCCGCCCGCCTGGGCACGCCCAAGGTCGAGGAAGCCCTGGCCCTGGGCCGGTTCGAAGCGGCCCTTCGCGACCTAACCCAAGGCAGTGGCGAGACGGCGCTGGACAAGACCGCGTCCGACGCCTTCGCCGATCTGTTCCGCGATCCCAAGGCCGCCCGCCCGATCCCGCGCACGGAAGAAGGCGAAAGCCTGCAGATGTCGGTCAACGATCTGGGCCGGGCCCTGCTGGGCGATCAGGACTTCCCATTGATCCGCGAGGACGGCGTCGTCGGCCCGAAGACCGAGGCCGCGTTCAAACGGGTCCTCGCCGCCGCCGGCCCCCGCCGCGTCGCCGAAGCCATGGGCCGCAACCTGGGCTTCTTCATGTTCGAAGCCCCCGGCCGCCGCGCCAATCCGCGCTCGTTGCTGCAATCTCCGGCATCTCCCGCGCCGATGAACCCGAACGCGGGGGGCATGTGATGGGCGGCACGCAAGACGGCGCCGCTCTGCCGCCCGCACCGGACGCCAGCGCCACTAGGTCCTCCGCCGACAGCAGCAGCAAGGCGCCGTCCGTGGACGGTCTGCCGGGCGTCGGCGGACCGGACGGGTTCGGCGGCTTCGGCAAGACCTTCCTGACCGAGCCCGTCGGGCGTGGCCAGGCAAACAAACCGGACGACGTCCATCGGGCATCCAGCTTCCTCGCCGACAACGGCATCCTGCCGGGCCCAACGCGAGACGCCGACGAAGGCTTCCTGCGCGGCATCGAAAAAGGCCAGGAGAAGCTGAACGATCTCGCCGGCGGCGGCCTGCGGGTCGACGGCATCGCCAAGCCCTGGGGCCCGACGGAGATGCTCAGCCAACGTGCCGTGACGTCCGGCAAGATGAAGGCATCGGAATCCGCGCCACCCCAACCGGCGAACCAACCCCACACGCCCCATGTGATCGCGCCGACACGTCTCGCCTCGGGGACACCGTCGCGCGCAGGTCATGCCGCACGGCCCAAACTCCCACCGCCACATACGACGATCGATGGGCACGCCGCAGCCAATCGCCCGGAAGGGGAAAAGGCCGGCGGGCAAGAACCGAAACCTTCTTTTCACGATAAGATCGGCGAATTGGTTGACCTGTTGGCCAAACGCCGCGTCGAGATGGAAATTCCGGTCGGAGCAGACGGCAAACCGGATGATCGTAACGCCGTCGATATCCACAAAGATGCGATGGAACGCATGACGCGTGTAATCGACAATTTAATCAGCATCTTTACGAAGCTCCGCGCGCCGACGGTCGTCACGCCGACCTTGGAAGACCCCTTCGGCCCCAAAGGCGGCGCGTAAACGCGCAGGCAAAAGGTGTCGGCCTCCGTCTGTTGAATTCACGTTATACTTTGGCGATAGTTCAAGCATTCGACAATCGGCAGGCGAGATCCCCGATGGACAGATTGGAAAGCTGGTATCGGCGGGACTCTTTACGCGGCATGGGGCGGTTCGTTCGCCGCGCGACGCGTCTCGCCCTGTTGGCGATCCTGCTGCCGCTGATCGGCTTCCCTGTCTATTATGTCTATCAGATCTATTTGACCGGGTCGGAAGCGGACGAATTGGCACCGGAAGCGCAGCTCGTCGAAAGCTTCCATCGCATCGTTCATACGTCGGATCACGGCGATCCCGCGTTTACCTTCGGCGCGGGAAAATGGCGAACCCCGGTGCGCGTTTTCTATCATCCGTCCCTGCCCGAATGGCACGCAAATTGGAGCCGCCATCAATTTGCGCTGCTGTCCCGTTTGACCGGGCTAGATTTCCAAGCAACATCCGGCCCGGAAAACGCGCACGGTTTGTCGGTGTACTATTCGCCACCTGGACGGACACCGCAGGACATGGCCAAGGCTTTCGGATTGCCTGACAACCGAGCGGACATGCTGAGATCGGCAACCTGTTTCGCCAGCTACCGCGACGGCCCGAACGGCGCCATCGCATTCGGATACGTCGTCTTTACCCGGCCGGCGGAGGAACGACGAACCCTGGCCTGCATCGTCGAAGAAACCACCCAGGTCCTCGGCCTGCAAGCCGACCGGGCGACCTATTCGCCGACCGTTTTCACCAACGATCTGGCCCGACCCGTCGAACTGACCCTCAACGACAAAATTCTGATCCGCGCGCTCTATGACCCGGCAATCGTACCCGGGATGACGGCGGAGCAGACCCGGGCCCTGGTCCCGGACATCATTCACCGCCTGGTCACCGGCGTGAAGGCGCGGGGCGCGACAGCCCTCTACCAACGTTGATCCGACAGCGCGGCCCAGGGTTGGGGATCATTTTTATCGAATAATAGGAATTTTTTCTTGACACGGCCGTAAAGGCGTGACATAACCATCGCTACGAACGGGCGAGGTGCGCCCGGCCCGCATCGGCCCATCGCCCCGCCCTTTCCCCTTCCCTTATAAAACTCAGGAGACCTGTCATGGGCAGCACCCAGG
>NZRL01000008.1 GCA_002696205.1 Rhodospirillaceae bacterium | reverse complement strand
TATCGGAGGTTTCACGCATGACTGTTCAAACGCAAAACACCACGCAGGTTCTCGCCGCCGAGCGCGCGGCACCCGCCGTTCTGGCCCTGTTGTTCGGTGTGTTCCTGGTCTTCGGCACGGGCTTCGCCCATCCCGAGACGATCCATAACGCCGCGCACGATAGCCGCCACGCGTTCGCCTTCCCCTGCCACTAAGGGGACCTGACATGATCGGACGTATTTTTGCGGTCGCCCTGCTGGCCGGGTTGGCGGCTGGGCTCATGGCATCCGTGGTGCAGCATTTCACCACGACGCCCCTGATCCTCCATGCCGAGGAATTCGAAAACAAAACGGCGGCCCTGGGCGGCCATCACGCGGTCAATCTCGCCGCACGCGGCGTCCAGGCCGAAAATTGGGGCGCCAAGCTCTATCTCGCCCATGGGGCTGCGGGGCATGGCGACGGCGCCGAGGCATGGGGGCCCGAAGACGGGTTGGAGCGCACGCTCTACACCACCCTCGCCGACGTCATCACCGGCATCGGCTTTGCCCTGGTGTTGACGGCGCTGATCGTGCTGCGCGGTCAGGCCGTGGACGGCCGCCAGGGGCTGCTTTGGGGGATCGCCGGGTTCACCGCCGTTTCCCTGGCGCCGGCTTTGGGCCTGCCGCCCGAGCTTCCGGGCTCGATGGCGGCGGAACTGGTCGCCCGTCAGGGTTGGTGGGCCTTCGCCGCCGCCTCGACGGCGGTCGGGTTGGCCCTGATGTTCCTTGGCCGTGCAACCTGGATGCCCTATGCCGGGATCGCCTTGTTGATCCTGCCGCACCTGGTCGGTGCTCCGCATCCGGATGAAATCGGCGGCCCCGTGCCGCCGGAACTGGCGGGTCACTTCGTCGCGGCCTCGCTGGTCTCGGCGGCGGCCTTCTGGGCCTTTCTCGGCTGGGCCACGGGATCGCTGGCCAAGCGGTTCGAACTGGTCTGAGCCGATCCAATCGACGACGATGGCCGGGCCGGCGTCCCTGATCGGGGCGCCGGCCCGTGCCGTTTGATCGGCGTCATTGATCGGAGCCGGAGACTTCGGGCAATCTTGGGCGCATCCGGCGGGTGCCCCCGCCGCGTTCATGACATCCAAGGAGTACCCCCATGGTCCGACCCCCCGCCGTTTCCCGCGACGTTCTCTGCGGCCAGGCGCGCGGCCTGATTCTGGGCGGCCGGTCAGGGGTGCTGTCCACGACCTTCCGCGGCAAGGAAAGCTGGCCCTACGGCTCGCTGGTCACCTACGCGCCGGACGTCGACGGGTCGCCGATCTTCCTGTTCTCGACCCTGTCGGACCACACCAACAATCTGGCCAAGGAACCCAAGGCCTCCTTGCTGGTCGAGCGCGCGTCCCGCCTGAAGAATCCGCAGCAGGGGCCGCGCGTCACCATCCTGGGCACGGTCAAACCGACCAAAAGCCCGCGCCATAAGAAACGTTTCCTGGCCCGCCATCCGGGGGCGGCGCGCTATGCCGGGTTCGGCGATTTCGGATTCTATGTGATGACGCCGGAACGCCTGCATCTGGTCGGCGGATTCGCCCGGGCGCAATGGCTCCCGGCGTCCGAGGCGCAGCCGACCAAGGCCGCCGCCCGCGCCATCGCCCAGGCCGAAGACGGCATCGTTGATCATATGAACGCCGACCACGCCGACGCATTGGATCTTTACGCCAATGTGCTGCTCGGCCGGAAAGGCACGGGTTGGCGCGCCGTATCCTGCGATCCCTGGGGCTTGGACCTGATGCGAAACGATCTTCCGGCGCGTCTCGACTTCGACGCCATGGTCCGCGATGCGGGCGCCATGCGGACGATGCTGGTCGATCTGGTGAAACGGGCGCGGGCCGGGGGCTGAGCCGCTGTCCCGGAAAGTTGCGAAAAGGTGAAAGGGATGTTGCCCCTTTGCGACGGTAACGCTAAGTTCCGCCGGAAACCTTGATTAACAGGGCGCAGGAAACATTCAGGGATCAGGACGCCGCGATCTGCCGCTGGGGGGCGGGGCTCGGTGAACTCCCCTTACATTCAACGACCGATCAAAAACGGCTTCGCCGGTAAGGGCGTGGCCGACAACGGCAAGAGAACGTCCCGCAGCGCAGCGGGCGTCAGGCGCGAACTACATCCTGAAGGAGTAAAACGTGGAGAACGCAGGACACTTCATTTCCAGCTTCGGATTGGAAAACCACGGACTGGCGGGCGTCAAACGGGCCTACTGGAACCTTGAAGCCCACCACCTGTTCGAAGAAGCCATTCGCCGCGGCGAAGGCAAGCTGTCGGCCGGTGGCGCCATCGTCACCGAAACGGGGCAGCACACCGGGCGTTCGCCCAACGACCGCTTCATCGTCGAAGAAGCCGCCACCAAGGACGATATCTGGTGGGGCAACGTCAACCGGCCGATCTCCGAAGCCCATTTCGACGGCCTGCTCGCAAAGATGCTGAAGCATTACGAAGGCAAGGACGCCTTCGTTCAGGATTGCTACGCCGGCGCCCATGCCGACCATCGCCTGAAGGTCCGCGTCGTAACCGAGGAAGCCTGGCACAACCTGTTCGCGCGCAACATGTTCATCCAGCCGACCTCCCGCGACCTGGAAGGCTTCGAGCCGGAGTTCACCGTGATTCAGGCGCCCAGCTTGACCGCCGATCCGGCGCAGGACGGCACGACCTCCGGCACCTTCATCGTGGTTCACCTGTCGCGGCGCATGATCATCGTCGGCGGCTCGGCCTATGCCGGTGAGATCAAGAAGTCGATCTTCTCGATCATGAACTATCTGCTGCCGGCGCAGGACGTGCTGCCCATGCACTGCTCCGCCAACCAGGGCGACGACGGATCGACCGCGATCTTCTTCGGCCTGTCGGGCACCGGTAAGACGACCCTGTCGGCCGATAGCTCGCGGACCCTGATCGGCGACGACGAACACGGCTGGGGCACGGACGGCATCTTCAACTTCGAAGGCGGCTGCTACGCCAAGACGATCAACCTGACCCACGAGGCCGAACCGGAAATCTACGATCTCTGCCATACCTTCGGCTCGATCATCGAAAACGTGGTGATGGACCCGGCGGCCGGTTCGCTCGACTTCTTCGATTCCTCGCTGACCGAAAACGGCCGGGTGTCCTACGACATTTCCAAGGTCTCCAACGCCTCCACGACCGGATGCGGCGGCCAGCCCAAGGACATCGTCATGCTGACCTGCGACGCCTTCGGCGTTCTGCCGCCGATCAGCCAGCTGACCCCGGATCAGGCCATGTACCACTTCCTGTCCGGCTACACCGCGAAAGTGGCCGGCACGGAACGGGGCCTGAAAGAGCCGCAGGCGACCTTCTCGACCTGCTTCGGCGCACCCTTCATGCCGCGCCATCCCACGGTCTACGCCAAGCTGCTGGGCCAGAAGATGGCCACGCACAACGCCAAATGCTGGCTGGTCAACACCGGCTGGTCCGGCGGCGGCTACGGCGAGGGCGAACGGATGAAGATCGCCTATACCCGCGCCATGCTGCACGCGGCGCTGGACGGCAAGCTCGACGCCGCCGGCTTCACGGCCGACCCCAACTTCGGGGGGCTGGTGCCGAACGCCTGCCCGGATGTGCCGACGGAAGTTCTCAATCCGCGCAACACCTGGGCCGACGGCGCCGCCTACGACGCCCAGGCCCGCCATCTGGTGCAACTGTTCGAAGACAACTTCCAGCAGTTCGAAGGCCATGTCGGCGACAGCGTGAAGGCCGCGGCCATCCGCGCGGCTGCGTAAACCTTCGAAGCATAGCGTTCAAAAGACCGGCGTCCCTTCGGGGGCGCCGGTTTTTCTTTGGCTGCATCCGGGGATCGGGCAGACTGGTCGCATAAACAAACCGGAATACGGAGAGAAACCATGAGGGTACTGGCAGCATTGGCCGCCGCCGCGGTGATCGTCGCGGGCATCGGCGCGGCCCCCGGGACGGCGCGGGCACAACAGTCGACGACCCAGCAGATCACGGACATCGTATTTTCCGAGATCGAAAAAAAGGTCCTGCGCGACGTTCTGGGCAACGGCCGGTACGAGGCGTCGGAAGACGGCACCTATCACAAGGCCACCGACGATCATAAATACGACGACCTGGCGAAAGGCCGTGACGGCAAGAACTACGGCGGCAAGAAGGACAAGGCCGGAAAGGGCCGGGGAAAGGGCCTGCCGCCCGGCCTCGCCAAGAAAGGCAAGCTGCCGCCGGGTCTTCAGAAACAATTGGAGCGCAATGGCCGCCTGCCGCCGGGCCTGGCCAAGAACCCACTGCCGTACGAGGCCGCCGTCAACCTGCCGCCGCCCGCCGCCGGCACGGAACGGGCGATCGTCGATACCTCGGTGGTGTTGCTGGAAAAAGGCACCGGCGTGATCCTGGACGTGTTGAAAGACGTTCTGAGCCGCCCGTGATCGCATGATTTCGCGGCCCGGCGGACGACCGCCGGGCCGCCCCTTCCTGGATTTTCTGATTTTTTTCGTCCCGGGGCATCTTTTGTCTTGACCTGCAAATGCGAATGAGTTGCAATTGCATAGAACAAAGAGACATCAGCCGGGACGCCTTTATGGACTATTCGGGGAACACTTCAGGACATCGGGAACAGGCGGGTCACCGCCGGGACGAACCCCTTGCCGCGCCGCCAAGATCCTTCGACGGTGATTGCACCGACAGCTGCTCCGGGGGGGGCAACGACGGTGCAACACGGCGGCGCGGCAAGGTCCCAACCTTGCGCCGGGCGGCATCGGTCACGGTGCCTCCCGGACACGGGCTGGCCCGTCCCCGCAGGCTCGATTTCTCGGACCTGGACCTGCCCGAATGCCTGCTGATCAAACCGATCCGCCTGTGGCTGCACGGGGTCGAGAACTGGTCGTTGGTCAGCATGCAGTACAAGGCCCAATTCGGACCCGAGGCCGCGCCGACGGCGCGTGCCCTGACGGCCCTGCGCGGGATCATCGAAATCCTCAACGCGGGCGGCAGGCGCTGCATGTCCTTTCACAAGGCCTGGTCGCGTCTGACCACGGGCGACGAACGGTCTCTGGTGGCGCTGCTGGCAGCGGCCCAGGCGGGCGACCGTGACCGTGCGGAAGCCATGGCTCTGCGCCTGGTCACCGAGGATTGGCAGGCGCCCTTATTGGCGGACATCGAAACCTTGGCCGACTCCTTCGCGGCCCGCGGCCACCGCTTGGTGAATCTCCCGGCGCGCGGTCAGGGCCGGGCGGACCGGATGGGCGTCAGGCCCGTCCCCGCAATGCCGCGATCCCAATCGCCAGCCAGCCGGCCATAAGCGCCGTTCCGCCCCAGGGGGCCAGGAACGTCAGGCCCCATTGGTCGAGTACCGTCGCGGCGTAAAGCGCCCCGGAAAATAACACTATCCCGATCGCGAACAGGGCCGCCGCCCCGGTGGCCCAGGGGGCGGCTCTGGGCCCTAACCGATCCCGGCCCAGGGCCGCGCCCAGCAATGCCAGGGTATGCCACATGTGATAGCGGTTGGCGGTGTCGAACTGGCCTTTGACGACAGCGTCGCCGTCTAACCCATGCGCGCCGTAGGCCCCCAGCGCGACCGCCAGCATGCCGGAAATCCCGGCCACGACGATCCAGATCCGTCCGTTCAAATCCATGGTTGTTTTATGCCTTTTCCAGATCGAGGGGCTCGAGCGCGCGCAGTTCGTCCAGCAGGGCGTCCTCGAACGCGCCGCCGCCGTCGGCCAAGGCGTCCAGATAGGCGCGCACGTCCTTTTCGATGATGCCGATGGTATTGCCGGGATCGTATCCCTGGCGCGACCAGTCGATGGCGTCGATGTTGTCGCCGTACCAGGTCGATCCGGAGGAAATGCACATGACGTCCAACAGCCGCCGCTTGTCCAGGCCCAGGGCATCGGCACCAGCCAACGCCTTGCGCACGGCGACCACGCCGCAGACGCCGACGAAATTGTTCAGAACCTTGCAGGTCATCCCGGCCCCGACGCCGCCCAGATGATGGATGCCGTCGCCCATGATCTCCAACAGCGGCATCAATCGCGCGACGAGATCATCGGCGCCGCCGACCATGAAACTGAGCGTTCCCTTGGCCGCGCGATACGGGGCGCCGGACATGGGCGCATCGGCGAAAGCGACACTGTCCGGCAAGCGCGCGGCCAGGTCCGCCACGTAGCGGGGGGACAGGGTCGATGAGGTGACGAAGATCTCGGGCCGGACCTTAGGGTCGGTCAGAATGCCCTGGTCCCCGCCGAAGCAGAGGGCGTCCGTCTGCGCCGTGTCGCGAACCACGGAAAAGACGACATCACAGCGTCCGGCGAAGTCCTTGGCGTCGGCAATCATCCGCGGCGCGAAGTCGCCGAACTCGCCCGATGGCCGGACATCATGCCCCCAGACCTCGACCCCGGCATCGCGGAGGCACTGGGCCATGGGCAGACCCATGGTGCCGCAGCCGGCGATGCCGACGACGTCGCCCCCCGTGGAAGCCATCAGCGGGCGGCCTCGACCAGCGCCTTGAACAGGGCCAGGTCGGGGGCATCGTCTTCCAGGAAGAACTCGGGATGCCATTGCACGCCCAGGCAGAACGTGCTTTCCGGCCTCTCAACACCTTCGATCACGCCATCCGGTGCCACGGCGTTCACCACCAGCGACGCCGGAACGGCACCCGGTAGGGGGGCTTCGTTATGCGCCGTGTTGACCGTGATCTCGTCCTTGCCGACGATCCGGTGCAGCAACGTGCCCGGCGTGACCGCCACGGCATGGGCCCGTTCTTCCGCCGGCTTTTCGTTCAGATGGTCGATGGGGCTATCGATCTCGGCCTTCAGGTCAGGGATCAGGCGGGCCCCCTCTATGGCCGCCAATACCTGCAATCCGGCGCAGATTCCCAACAAGGGAACGTCGCGGTCGATGGCGGCCCGGGCCAACGGGACCTCGGCTGCGTGGCGCGGGTGGGGAGGCTCGGCGACCACGTCTTCCACGCCGTAATAGATCTGGGGGAACGGATAGAAACCGCCCGGAACGACCAGCCCGCCGACACGGTCCAGGTAGTCGTCGATGCCGTCGTTGATATAGGGAAGCCCGACCGGCAGGCCGCCGGCCCGCCAGACCGCGTCGAAATATCCCTGGCGCAAGGCATGGTGCGGGCGTTTGGAAAAACTCCCGCTTTGCTGGTAATCCAGCAAAATTCCGATGAGAGGGCGCGGTTCCAATAGCCGTTTCCGATGGTTGCAGTCGAAATTCTTCTTTCTTCCCTTTAGCATACAGCAGGGGAGGACGGGAATGGGATGGCCGAAAAGAACGATAACCCGGCTTGAAATCGGGCGGGATTCAATGGTCCCGATCGTGGAGGAACTCTACCGTTATTGGTCGGCAGGCGCGCGGGATCACCCGCCGGGGCCGGCTTGGGGTGAGGGGTTCAAGCTGGTCGAGGTGGCCAGCGACGTATTGCCGAACATGGTGGTGGTCGATGTCGGCTTGGGAATCGACGATTTCACATATCGCTTTTGGGGTTCGGAGCGCGGAGTCTACATGCGCCAAGGCGACCCGACCGGGAAGCGCCTCCAAGACGGATTGAGCCCGGCGGTGATGGAAATGGTCGTCTCGCAGTATCGGGACGTCGTCACCACGGGCGTGCCCCTGTTGATGCTCCATAATTACCAATTGAAAAGCGGTCTGATCGCCGAATGCCAAACGATCCGCCTGCCGCTGTCTCCAGACGGCGAGCGAATCGATAAGGTGGTGTCAGTCACGCAGTTTCTGCGCCACAAGCAGGAATATCAGGAAGCAGAACCGAATTTCGGCGACTCCGACGACTGACCTTGGCCGGTTCGGTGCCGGGCTCGACGCGGCAGGTCGGTCGTCCCCATCTGGAATTGGTCGATGCCTTCGGTGATATGGGGGCGGGCTCCCTCGAAATAAGCCTACCGCCCCCTAGCCTTTCGGCTGATTGATATATCGCCCCCGAGGGGCGTACCTTCAGCACAAGATTGTACTCCAGGGGCCTAAAATGGTCGAACACAAGCTGCAATGCGAGCGCCTACGGGCCGACCCGTGCCTGATGTGCCCGGAACTGGCGGGCCTGTACGAATACTGGTCCGGCCTAGCGACGCCGCCGGACCTTCCGCCATGGGGCGGCGCGGCCGGCACGGGCTTTCGCCTGGTCGATCTCAGCACCCCGGTCCTGCCCATCCTGGCCGTTGTCGATGTCGGCCCCGACGACATGGATTACGTTTATCGATATTGGGGAACGGCCCGCGACCTGTTTCAGGGGAAACGGCCGGATCCGACGGGCCGTCGGCTTCTGGACGGCCTGAAGAAAGTCAGCGCCCGGAACATCCTGGCCCAGTACAAGGAAGTCTATCAATCCGGACGGCCGACCTTGGTCCATAACATATGGCCGCTCGACAACGGTCTTTCCGCCGAATGCGAGACCTTGCGTCTCCCGCTCGGAAGCGGCGGGCCGAAGGTCGAAAAGATCGTCGCGGCGACCCGGTTCATCCGCCATGCCGACGAATTCCGCCGGTTGCGTGAACAGGTCGACTAAACGTGCCGGTCGCTCCGGGCCGTGTCACTGTCGACTTCGATGGTATTCAGCCGGTCGCTACGTCTATCATGGGGCGGGAGTATCGAGATGGCTAGGAACGACATTCCGCCCGAGGGCATGACCTCGGCCATGGGCTACCTTGAATTCGAGGTGCTGGCCCTGGATCCGGGGTTGATGCCACCCGACATGGCGGCGGTCCTCAGCTATTGGCAGGAATTGCGGGGGGACCGCTTCGCGCCGCCCTGGTCGGAATTCAAGCTCTATAAACTGCCGCCTGCCGTCGTGCCGTTGATGATCGTGGTCAACGTCTCCGACGATCTCCAACGCTTTACCTATCGGTTTTGGGGGTCGGGGCGGACGCCGCTTTACGGGACAGACGGCACGGGCCGCGAGGTTCGCGACAGTCTTCCCGATCAGGCGGGCGACACGGTCGTGCGGCAATATGGCATGGTGGTCGAGGCACGTGGGCCGTTGCTGTTCCGCAATACCTATCCGCTGAAACCGAAGCAACGGTCGGTCTGTATGACCCTGCGATTGCCGCTGAGTTCCGACGGCGAACGCATCGACGCCGCCTGTTCGCTGGCGATCTTTATCGAGAACGAAGCGGCTTTGGCGGAATTTTTCAACGAGATCGAGGCGAACTGACCCGGGCGCCGCGGGCGCGGCGCAGGGTCATCGTCGGTTCTCCGGACGAAGGGTCAGCGCGGCAGGTCGGACGTTCCCATCAGGAATTCGTCGATCGCGCGGGCGCATTGCCGGCCTTCGCGGATTGCCCAGACCACCAGCGACTGACCCCGGCGCATGTCGCCCGCGGCGAAGACCTTGGCCAGCGACGTCCGGTATTCCTCGGTCGTCGCCTTGACGTTGCCGCGACCGTCCAGATCGACGCCCAGGGTTTCGATCATGCCTTCGTGCACCGGGTTGGTGAAGCCCATGGCCAGCAGCACAAGGTCCGCCTTCAAGGTGAATTCGGAGCCCGGAACCTCGACCATGTCCATTCCGCCGCTTTCCGACGGGTTCCATTCCAGGCGCACGCCCTGCAGTTCGGTGACCTTGCCGTTCTCGCCCGTGAAGGCCTTGGTCATCACGGCGAAGTCCCGCACCGCACCTTCCTGATGCGACGACGAGGTCCGAAGCTTCATCGGCCAATCGGGCCAGGTCAGGGCCTTGTTTTCTTTTTCCGGCGGCTGAGGCATGACTTCCAGCTGCGTGACGGAGGCAGCCCCGTGACGGTTCGACGTGCCGACACAGTCCGATCCCGTGTCGCCGCCGCCGATGACGATGACGTGCTTGTCCGTCGCCATGATTTCCTTGGCGACCGGCACGTTCGATCCGGAAACGCGGCGGTTCTGCTGGGTCAGGAATTCCATGGCGAAATGCACGCCGTCCAATTCGCGCCCCGGCACCGGCAGGTCGCGCGGCTTTTCCGATCCGCCGCACAGCGCCACGGCATCGAAATCCTTGATCAGGGCTTCCGCATCGACGTTGACGCCGACATGGCTGTTCGGGCGGAACTCGACGCCTTCGGTCTGCATCTGGGCCATGCGGCGGTCGATCAGATGCTTTTCCATCTTGAAGTCGGGAATGCCCAGGCGCAGCAGGCCGCCGATGCGTTCGTTCTTTTCGAACACCACGACCTTGTGACCCGCGCGCGCCAGTTGCTGGGCGCAGGCCAGGCCCGCCGGGCCGGAGCCGACAACGGCGACTTTCTTGTCCGTGTGATGAACGGGGATCTGCGGCTTGATCCAGCCCTTGGACCAGCCCTTATCGACCAGCGAACATTCGATGGTCTTGATGGTCACCGGGTTGTCCTGAATGTTCAGGGTGCAGGACGCTTCGCAGGGTGCCGGGCAGACACGGCCCGTGAATTCCGGGAAGTTGTTGGTCGAATGCAGAAGGTCCAGCCCTTCACGCCACTTGTCGCGGTAAACGTAATCGTTCCATTCCGGAATGATGTTGTTCACCGGGCAGCCCTGGTGACAGTAGGGGATGCCGCAATCCATGCAGCGCGCACCCTGTTCCGACACCTCGGCGTCCGACAACGGTTCGACGAACTCGTTCCAATGCTTCAAACGTTCCTCGACCGGCCGGTAAGACCGGTCGTGGCGTTCGATCTCCAAAAATCCCGTGGGTTTGCCCATTGTTTATTCCCCGGCCAGAGCGGCCGTTTCCGTTTCTGCGGCGCGTGCGCGCATGTCGTTGAGGGCGCGGCGGTAATCCACCGGCGTGATCTTGACGAACTTGGGCAGCATGGCGTCCCAATCGTCGAGGATCGCCTGGGCCCGTGAACTGCCGGTATAGCGCAGGTGGTTCTCGATCAGGCCTTTCAGGCGCCGGGCGTCGAACCGCATCGGGTCCGAAGCGACGTCTTCCGTGCCGTCGTCGGCTTCGTTCGGATCGATCGGCTCAAGTTCGACCATGCCCATGTTGCAGAGCGTTTCGAAATCGCCCGCCTCATCCAGGATATAGGCGATCCCGCCCGACATCCCGGCGGCGAAGTTGCGGCCCGTCTCGCCCAGGATGACGACGGTCCCGCCGGTCATGTATTCGCAGCCGTGATCGCCGCAGCCTTCGACGACCGCCGAGGCACCAGAGTTGCGCACGGCGAAGCGTTCGCCCGCGACACCCCGGAAATAACATTCGCCCGCGATGGCGCCGTACAGCACCGTGTTGCCGACGATGATGTTTTCTTCCGGCACGATCGGGCTCTTGGGCGACGGATAGACGGCGATGCGCCCACCCGACAGGCCCTTGCCGACGTAATCGTTGGCGTCGCCGACCAGTTCGAAGGTCACGCCCTTGGCCAGCCAGGCACCGAAGCTCTGTCCGGCGTTGCCGGTGAACTTCATGTGGATGGTGTCTTCGGGCAGGCCCGCGTGACCGTGGCGCAACGCGATCTCACCCGACATCATGGCACCGACCGTACGGTTGATGTTGATGATCGGGTATTCCAGGCTGACCGGATCGCCGCCCTCGATCGCGGACATGGCGTCCTTGATCATCTGGTTGTCCAGTGCCTTATCCAGGCCGTGGTCCTGGGTTTCGCAGTTGTAGATGGCGACACCCTCGGCCGGCTTGACCGGGGCCAGCAGGCGCGTGACGTCGACGCCGTGGGCCTTCCAGTGATCGACCGCCGGGCGAACGTCCAGCGCCTCGCGCCGGCCGATCATTTCCTGGATCGTGCGGAAGCCCAGTTCGGCCATGATCTCGCGCACTTCTTCGGCCAGGAAGGTGAAGAAGTTGACGACGTGTTCCGGCTCGCCGGTGAACCGCTTGCGCAGTTCCGGGTCCTGCGTCGCGACGCCGACCGGGCAGGTGTTCAGATGGCATTTCCGCATCATGATGCAGCCTTCGGCGATCAGCGCCGATGTCGCGAAGCCGAATTCGTCGGCGCCCAGCAGGGCCCCGATGACGATGTCGCGGCCCGTGCGCAGGCCACCGTCGACCTGCACGGCGATGCGGCCGCGCAGGGCGTTCATGACCAGCGTTTGATGCGTTTCCGCCAGACCCAGTTCCCACGGACCGCCGGCGTTGAGGATCGACGTCAGGGGGCTCGCCCCCGTGCCGCCGTCATGGCCGGAAATGGTGACGTGGTCGGAATAGGCTTTCGAGACACCCGCCGCGACCGTGCCGACGCCGACTTCGGAAACCAGCTTCACCGAGATGCGGGCCTTCGGGTTGACGTTCTTCAGGTCGTGGATCAGCTGCGCCAGATCCTCGATCGAATAGATGTCGTGGTGCGGCGGCGGCGAAATCAGGCCGACGCCGGGGGTGGAATGGCGGACGCGGGCGATCCAGTCATCGACCTTGTGGCCGGGCAGCTGGCCGCCTTCGCCGGGCTTGGCGCCCTGCGCCATCTTGATCTGCAGGTCGTCGGCGTTGACCAGATATTCGGTCGTCACGCCGAAGCGGCCGGAGGCCACCTGCTTGATCCGCGATTTCATGCTGTCACCGTTCGGCAGGGGCTTGTAGCGGACTTCGTCCTCGCCGCCTTCGCCCGTGTTCGACCGGCCGCCCAGGCGGTTCATGGCGATGGCCAGGGTCGTATGGGCTTCCCAGGAAATGGAGCCGAAGGACATGGCGCCGGTGGCGAAACGCTTGACGATTTCAGAGGCCGGTTCGACCTCGTCCAGCGGCACGGCCTTGCCCACGGGTTTCAGGTCGAACAGACCGCGCAGGTTCTTCAGCTTCGAGGTCTGGTCGTTGACCTTGGAGGTGTAGGACTTGAACAGCTTGTAATTGGCCGACCGCACGGCGTGCTGCAGGGTGCCGATGGTTTCCGGCGTCCAGACGTGTTCCTCGCCGCGAATACGGAAGGCCAGGTCGCCGCCGACGTCCAGGTCGCCCCGATAGATCGGCGCGTCGCCGAAGGCGAGGCCGTGGCGGCGTTCGGTTTCTTCCGCGATTTCCGAGATGCCGGCCCCTTCGACCTTGGTCGCCGTGCCGGTGAAGTACGCGTCGATGAATTCCTGCGACAGGCCGACGGCATCGAAGATCTGCGCCCCGCAATAGGACTGATAGGTCGAGATGCCCATCTTGGACATGACCTTCAACATGCCTTTGCAGACCGCCTTGATATAGGCCTTATGGGCCTTCTCTTCGGTCAGGCCGGTGTCCTTCTCGGCGACGATGTTGGAAATCGTATCGAACGCCAGATAGGGGTTCATGGCCTCGGCGCCGTAACCGGCGAGCAGGCAGAAATCATGCACGCGGCGGGCTTCGCCGGTTTC
>NZRL01000007.1 GCA_002696205.1 Rhodospirillaceae bacterium | reverse complement strand
TAACAAGCGTAGTTCAGCGCATCGAGACCGCGCTGAATGAACGGATCGTACAGCGTACCCACCGGCAGCAGGCGTTCGCCGAACAATTGATGCGACAAGCCCAACGCCGAGAGCGCCAGGAACAGGTTGTTTTCGGCGATGCCCAGTTCCAGGTGCTGGCCTTCGTCGTTGGCGCCCCATTTCTGGACCGAGGGCACGTTGACCTTTCGGAAGGTGTCTTCCTTTTCCTCCAGCGCGAAGATGCCGCGCCGGTTGACCCAGGGCCCCAGGTTGGTCGAGACCGTGACGTCGGGCGAGGTCGTGACGATGCGGTCGGCCAGTTCATGGTCGGTCGCCGCCAGTTCGAACAGGATCTTGCCGAAAGCTTCCTGGGTCGACCCCTTGGACGTCGGCGTTTCAGCCAGCTTTGCCGGGACCGCGACGGGCTTGGATGCATAACGGCGCGGCTTGCCGCCGTCGGCCATGAAGGGCGTCGATTGGATGAAGGACGCGAGGTCGTCGGCCCGGTCCTCCATGCCTGCGAAGGGCGCCCATTCGTCGCCTTCGGCGATGCCCAGGTCTTTCTGGAACCCAGCCAGCTGATCCGGCGTCAGGATGCCCGCGTGGTTGTCCTTATGCCCCGCCAGCGGCAGGCCCCAGCCCTTGATCGTATAGGCCAGGAAGCAGGTCGGCACGTCGTCCTGGGCCGCCGAATTGAAGGCTTCGCAGATGGTTTCCAGGCAATGGCCGCCCAGGTTGGACATCAGGTCCTGCAATTCGTCGTCGGTGTATTCGGCCAGCAACTGCGCCACGCCCGGCTGATCGCCGATATCGGCGCCCACATGGTCGCGCCAGGCGGCCCCGCCCTGGAACGTCAGCGCGGCATACATGTCGTTGGGGCAGTCGTTGATCCATTTCTTCAAGGCCTTGCCGCCCGGCTTCTTGAACGCCTCCATCATCAGCTTGCCGTACTTCATGATGACGACGCGCCAGCCGGCGGCACGGAACAGGCGGTCGATCAGGCGGAACAGCTTGTCGTTGACGACGCCGTCCAGGCTTTGCCGGTTGTAATCGATGATCCACCAGCAGTTCCGGAGGTTATGTTTCCAGCCCTCCAGGATCGCTTCGTACATGTTGCCTTCGTCCATTTCGGCGTCGCCGACCAGGGCGACCATGCGGCCCTGGTCACGTTCGCGGACGGTCTCGAAATGACGGCGGGTGTAGTCCTGGGTCAGCGAGGCGAACATCGCCATGGCGGGGCCCAGGCCGACGGAGCCGGTGGAGAAATCGACGTCGTCGGCGTCCTTGGTGCGCGACGGATAGCTTTGCGCGCCGCCCAGGCCGCGGAAGTTTTCCAGGTTGGCCTGGGTCTGGTTGCCCATCAGGTATTGGATGGCGTGGAACACGGGGCTGGCGTGCGGCTTCACGGCGACCCGGTCCTGCGGACGCAAGGCGTGGAAATACAGCGCCGTCATCAGCGCCGCCGACGACGCGCAGGACGCCTGATGCCCGCCGACCTTGACCTCGCCCTTGGCGCGGATGTGGTTGGCGTGATGGATCGTCCAGGTCGACAGCCAGAGAATGCGTTTCTGCAGGTCCGTCAGATTGGCCAGGGTGTCGCGGCCGGGCGTGGCGCCCGGCGCGGGTTCGAGCATCAGATGATTGGGCGTGTCGAGGGGGGCCATGGGGGTCTCCAATAGCGGCGAAGCCGTGTTTTTAGGGTTGTTGGCGCAATTCTACGCCAATATGAACGGCATTTCCTTGCGATCTGAGGCGTCAGATCGGATAATTGCGCAATTATTTATGAAAACAGCGCCCGGAATTGGTGAAAAATGCCCGGAATCGAACTCGACGCGATCGACCGCCGCATCCTGAAGGCGATGCAGGACAACGCCCGCATGCGCAACGTCGACCTGGCCGATGCGGTCGGCCTGTCGGCCTCGCCCTGCCTGCGCCGGGTCAAACGGTTGGAGGACGCGGGCGTGATCCGCGACTACGTCACCCTGGTCGATCAGCAGGCGGTCGGTCTGCCCGTCTCGATCTTCATCAACGTGACGCTGGAACGTCAGGCGGAAAAGGCGCTGGAGGAATTCGAGGGCAAGATCAGGTCCTGGCCGGAGGTCATGGAATGCTACCTGATGACCGGCGACGCGGATTATCTGCTGCGGGTCGTCACGGCGGACTTGGCCGCCTACGAGCGGTTCCTGATGGATAAGCTGACCAAGGTGAAGGGCGTCGCCGCGATCAAGTCGAGCTTCTCCCTGAAGCAGGTCGTCTACCGCACGGCCCTGCCCGTTTCCGAATAAGAACCGTATCCGGGATCAGTTCTTGTCGACGTCGATGTATCCGCGTTCGATCGCGGTTTCGATCATCTGGGCGCCGTGGATCAGTTCGTCATAGGACCGGCGCAGCAGGTTCAATTCCCGCACCTGGCCCTCGGCCGGCAAGTCGTCGGTCTTATGGGCCAGATCGATCAGGGATTTGATGTAAAGGCCGCGCGCCTTGGCCACCAGCTTGAAATAGGGCTTCAATTCAGCGACGGAGACGTTGGGAACCAACTCGTGGATGGTCTCTCGGTTGATCTCGCGCAGGATGTCATGCATCTGCATGCGCGCACGGCCGATATCGCGTTCGTCACTTGGCATGTCGGTGGTCTCCCAAGACTGATCAGGTTCCCCGACGTTACGCCCATCCCGCACGGAAGAAAATGCGGGAAATCAATCAGCACGTCACGCCGGCGGCAGGTCTTCCTCGAGGATCGCGACATTCATGGCGTAGGACACCTCGCCTTCGTCCTCGTCACGGTGCAGCACACCGACGAAATTCTCGCCGATGTAGACTTCGACCGGCTGGCCTTCCTTCTTCGGCGGCTGAACGATGAACCGGTTGTTGTCGAAGGCGGCGCGCAGATACTGCTGCACACGGGCGATTTCGGAAAGTTGCATGGGCTTGTGGTCTCCTTTTGCGTTTCCTTGAATTGCCGGCGACCCGGCACTTGTCTGGTTACTTGTATTTCCAGGCGGCCAGAACGTCAGTCTATCAGATATCGAGCACCAGCGCCGTCTTCGGCGCCGAGCAGCAGATCAAGATTTCGTCCTCGGCATCGGGCATGTAGACGCCGTCCTGCGTATATTCGATCTCGCCTTCGATCTTCTTGCACTGACAGGTCGTGCAGATGCCGGACCGACAACTGTAGGGCAGCACCAGACCCAGATCCTCGGCCAGTTCCAAGATCGTTTCCTGGGACCCGTCCCAGGTGCCGGTCACGCCGGAACGGCGGAATTCGACGGTCAGTTCGCTATTGGTATCAGTCATTCGCTCCTCGCACCGCGGCCAGTACCGCGTCCGTGACCTGGCGGGTCGTGGCATCGCCGCCGAGATCGGGGGAGACCGCTTCGCGCGATCCCGTGACCCGCGCGACCGCCGCCATCAGGCGGTCGGCGGCGGCTTTCTCGCCCAGGTGTTCCAGCATCATCGCCCCCGACCAGAAACAGCCGATGGGATTGGCCACGCCCTTGCCGATGATGTCGAAGGCCGAGCCGTGGATCGGCTCGAACATCGACGGGAAATCCTTTTCCGGCCGCAGGTTGCCCGTCGGCGCGATGCCAAGCGAGCCGGTCAGCGCCGCCGCCAGATCCGACAGCACGTCGGCATGCAGATTGGTCGCGACGATGGTATCCAGCGACTGCGGATGCAGGACCATGCGGGTGGTCATGGCATCGACCAGCATCTTGTCGGTTTCGACGTCGGGGTAATCCTTGCGAACCTCCTCGAACACGGCGTCCCAGAACACCATGCCGTGGCGCTGGGCGTTGGACTTGGTAACCAGCGTCAATTTCTTGCGCGGGCGCGAGCGGGCCAGTTCCAGGGCATAGCGCTGGATACGTTCGACCCCGGCCCGGGTGAACACGGCGACGTCCATGCCGACTTCTTCCGGCAGGCCCGTATGCACCCGGCCGCCGACCCCGGCGTATTCGCCTTCGGAGTTTTCACGCACGATGACCCAGTCCAGATCGTCCGGCCCGACGTTCTTCAACGGCCCGTCGATCCCGGGCAGCAGGCGCGACGGGCGGACATTCGCATATTGATCCAACGTCTGGCAGATCTTCAAACGCAGACCCCAAAGGGTGATGTGATCGGGGATGTTCGGATCGCCGGCGGAGCCGAAATAGATCGCGTCGAACGGCTTCAACGTCTCGACGCCGTCTTCCGGCATCATCACGCCGTGCTGGCGGTAATAATCGCCGCCCCAGGGGAAAGTTTCGGTTTTCAGGGTGAAGCCACCGTCCCGTTCGGCGACGGCGTTCAGGACCTCGACACCCGCCTCGACGACTTCCGGCCCGATGCCGTCTCCGCCGATCGCGGCAATTCGGTATTCACCCATGGTCCAATTTTCTCCATAATTCCGGGGATTATTAACCGAGCGTTGACACGCACGGGGCTTGAATAGTGGAATTTCGCCCCGGGTCAAGCCGTCCCGGGACGGGACTTTGAAATTTCGAAGCGGCAAAATAGAACCAATGCCACGATTGAATCAAACCACGGCCTGGAAGTTTTTCGTCGACTGGTGCCACAAGCGGGGCCTGAAACCCCTGCCGGCCAACCCGTGGACGGTGGCCGCCTATGCCCGCTGGTGCGAAACCCATCACCGATATCAGACCATCGTCAACATCGTGAAGGCGATCGCCAAGGAGCACATGCGCAAATCGCGCAAGCGGCCCGACCGCCATCCGTTGGTGACGCGGACCCTGAACCTGATCGCCCAGCGCCAGGAAGAACAGGAAATCGACAAGACGCAGGCCGCCGCCCTGTTCCGGGAAGAAGACTTCACCGCCGCCCCGCCAGCCAAGGCCGAGACGGAAGCCGAAGCGACCGCCGCGTCGCGGGTTCAACGCGAGGTCCAGACCCGCACCCAGGACGCCGCCCAGGGCATCCGCCGCGCCCTTCGCGCGACGCCCAAGCTGGTCTCGCGTCGGCCGTCGATGACCTGACCACCCCTTCGGGCGCCGACGTCCAAACCCACTATTTGATGTCCATCGCCCGTTCGATGCGGAAGGTTTCCGTCCCGCCGCTCTTGGTCTTGCGTTCCAACACGGCGACGCCGGTGTAACGCCCTTCGTGCCAATCGACGGATTTGCGCTTGCCGACGAACCGCATGTGCCGGGCCTGGGTCTTCTTCACGGGCAGGGCCTTATCGACCATCTTGTGGCCGCGCGGGTCGGTCACGGTCATGGTCAGCACGTCGCCTTCCTGTACCCAGAAGGCATCGACCCAGAAAATCAGGACCGGCGATTTCGCCGAAAGTTCCGTGTCGCGGTAGAAGCCGCGCCGGAGCGCCACCGCATTGACCTCGGTCGGCGCGAATCCGGCATCGTAGAGCGCCGTCATCGGCCCCTGCAGGCGGGCCAGGGTCGTCGCGTCCCAGAACGGCCGCGCCCCGGCCCCGCATTCGGACGACCTGGATTGACCGACGAAGGGATCGAGGAATCTGCCGTTGTGCCGCACGCCCAGGTGGACATGCGGGAATTCCGCCAGGCCGGAAGACCCGACGAAGCCCAGCTTGTCGCCCTGTTCCACCCGCTGGCCCGGGCGCACGGTGAGCGAGCCGCGCCGCATGTGACAGTAATAGGTCTCCCACCCGCCGTCGTGCCCAATGGCGACCGAATTGCCGCAGCCGCGCCCGGCCACGGCGGCCTTGCCGACCAGGCCCACATCGCCGTCCAGCATGCCGTCCCTCAAACGCAAGACCGGGCCCGCCGCCGCGGCGACCACCGGCACGCCGTCGTCCATTTTCGAATAGTCGCGGATCGCGAAATCGACCCCCGTATGGCCGTCGTAGCCATGCGCGCCGCATAGATAATCGCGCATGCCCGGACCCGGATCGTGGTCGACATGATTAACCAACCAACAGGTCCGCCCCGGTTCGCAGACCAGGGGCAGCCCCAACGGGGGCGGACCGCCGCCACCGTCGGCCGCCTCGGCGTCCGTCATCCCGGACGCGCCGAAAAGCGCATAAACGACCGTCAAAACGACCGCCAGGGCATTGAAAAATCGCCGTAATCCGATCATGCGCAAAACCGCCTGCCTTCCGCCCCGCATGCTACACGGGCCGGGCAGAGGCGCAAAACATTCACTTGCCGGGCTGGATATTGCAATGCAAAATGCCGGCGCTGCGCTGCGAAATCGCCTAGCGCACCTAAAAAACAGCCAATACGATGATGAATTGGAGCGCGTAGCAATGGACACCCACGCCGTGACGGCCCTCGACAAACTCCACGGATATTACTTCGAAGACCTGGAAGTCGGGCAGAGCGACGAATTTTCCCGCACCATTTCCGAATCCGACATCCTGATCTTCGCGGGCGTGTCCGGCGACACCAATCCGGTTCATCTGAACCAGGAATTCGCCCAGGAAACCATGTTCGAGGGCTGCATCGCCCATGGCCTGCTGACGGCGAGTTACATCTCCACCGTGATCGGCACCAAGATGCCCGGCCCCGGCTGCATCTACGTCGGCCAGAACCTGAAGTTCAAGGCCCCGGTCAAGGCCGGCGATACCGTCGTCGCGCGGGTCACGATCATGGAAACCTTCCCCGACAAGAACTTCGTGAAACTGCAGACCCAATGCCTGGTCGGCGAGAAGGTCGTGCTCGACGGCGAAGCCACCATCATGGTGCCGTCGCGCAAAAGCTGATCCGGGCTACAGCCCAGTTCTCAAGCCAAGGTTGACCGCGGGCCGCCGCGGGGGCAATTTCACCGGCGTCATGCGGGTTTTTCGTCACTATCAAAGCATTCCGGAAGACGCCCGGGGCGCCGTCGTCGCCATCGGCAACTTCGACGGCGTGCATCTGGGCCACCGCGCCGTGATCGGCGAGGCGGGGGCCATCGCCCATGCCACGGCCCGGCCCTGGGGCGTCCTAACGTTCGAGCCGCACCCCCGCGCCTTCTTCGCCCCCGGCACGCCCCCCTTCCGCCTGACGCCGTTTCACGCCAAGGCGCGCCAGATTTTCGCCCTGGGCGTCGACAGCATCTTCGTGCAGCAGTTCAACAAGGCGTTTTCGTCCCTGACCGCCGAGGACTTCATCGAAAAGGTCCTGGTCGGCGGCATCGGGGCGCGGCATGTGGTCTGCGGATACGACTTCGTGTTCGGCAAGGGCCGGGGCGGCAATTGCGAAATGCTGCTGTCTTACGGTCAGAAGTTCGGCTTCGACTTCACCGCCGTGCGGGCGCAGACTTTCAAATCGGACCAGGACGACCTGGCTTACTCCTCGACCGGCATCCGCGAAGCCCTGACCGCGGGCGATCCACGCACCGCCGCCCGCATCCTGGGCCGGACCTTCGAAATCGAAGGCCGCGTCATCGCGGGCGATCAGCGCGGCCGAACCATCGGCTTTCCAACGGCGAACATCGCGCTGGGAACCTATCTTCGCCCGGCGCGCGGCGTTTACGCCGTGCGCGTGCGCGTCGATGACGAGGGCGGCGAAAGCCGGGAATTCAACGGCGTGGCCAATCTGGGCAAACGCCCGACTTTCGCCGGCGAGGCGGATCTGTTGGAGGTCTTTCTGTTCGATTTCGAGGGCGATCTTTACGGCAAACGCCTGGGCGTCGGATTGGTTGATTTCCTGCGCCCGGAAAAGAAGTTTGACGGGATCGACCAATTGAAGGCACAAATCGCCGCGGACAGCGAGAAAGCCCGGCAAATTTTATCGAAAACGGAACCATGAGCGTCGATTACAAATCCACCGTATTCCTGCCGAAGACCGACTTCCCCATGAAGGCCGGATTGGCCGGGAAGGAACCGGGCATCATCGAGCAGTGGGAGCAGATCGGGCTCTACGAGCTTCTGCGCGAAGACGCCAAGGGCCGGCCGCCCTTCGTCCTGCACGACGGCCCGCCCTATGCCAACGGCAACCTGCATATCGGCCATGCGCTGAACAAGATCCTCAAGGACGTGATCGTGCGCGCCCAGCAGATGATGGGCAAGGACGCCAATTACGTGCCCGGATGGGACTGCCACGGCCTGCCCATCGAATGGAAGATCGAGGAACAGTACCGCGCCCAGGGCAAGGACAAGGATCAGGTCCCGACCGTCGAATTCCGCCAGGAATGCCGCGATTTCGCCCAACATTGGATCGGCGTGCAGCGCGACGAATTCAAACGTCTGGGGGTGATCGGCGATTGGGCCGATCCCTATACGACCATGAGCTTCGGCGCCGAGGCACAGATCGCCCGCGAACTGTTGAAGTTCCTGGACAACGGCCTGCTCTATCGCGGCTCCAAGCCGGTGATGTGGTCGGTCGTCGAAAAGACGGCACTGGCCGAGGCCGAGGTCGAATACCACGACCATGAATCCGATACGATCTGGGTCAAATTCCCGGTGGTGTCCGGAGACGATGCCCTGGCCGATGCCTCGGTCGTGATCTGGACGACGACACCCTGGACCATCCCCGGCAACCGGGCCGTCTGTTTCTCCAACCGCATTTCCTATGGCCTTTACGAAATCACCGAAGCACCCGAGGACAATTGGGCGAAGACCGGCGACAAGCTGATCCTGGCCGATGCGCTTGCCGAGGATGTGTTCAAATCGGCGCGAGTCGATGGTCATGTCCGCGTCTGCAATGTGGCGGCCGAGACCCTGGCGGGCCTCACCTGCGCCCATCCGTTCCGGGCCATGGGAGATCACGGGGGATACGATTTCGACGTGCCGCTGCTGGACGGCGACCATGTGACGGACGAGACCGGCACCGGCTTCGTCCATACCGCCCCCGGCC
>NZRL01000006.1 GCA_002696205.1 Rhodospirillaceae bacterium | reverse complement strand
TCCTCGGTCATGCCGATGCCGGTATCCGAAACCTCGAAGTACAGGCGGGCCTTGCCCTGGTCCGCGTCACGCAAGCGAACCTCGACCAGAATATCGCCCTGGTCCGTGAATTTGACCGCGTTGGTCAGCAGGTTGATCAAAACCTGACTGAGCCGCAGCGGGTCGCCACGCAGGTCGAGCGGCACTTCCTGATCGATGCGGAAGACCAGTTCGATGGGCTTGTCGCCGATCCGTTCGGTCACCACGGCCGTCAGGTCGTCCAGCACACGGTCGAGGCGGAAGGCGGTATCCTCGACGGTCAACTTGCCGGCCTCGATCTTCGAGAAATCCAGGATGTCGTTGATGATCCCCAACAGGGAATGCGACGATTTTTCGACCTTGGTCAGGTAATCGCGCTGCTGTTGCGACAAATCGGTCCGCAAGGCCAATCCGGTCAGGCCCACGATGGCGTTCAACGGCGTGCGGATTTCATGGCTCATATTGGCGAGGAAGGCGGATTTCGCCTCGTCGGCGGCCTGTATCCGGGCGTTGTCGGCGATCACCCGGCGAATGAACAGGTTGATCACCACGGTCACGAAGATCACGAAGGCGATCAAGATGCCGCCCAACGACAGAAACCCGATGGCAGCGGACATTTTCCGCTCGGCCGCAAGACCAATTTTCTGGCTACGCTCCTGTACCAACTGCTGCAATTTATTGAACGCGGCGATCGCCGGGATGTCGTCAACTTTGACGATCTCGTCGATAAAGGACGCCGACTTGCCACTTTGGTGCATCGCTTCCGCGACCTTCAACTGCATGAAATAAATATAGAAAACAGCTGCAATATCATCCAGGGCCTGTCGCTCTTCAGGCGTCGGCAAGGCGGTGCGCAAGTCACCCAGGAGCACGTCGATGGCGATGGAATCCGCCACGGCATTGCCGAGATACCGTTCCTCGCCCCGCAGGACGTAATTCTTGAAATGGTGGATGAACCCGCCATACCCGACTTCCTCGCGCAACTGGAACAGCTGGCTGTTGATCTGGGCGTAATTCTCGGTGAAGGCCTGCCATTGTGCATTGACGGCGCGAAAGCGTTCCGCCGCGGTATACCCGAAGGCCACAAGCGCCACGATCATCACGGCACCCGCGATATTGGCGACCCAGGCCCAAAGGTGCAGGTTGTGCGGCTTCATCGGTGGTTCGCCGTTCTCATTGTTCTCGCGGGGAGCAAAGAGGACCGTGAGGATACCTCAATTTCCACCCCGCGAGCATAGGCCGAAGGGCATAAATATGAAACCTATCCCCGGGCGCCGCACGGGCGGTCCGGCGGCTGCGAACCTCCTTTCCCGCCGGAACCAGGATCACTTTGTCACTGGTCATGAGGCGCCGGATTTTCTAAACCTATATTGTATACGATCTTACCCCCCGAAGACGGAGACGGACATTGGCTTGGCACGGTAAATTGCTGCGCGTGAACCTGACGAAGGGGACCTGTACCCCGGAAGCGCTGAACATGGACTGGGTGAAGCTCTACCTGGGTCAGCGCGGTCTCGGCACCAAATACCTGTTCGAGGAAATCGACCCCAAGGTCGATCCGCTGTCTCCCGACAACAAGCTGATCTTCGTCACCGGCCCGCTGACCGGCACCTGTGCGTCGACGGGCGGGCGCTATTCGGTGGTCACCAAGGGACCGTTGACGGGCACCGTCGCCTGTTCCAACTCGGGCGGGCAGTTCGGCGGCGAGTTGAAGCAGGCCGGATGGGACATGCTGATCGTCGAAGGCAAATCGCCGAAGCCGGTCTATCTGATGATCGTCGACGGCGAGGCCGAATTGATCGACGCCGACGGCTTCCTTTGGGGTGAAACGGTCTGGGACACGGAAGACCTGATCAAGCAGCGTCATCAGGACCCGCTGATCCGCATCGCGTCCATCGGCGGCGCGGGCGAAGGCCTGTCGCGTTATGCCTGCATCATGAACGACCGTGACCGCGCCGCCGGGCGTTCCGGCGTCGGCGCCGTCATGGGATCGAAACTGCTGAAGGCCGTCGCCGTGCGCGGCACCACGGGCGTCGCGGTGAACGACCCCAAACGGTTCCTGGAAGTCACCCGCGAGAAGCGCAAGATCCTGGACCCCAGCCCGGCGCGCGCCCGCTATTCGGGCCTGGGCACCATGGCCATGATGGACGTGACGCAGGCCCATGGATCGCTGCCGACCATGAACTGCCGCGACGTGCAGTTCGAACACGTCACCGATGTCAACGTGAAGGCCCAGCACACGGCGCGTAAGACCGACGGCGAGGTTCCCTATCAGGGCAACAAGGCTTGTTTTGCTTGTTCCATCGGCTGTGGCCGCATGGCCAAGATTGATCCCGACCATTTCTCGGTCAAGGGCAAGGCCCGGTATCAGACCGTGACCGGCGGCCTGGAATACGAAAGCGCCTATGCCGTGGGCCCGATGTGCGGCGTTCAGGATCTGGAGGCCGCGACCTATGCCTCCGCCCTCTGCAACGAACACGGCATGGACCCCATCTCCTTCGGCGCCACCGTCGCGGCGGCGATGGAACTGTTCGAGGAAGGCGCCATCACCCTGGACGACACCGAAGGCCACGATTTCTCGTTCGGCAATGCGGAAGCGCTCTGTTGGGCCGCCGAGGTCACGGGGCTCGCCCAGGGCTTCGGCAAGGACCTGGGCCTGGGGGCGCTGCGCCTTTGTCAAAAATACGGCCGCCCGGAATTCGCCATGGTCGTGAAGGGCCAGGAATTCCCCGGCTACGATCCGCGCGCGATGCAGGGCATGGCGTTGGGCTACGCGACGTCGAACCGCGGCGCCTGCCACCTGAAGGCCGCCCCCTTCCAGGACGATTTCCAGCGCGTCACACCGGACGGCAAGGCCAAGATCGTCAAGGATAGCCAGGATTACGTCGCGGCCATCGATTCCTCGGGTCTCTGCACCTTCACCAAGGCCGCCTGGCAGGCCCCCGACTACGCCGATCAGATCGACGCCGCCTGCGACGGCGACTGGTCGGTCGAACGGCTGTTGGAATTGGGCGAACGCATCTACAACCTGGAGCGTCTGTTCAACAATGCCGCCGGTTTCACCGCCGCCGACGACACCCTGCCGAAACGCATTCTGACCGAACCGGCCAAGGGTGGCGCCGGAAAGGGCCATGTCGCCGAATTGGACAAGATGCTGCCGGAATATTACGAGCTGCGTGGCTGGACCCCCGACGGCGAGCCGACGACCCAGACGCTGTCGCGCCTGGGGCTGGCGTGACCCGGATGCAACAGGAGCGGCCCCGCCGATGAAGGTGACGGTCAAGCTGATCGCCATGGAGCCGTATTCGCCCGCCGGTTTCGACGATGCCGGGGTCGGCCGCGTCGAGATTCCGGATGGCTCGAGCCTGGAAGACCTGGTCACGGCGCTGAAGCTGCCGGACGGCATCGGCGAGGCTTATATGACGCTCTTGAACGACGGCGCCGTGCCGATTTCGGGCCGGGGCGAAGTGCCCCTGAACCCGGACGACGAAGTTACCGTCTTTCCCGCCATCAAGGGCGGCTGAGGCTTTGCGCGCGCTGGTATCGGCCGTCATTGGGGCCGCGACGCTCACCCTCCTCACCGCCTGCGCCGAACCGGGCCCGGAAACCATGATCGCCAACCCGGCCTCGCGCAACTGCATCAAGCAGGGCGGTGTGTTGACCATGAAGAAACGGCCCGACGGCGGGGTCTACGGCGTCTGCCTGTTCGAAGACAACCGGCAATGCGAGGAATGGGCGCTGTTCCGCGGCGTCTGCCCCAAAGGCGGGCGCAAGATCACCGGCTACGCCACCCTGGCGGCGCGCTATTGCGCGATCACCGGCGGCACCTACGCCGTGACGGCCCAGCAATCCGGCGCGACGCCGGAACAGGGCACCTGCAGCGCGCCCAGCGGCAAGACCTGCGACGTTCACGAATTTTTTGCGGGCGGCTGCTGACGGGGTTCCGTCAATCGACTTCGTTGATCCAGACCTTGAAGCCCTGCAGCAGGTTCGGCCCGAAAGTCATGGTCATGGCGACGTCGGCGGCGTCGCGGCCCTGGGCGATCAGCACCCGGCCGATCCGGGGCGTGTTGTTGCGTGGATCGAATGTATGCCACTGGCCGCCCAGATAGGCCTCGAACCAGGCCGCGAAGTCGCCCTCCGGATGTGGTTCGGGCCGGCCGACTTCGCTGATATACCCGGTGCAATAGCGGGCCGGAATGTTCAGCGCACGGCAGAAGGCGACGCCCAGGTGGGCGAAATCCCGGCACACGCCGCGCTGTTCCTCATAGGCTTCCGAGGCCGTCCGCGTCGGCCGGGCGTCCAGATAGCCGAAGACGATGTGGTTATGCACGAAATCGCAAACGGCCTGGACCCGGGGCCAGCCCGGTTGGGTATGCCCGAACAGGGTCCAGGAGAGATCGAGCAGGCGGTCGCTGTCGCAGAAGCGGCTGGGCAGCAGATAAAGCAGCGCCTCCTCGGGCAGGTCCTCGACCTCGATATGCGCCGCATCGGGGCATACCGGGTCGGGCTCGCCATTGTCGCGGATAATGAAATCGGCGGAAATCGACGTGCGGCCCGGGGGCGCGACGAACCGCGTGCACCAATTGCCGAACCCGTCCCGATATCCGGACAGGGGGGCGGACGGATGGATCAGGATATGATCCGCCTCCTCCAGGTCCGAGACCCGTGAAAAATGGATGTTCAGGTTCAAGATGACGGGCGTCGGCTGGGGAAATTCATAGACCAGTTCGTAGCCGGCTCGTAGTCGCATCCCGTTCTCCACTGAGGCACGTGGAGGCCGCGTGACCGGCCGCCGCAACGTGTCGTTTTGGAAAGATGTCGCGCCTCATCGGCGAGCGCGCCGCTCGCATCACCCTACCCGGTTACGCGGGATATTTCCACGGCACCTCTCGACGCGGCGCCGATTGGCTTGAGCCTGCGGGCCGGCAGGCAAACGGCCCGGCGGGCATTCCCCCACCGGGCCGCTCTTTGCGAAAAATTGCGGTGGCGTCCGGCCGCCTAGTTGAGGCCCAGGATTTCCATCGCTTTCTTCAGGGTGTCGACGGACCCTTTGTGGTCTCCCGACTTATGCAGCGCCTCACCTTCGGCACGCAGCTTGGCGACTTGGGCCAACTGACCGGCCGAGAGTTTGGGTTGCTTGGCCAGGGCCGCGTCGATGGCTTTCATGTCCCGGGGACAATGAAACGCGAAGGCGGGCATGGCCGATCCGGCAAAGACGGCGGCGACGAAAGCGGCGGCGATAATCTTTTTCATCATAGGTCTCCCATTTCCGGTCGGGCGCCGGACCAGTCCGGCGCACTGCGGACGATATGAAAGGTGGGTACATTCCGCCCCGCCCGCAACCGGAATCAGGAAAATGTAATTTACAGAAGGTCGATCGGCGTCTTCAGGTAGGACACACCATTGCCTTCGGGCGGCGGCATCGCCCCGCCCCGCATGTTGACCTGCACCGACGGGATGATCAGGGCCGGCATGCTGAGTTGCGCGTCGCGGGTGGTGCGCATCTCGGCGAAGGCGTCGGCGTCGGCGCAATCCTTCAAATGGATGTTCTGGGCCTTCTGTTCCGCGACGGTGGTGTGCATCATCACGTCGCGCCCGCCCGGCATGTAATCGTGACAGAGATAGATGATGGTGTCGTCCGGCAGAGCCAGGATTTTCTGGATCGAGGCATACAGCTGATGCGCGTCACCGTTCGGAAAATCGCAACGCGCGGTCCCGAAATCGGGGGAGAACATCGTGTCGCCGATAAACGCCGCATTGCCGATGACATAGGTCGCGCAGGCGGGCGTATGGCCCGGCGTGAAAATCACCCGCGCCGTCAGGTCGCCGATCTTGAACTCCTCGCCGTCCTGGAACAGATGATCGAATTGCGAGCCGTCGGTGGCGAAGGCGTCTTCGGCGTTGAAGATCTTCTTGAAGGTCTCCTGCACCTTGTCGACGTTCGCGCCGATCCCCGTCTTGCCGCCCAGGCATTCCTTCACATAAGGAGCACCCGTCAGATGGTCCGCATGGACATGGGTTTCCAGCACCCATTCGACGACGCCGCTGCCCTGCCCGATCTGGTTGATCACGGCCTCGGCGCTTTCCTTATAAGTCCGCCCCGATGCCGCGTCGTAATCCAGCACCGGATCGATGATCGCGGTCGCACCCGTCTCGGGGCAGGTAACGATATGGGTGATCGTGAACGTACGTTCGTCGAAGAAGGAGGTGACCTTCGGATTCAATGCCATGGCGATGCGGTTTCCTGCCCGTTTATTTCCCACGTTCCGGGTGTATTTAACAGGAAACCTGAAGGCGGGGAAAGCCCGGAGCAGGACCCGTCGCCTCAGGGCACAATGGCGGCGCGCAGAACCGATCGGTCGGCGGCACGGGCGAAGGCTTCGTCCAGTTGATCCAGGGAAAATTTGGAATCGACCAGTTCCTTGAACGGAAACCGGTCGCGGTTCGCCATGACGAAATCCAGGGCCTGCACCAGGTGCCGGGGATGGTAGTTGTGCACGCCCTTCATGACGATCCAGCGGCGGAGAATTTCGTTGCCGTCGACCGTGAACATGGCGTTGGGATTGACCAGGCCGCCCAGGATGTAGCGCCCGCCGACCCGCAGCATCTTCAGCCCCGCCGGCACGACCGCCGGTAATCCGCAGACCTCGAGCACCGCATCGGCGCCGTCGGGCGTGCATTCGGCGCGCACGGCGGCGACCAATTCGGCATCGTCCATCTTGCTCACGTCGAAGGTCACGTCGGCGCCGAATTTCCGGGCCAGTTCCAAGCGGTCCGCGACCGCGTCCAGGCCGACGACCTTGCGCGCGCCCCGCGCCTTGGCGATGGCGCAGCCGTAAAGCCCCAACAGGCCCAGGCCCTGGACGACGACCGTGTCACCGACGTCGATCTCCGCCGCCTCGGTCACCGAGACCATGGTCGCGGCACCGCAGTTCAGCGGCGTCGCTTCCTCGTCGGAAATCTCGTCCGGCAGCTTGAGAATCCCGGTGCCCGGCAGGATGTAGCAATAATCGGCGAAGCCGCCCAGGAAGTGCGGATCGTCCTCGACCAGGTCATGGCCGTATTTGCGCAGGCCCGCGGCCTTCTGCGGCATGTCGTGGATGTCGGCGTAATAGGATTCGCCGTCGTGAAAGAATTCGGTCCAGGTCACCCGGTCGCCGACGGCCAGCCGGTCGCCGCGCATGTCCAATTCCCGGTCCGCGCCCAGTTGTTCGATGATGCCGACGATTTCGTGACCCAGGATGCCCGGGCACGGATTGGGCCGGTGGCCCTGGTAGGAATGGATGTCCGAGCGGCAGATGGTCGACATGGTGATACGGACCAGGACCTCGTTCGGATGGACGTC
>NZRL01000005.1 GCA_002696205.1 Rhodospirillaceae bacterium | reverse complement strand
GGTAACGACGGTGGCCAGCAACCTGAACACCCAGGCCGACCATCTGCGCAGTCAGGTCGAGAAGTTCCTGGGCGGCGTGCGCGCAGCCTAGGCGGTCCCTGTGGCCGGGGCGCCCCCGGCCACGGCCAAGGATCAAAGGGTCGAACGGGTTTCAAAGACGGCCAGGCCCGGATCGTCGGCCGGCGCGGAACGGACATCCGTCACCCGCGCCGCCGGCGGCCCGTCATGGCAGCGGCGGAGCATTTCGGCGACGGATTGGGGCGCACCTGAGAACACGGCCTCGACCGTGCCGTCGCGGCGGTTGCGCACCCATCCGCAAAGGCCCAGTTCCCCTGCCTGCTCACAGGTCCACCCCCGGTACCAGACGCCCTGGACGCGGCCTTCGATAACGACGTGAATTGTTTCGACGGCTTCCGGCATGGCGGCCTATGGCTCCGCCCGGCGGCTACTCGAATTCCATGATGACCTGATCGACCATCAGGCTGTCGCCGGGCGCCGCGTTGATCTCCTTGACCACGGCATCCTTCTCGGCGCGCATCACGTTTTCCATCTTCATGGCTTCGAGAACGCACAACTCCTCGCCGGCCTTGACCTCCTGCCCTGCCTCGACGGCGAGCGAGACCAGCAGCCCCGGCATCGGCGACATCAGAAGCTTGGACGTATCCGGCGGCAGTTTCTCCGGGATATGGCGGTGCATTTCCGCCGTCCCCGGGCTGACCACCAGGGCCATGGATTCCGTGCCGCCGTGAAGAATGCGGTAGGCAACATCGGCGCGGCCGACCTGAACGCTGTATTCCGCGCCGTCCAGGGTCAGTTCCATCAGGCCATCACCTAGGCCCCAATCGGTGCGCAATGCCATCGTCTTACCGCCGACGGTCACGTCGTATCCGCCGTCCGCCGGAACCACGGTGACCGGATGCGGATCGCGGCCCAGCAACACCACCCAGTCGGCGGCGACCTTGCGGTGGTGGTTCTCGACCTGACCGGAAATAAGCGCCGCCCGTTCGTTGTAGGCACGGTGCATGGCGGCGGCGACGGCGATCGTCAGGGTCGGATCGTCCTGAACCGCGTCCTTGGGGTTGAAGCCTTCGGGATATTCCTCGGCGATGAAGTTGGTCGAGAAATCGCCGGAACGCACCCGATCATGGGCCATCAAGGCCGCCAGGAACGCGATGTTGTTGGCGACGCCGGTGATCTGGAACCGGTCCAGCGCGCGGGCCATCTCGTCCATGGCGGCGTTCCGGTCCTTACCGTAGGTCACCAACTTGGCGACCATGGGGTCGTAGAACATGGAAATCTCGCCGCCTTCGAACACGCCGGTGTCGACGCGCACGGTTTCCGTTTCGGCCGGCGGGCGGTAACGCACCAGGCGCCCGGTCGACGGCAGGAAGTTGCGGAACGGGTCCTCGGCATAGATGCGGGCCTCGATGGACCAGCCGTTCAGCGGCACGTCCTTCTGGCCGAACGGCAGCTTTTCTCCCGCCGCGACGCGGATCATCAACTCCACCAAGTCCAGGCCGGTGATGTATTCGGTCACCGGATGTTCGACCTGCAGGCGCGTGTTCATTTCCAGGAAGTAGAAGTTCTTGTCCTTGTCGACGATGAATTCCACCGTCCCGGCCGAGCAATAATCGACGGCCTGGGACAGGGCCACGGCCTGCTCGCCCATCGCCTTGCGGGTCGCCTCATCGAGGAACGGCGACGGCGCCTCTTCCAGAACCTTTTGGTGGCGGCGCTGGATCGAGCATTCGCGTTCGTTCAGATAGACGCAATTGCCGTGCTTGTCGGCCAGGACCTGGATTTCGATATGGCGCGGCTCGCCAATGAACTTTTCGACGAAAACCCGGTCGTCGCCGAAGCTGGAGGCCGCTTCGGACCGGGCGCGTTCCAGGCCGTCCTTGCACTCGGCATCGTTATGGGCGATGCGCATGCCCTTGCCGCCGCCGCCGGCCGATGCCTTCAACATCACCGGATAACCGATCTTGTTCGCGATCTCGACCGCCATGTCCGGGTCGCTGACCGCTTCCGTATGGCCGGGAACCACGTTGACGTTGGCTTTTTCCGCCAATTTCTTGGATTCGATCTTGTCGCCCATGGCGTTGATCGCGCCGACCGGCGGGCCGATGAACGCGACGCCCTTCTTGGCCAGGGCTTCGGCGAATTTGGCGTTTTCCGAAAGGAAGCCGTAGCCCGGGTGGACGGCGTCGGCGCCCGTCTGTTCTATGGCGTCGAGAATCTTGTCGATCACCAGATAGCTTTCAGACGACGGCGACGCACCGATATGCACGGCCTCGTCGGCCATGTCGGCGTGCAACGCCAGCTTGTCGGCGTCGGAATAGACGGCGACCGTCTTGATTCCCATCTTCTTCGCGGTCTTCATGACGCGACAGGCGATTTCGCCCCGGTTGGCGATCAGAATTTTTTTGAACATGTTTTGGCCGGCCCTGGCTGTTTAAGTCGTAGATTGCCCCCTTGAAGGGTCCGTCGAGGCGACCGTGTTCCGGCGCCGCGACCCGCCCTTGGTGTAACCGAATTTCCACGCTATTGCAGCGCAAAATTCCCCTGTTTCCGCGATTCCTACGCGGCGAATCCCCCGTTCAGCGACCGTCATCGGTCGGCGGCCCTTATTTCCCCTGCGTCAACCCGTCGAACAGGCCCATGACCCAGGCGGCATGCAGTGCCAAGGGCGCGCCCCAGGCGACCATGGGATAGATGAACCAGAGCTCGTTCGGCGTTTTGGTGAAGTTCAAAATCGCGCATGCGGCGACAACGACGATGTATCCCATCAAATGCAGGGCGAAGCCCTTGAGGCGGGCGCGGTCGCGCGCGTCGTTGTCCGATATATCCGGTTTCTGGTCCATCTGGCCCCTGCCGTTCCGATGCCCGATACCTTAAGCTGCCCATCGTCCTATCGCCAGCCCCCGCCGCAATTCCGGAGCCGCCATGCCGCCCGCCTCGCCGCCCGCCAGCCCCGACCCGGATCACCCGCCGGAAACTGCCCGGCGTGGCGCCCGTGGCCTACGTGCGCTGCTCGCGCTCTCGGCGGGACCGGCCTTATTCCTCGCGGTCATGGCCCTGCCGGCGCCGATGGGGCTCAGCCCCGGCGGCTGGACCGTCGCCGCCGTCGCCGGGTGGATGGCGCTTTGGTGGCTGACCCAGGCGGTGCCCCTGCCCGCCACGGCTTTGCTGCCCGCGATCCTGTTTCCGCTGCTCGGCGTGACGGATCTGAAGGCGACGACCTCGGCCTACGGCCATCCTTTGGTCTTTCTGTTCCTCGGCGGCTTCGTCATCGCCTTGACCATGGAGCGCTGGAATCTGCATCGGCGCATCGCGATCCGCATCATCGCCGTCGCCGGGACGCAGCCCGCGCGCCTGACCGCCGGGTTCATGGCGGCGACGGCGTTGCTCAGCATGTGGGTTTCGAACACGGCGACGACGTTGATGATGGTACCGATTGCCTTGAGCGTCATCGCTTTCGTCGACGGCGACGATGCGGACGACGGCAGCCCCCCCGCCCCGGCCAAGGACCGCTTCGCCCGCGGCCTCTTGCTGGCCATCGCCTATGCCGCCAGCATCGGCGGCACGGCGACCCTGATCGGCACACCGCCCAATGCCTTCCTCGCGGGCTACATGGGCCAGAACCACGGGATCGAGATCGGCTTCGCCCAATGGATGGCGCTGGGACTACCCGTCGCCTTGGTGCTGCTGGTCGCGGCCTGGCTGTTGCTGACCAAGGTCACCTGCCCGGCCGACGACCTGGCCCAGGGTCCCATTCAGGACGGCATCGACCGCGCCCATGACGAACTGGGGCCCATCGGCCGGGGCGAAGCACTGACGGCGCTGCTGTTCCTCGCCGTGGCGCTGACCTGGATGTTCCGGCCCCTGATCGACGACGTGGTGCCGCTGAACGATACGGCCATCGCCCTGATCGGCGCCGTCGCGGCCTTCGCCATTCCGGTCGATCTGAAGACCCGCAGCTTCCTGATGGACTGGTCTCATGCGGCGCGCCTGCCCTGGGGGATTTTGATCCTGTTCGGCGGCGGCCTGTCGTTGGCCGGGGCGATCCAGGAAACGGGCCTTGCCCAATGGCTGGGCGGCCTGTTCGCCGAGGGCGGCACGATGCCGCTGATCGCGGTGCTGCTGCTGATCACGGGGATGGTGGTGTTCCTGACGGAGATCACCTCGAACACGGCGACGGCGGCGGTGTTCATTCCGGTCGCCGCCGCGCTGGCCGCAACGCTCGGGCACGATCCGATGGTCTTCGCCGTGCCGGTGGCGCTCGCCGCCAGTTGCGCCTTCATGATGCCGGTGGCGACGCCGCCCAACGCCATCGTCTTCGCCGCCGGGCGCCTCGACGTCGCCCATATGTGCGCCGCGGGCGTGTTCCTCAATTTCGCGGCGACGGCGGTTATCGCCCTGGCGGCGCTGTATCTGGTGCCGCGCCTGTTCTGATCTTGTCCGACCGGTACGGGCCGCCTAGGCTCGCCGGAAAGAAACCACAGGAGCCCATCCCCCATGACCCGCATCATCCGCGTCGCCGCCGCCCAACAGGGCCCCAACCTGGAAACCGACAGCCGTCAGGTGATCGTCGCCCGTTTGCTGGAGATGATGAAACAGGCCAAGGCCCAGGGCGCGGATGTGGTCGTCTATACGGAAACGGCGCTGACGACCTTCTTTCCCCGGTTCTACGCCGATGACCGGTCAGACATGGATGAATGGTTCGAACGGGAGATGCCCAACGACGCCACGCGGCCGTTGTTCGACTACGCGGCCGACAACAAGATCGGCTTTTCCCTGGGCTATGCCGAACTGACGCCAGACGGTCATCACTTCAACACCCAGATCCTGGTCGACAAGGACGCCAAGATCGTCGGCAAGTACCGCAAGGTACACCTGCCCGGTCACGCCGAATTGGAGCCGGAGCGCCGCTTCCAGCATCTGGAAAAACGCTATTTCGAACCCGGAAACCTGGGCTTTCCCGTCTGGCGCACCATGGGCGGCGTGATGGGCATGTGCATCTGCAACGACCGCCGCTGGCCGGAGACCTATCGGGTCATGGGCCTGCAGGGGGTTGAGTTGATCATGCTCGGCTACAACACGCCGTCATGGAACGGACTGGGCGGGCCGGACACGCCGGAGCTGCGCCACCACCATTCGCGCCTTTCCATGCAGGCCGGGGCCTATCAGAACGCGACCTGGGTCGTCGGCGTCGCCAAGGCGGGCGAGGAAGCCCCCGACTATCACCTGATGGGCGGCAGCTGTATCATCAATCCCGACGGCCAGGTCGTCGCCGAGGCCGAGACGGAAGACGACGAAGTCATCGTCCACGATTGCGACCTGGACGCCTGCGCCTTTCTGAAAGGTTCGACCTTCAACTTCGCCGCCCACCGGCGCACGGAACACTACGGCCTGATCACCGAGCGCACGGGCGCCGAAGCGCCGCCGGAGTGAGACCCGCCGCATGAACGTCCTGATCGTCCACGCCCATCCCGAACCGCAGTCGTTCAACACGGCGCTGCGCGATCATTCCGTCAGGATTCTTGCCGACCTCGGTCATTCGGTGGAGGTTTCGGACCTCTATGCCATGGGCTTCAATCCCGTGTCGGGCCCCGACGACTTCACCGACCGCGCCGATCCTGACTATCTGGTCTACGCCATGGAACAACGCCACGGGCACGAGACGGGCACCCTGGCGCCCGATATCGCGGCGGAGATCGACAAGCTGATCCGTTGCGACCTGCTGATCCTGCATTTCCCGCTCTATTGGTTTTCCGTACCGGCGATCTTGAAAGGCTGGATCGACCGGGTCATGGTCTCCGGCCTGACCTACGGCGGGCGGCGTTTCTACGACCGGGGCGGCCTGAAAGGCAAGAAAGCCATGCTGACCCTGACCCTGGGCGGACGGGAGCACATGCTCGACAGCGACGAAGCCATTCATGGCAAGCTGGATGACATGCTGCGCCCCCTGCTGCGCGGCACCCTCGCCTATACGGGCATGACGGTCCTGCCGCCTTTCGTCGCCTGGCACGTGCCCTATGTGGACGACGCCGCGCGGGCGCAATATCTGAACGACTACGAAGACCGGCTGCGAAACCTGGACAGCCTGACGCCCCTCGCCTTCCCATCGCTCGACGATTTCGACGACAGCATGCGCCGAAAATAACGCGCCCCCGAAAGCCCTTTGCCTGTCCGGCGGCGCTGCGCTACATCATGGGCATCCGCCGTGTCGACGACAAAGGGCCCCCGCGTTGAACCTTCTGCAACAAGCCTTCGCCAGTCATCAGGCCGGACATCTCCAGGACGCCCAGCGCCTGTATCGCGAGTTCATCGCGGGCAACCCGGGGCATCCCGAGGCGCACCACCTGCTGGGCGTCGCCACGATGCAGATGGGGAACCTGATGGGCGCGGTCGAAATCCTGAGCCGCGCGACCGAGCTGGATCCCAACAACCCGAATTATTTCAATAACCTGGGATTGGCGTTGTTCCATATGGGCGAGCCCGCAAGTGCCCGCGAAAAGTACCAGCGCGCCCATGACCTGGCGCCGCAAAATGCGGATATCCTCAATAACCTGGGCATGGCCCAACAACGCCTGGGCGACCTGCAGGCGGCGATCCTGTCGTTCGAGGCCGCCTTGCGTCTGACCCCGGACGAGCCGGAGATCCTCCACAATTACGGCATCGCGTTGCGCGATGCGGGCAAGTTGGAAGGCGCACTGAGTGTGCTGAAAAAGGTCGTGCAGGTCAGCGGCGGCATCCCGGATACCTTCGCGGCCATGGCGTCGCTGCAGTTCACCCTGGGTGACCCCGAGGGCGCGGAAGAATCCTGCTGGTCGTCGGTCCGCATGGACCCGACCCATATTGACAGCCACAAAAGCTTCAAAGGCCTGATGAAGGCGACGGACCGGGACACCGAATGCTACGACACCTTCCGCTGGGCCATCGAAAACCATCCGGACCTGCCGCAGGTACATGCGCAGTACGGCTGGGAACTGGCCCAGGACGAAGCCTTCGCCGACGCCGTACCTGTCCTGAGCCATGCCCTGGACTTGGATACGAACCAGCCGATCGCCCATGCGGCGCTGGGGTGGTCGCTGTCCATGCTCGACCGCCACGAGGACGCCCTGCGTCACTACGAAGATGCCGTGCGCCAGGCGCCCGACGATCCGCAAATCCTGGAAAGCCAGGGGCAGAGCCTGATCCGCGCCGGCCGCCATGACGACGCCGTCGATGTCTTGAAGACCGCCCATCGCCTGAAACCGCGCATGAGCGGCATTCTGGGTACGATGACCATCGCCATGGTTGAAGCGGACGATCCCGAAATCGATGCCTTCGTCGATTACGACAAGGACGTGAAAACCATCCCCTTGCCGACCCCTCCCGGGTTTGCCGACATGGCGGCGTTCAACGACGCCCTGCATCGGGAATTGGAAAAACAGCACAAGGCCGGCTCCATCCCCTTGGACCAGACCATGCGGGGCGGCACGCAGATTCCCGACAACCTGTTCCGTAACGCGACCGGCAACGTTCGGATTGTCCGCGATCTGATCCACGACGCCGTGCGGGCCTATGTCGCGACGCTGAAATCCGACCCGAACCATCCCTTCCTGCGCTATATCAACCCGGATTTCGAGTTCATGGGCGCCTGGTCGACGATCCTTTACGGCGCCGGGTACGACGCCAGCCATATCCACAACGAAGGATGGCTGTCCGGGGTCTATTACGTGAAGGCGCCGGACCTGCCCGAGGACGTATGGGCATCCGGCGAAGGCTGCATCCAATTCGGCGCCCCGCCGGATGCCTTCGTCAGCGAGAAAAACAAGACCCACCGCCTGATACGGCCCGAGCCGGGCCTGCTGGTCCTGTTCCCGTCCTACCTGTGGCATGGGGTCAAACCCTTCACCCAGGAAGGCCTGCGCCACTCCATCGCCTTCGATATCCGCTAACGATCCGGGCAAGGAAACGGCGGGCGGCCCGAAGACCGCCCGCCGAGGCTGGGTCTGCCGTCAGATGTCTCGGCTTACTTGCGGCCGAAAAACCCGTTCACGGTCGTTTCCGCGACCTTCTGCAGGAAGGCCGCCGTGTCCTTGTCGACCTTGCCGAAGTAATCATAGGCATTGCCGACCGGCGATTGCCCGTAGAGGCTGGCAAAGACCACGCAGGCCGCGAGATACGTGCCGTGCAAATTGGGGTGCGAGCCGTCGTAGGTCTGCTGCAGGTCCAGGTTCGGGCGCTGCTTGTGGGCTTCCTCGAAAGCCAAACCGACGGGAATGACCAGGGCGCCGACCTTGTTGCCCGTCCCCACGTAAAGCTTCTCGATCGCCTCGATCATCTTGGGATCGTACTTCTTGTGGTTCTTGGTATAGGCGTGAGTCATGTACAACGCCGGCTGGCCGCCCGCCGCCGTGATTTTCTTGGCGAATTCGGCGACGGTCGCCTCGAACTTGGGCGGATGGCCCTTCTTCGTCGCGGCGGCGCTGAAGCCCTGCATGATGACGACCTGGAACGGCCCCTTCACACGCAATTTGCCCGGCGTCAGATAGCTGTCGATGTCGTGGTCGAACAGCATACCGCCGCTGATCGTCGCCGATTTGTACTTCATCTCCTTCAAGCCGTAGATGCCCGATGCCGCGACCATGCGGCGGACGTGATTGTGCAGGCTGTCATTGTAGTAGAGATAGCTGTTGCCCATGAACAGCACGCGCTGCGGCTTGTCGACTTTCAGCTGCGTAACGGCGGGCTGCATGCCCTCGGCCTGCACGGCGGTGGCGGTAACCGCCCAGGCAGCCGCGAACAGAACCAGGAATATGGATTGATTGGCGAAACGACGGAAACGCATCGTTGATCTCCTCGTCTTGAATGATGTCTCCCATATGCCGCGGAAGGCCGCGACCCCGGCAATCTGCGCCGCCCCGACTGAAAAGAAAAATCGAAACTATTCATCAACCATTCAGTAATTTGCATATGTCACCAGAATTCGGCATATAATCAATAAGGTACGAGACGTTTTTGAATCGGCATTTGAATGAATTTCAAGACACTGCAGGCCTTTCGGCTGGTCGTCTCCCAGGGCTCCCTCGCCGCGGCCGCCCAGGCCATGAACCTGAGTCAGCCGGCGGTCAGCCGCCTGATCCAAATGCTGGAGGGCGAGACGCGCCTGAAATTGTTCGATCGAACGCGGCGCAGCCTGACCCTGTCCGAAGCAGGCGACAGGTTCTACCGCGAAACCCGCCACATCCTGGATGGCATCGACGAATTGCCGCATATCGCCGCCGGCATTCAGGCGGGCCAGGGCCAGCCGCTGCGCCTGGTCACCGCCCCCCGCACCGCCGCCGGTCTGGTCACCCCCGCCTTGGCGCGTCTGCAACGAAGCCAACCGAACCTCAAAAGCGTCGTCGACGTGCTGTCGCGGTTCGAATTCGAAAGCCGCTCGGGCATTGCCCGCTATGACCTGGGCATCGGCTCCCTGCCGGTGCCGCCGACCCTGATGCCCATCGAAAGCCGCCCGCTCTGCCGCGTCCGCATGGAGGCCGTGATGGCGGCGGATCATCCTCTCGCCCGCAAAGACGCCGTGACGGCGGAAGACTTGGCGCGCCTACCGATCATCGGGATGCAGCCCAACCTCTTCGGCCGGCAGCAGACCGACGCCTTCTTCCGCTCAAGCGGCCTGATGCCCGCCTATGCCGTGGAGACGACGTCTTCCGTGATCGCCTGCCAACTGGCGCGGGACGGCGCCGGGATCGCCATCAACGACCGGCTCTCGGTGCTCGGCGCCCCCGCCGGCATCGTGACCCGTCCGATGGCGCCCGCCCATTGGCTGCTGTTCGGATATATCTTCCACGCGGGCCAGATCCTGTCGGAAGACGCCCAAACCTTCCTGGATTGCGTGCGCAGCCATATCGATGATTTTCGCGCCGAAAGTGCCGAAAACGCAGACTGCGTCGTTCCGCAAGGTGCGGACACTTGAGCCCTAGACCACCTCGCCACAGGCGTGGCCGGACGCCCAGGCCCATTGGAAATTGAAACCGCCCAGGTGGCCGGTCACGTCCACCGCCTCGCCGATGAAATAAAGGCCGGGAACGTCGTTCGCTTCCATGGTCTTGGACGACAGGTCGCGGGTATCGACCCCGCCGACCGTGACCTCCGCCGTGCGCAGCCCCTCCGTCCCGTGCGGGGTGACGGTCCAGGCATTGACCTGTTCGGCCAAGACGCGCAGGCGCTTGTCCGGCTGATCCGCCAGACGGCCCAGGCAATCGGTCCATTCGCACAGCCGCTGCGCCAGGCGCTTCGGCAGGAATTGGGCCAAGGCCGTGGGCACCTCTTTCTTCGGCTCGTCCCGCTTCATGTCCTTCAACACCTGAAACAGGTCCGTGCCCGGCAACAGGTTGAGGCCGATCGCCTCGCCCGGGTGCCAGTAGGAAGAAATCTGCAGGATCACCGGGCCGCTGAGCCCCCGGTGGGTGAACAGCAGGGCTTCGTCGAACCGAACCTTGCCGAGCGTCGCCGTGGCGGGCACGGAAACGCCGGAAAGTCCATCCAGCCGCGCCAGCATCGCCGGGTCGAAGGTCAGCGGCACCAACCCCGGCCGGGGGTCGACGACGCGCAAACCGAATTGTTTCGCAAGATCATAGGCGAAGCCGCTGGCCCCCATCTTGGGGATCGACGGCCCGCCCGTTGCGACGACCAGGGCGGCGGCCTCGAAGGCGCCCTTGTCCGTTTCGACCAGGAACCTGCCGCCGGTCCGTGAAACACCCGTGACGGAAACACCGGTACGAATGGCCGCCCCCTCGGCTTCCGCCAGCAGCAGGTCGATGATCTGCTGCGCGCTGTCGTCACAGAACAACTGACCCAGGGTCTTTTCGTGATAGGCGATGCCGTGCTTTTCGACGAGCGCGATGAAATCCCGCTGCGTAAAGCGTTTCAGCGCCGAAACGCAGAACCGGGGATTGTCCGACAGGAAATTCGCCGGCGCGGCGTGCAGATTGGTGAAATTGGCCCGCCCGCCGCCGGAAATGCGGATCTTCTGCGCGACCTTCGGATTGCGTTCCAGCACCACGACCCGGCGCCCACGCGCAACCGCGCCGGCCGCGCACATGAGCCCGGCCGCCCCGCCCCCCAGAATGATGACGTCGGCGGTTTCCATCCGCGTCCTATAGCGGATGGGCGCGGCAGGCCCAAGCATCTTGCCAATCGGGAATAGGCTCCCCATTTGTCGAGGACGGCAAATCCGATTAGGCTTTGCCGCACCTTTCGCCGAAAATGTCTTCGGCATTCCCCTTTTTCATTCGCCCTCGGCCCAACCGACAAGAGACAGCCATGCCCAGCCAGCTTTTCTCGCCGATCCACCTCGGCAATCTCGAGCTTTCCAACCGCATCATCGTCGCTCCCATGTGCCAGTATTCGGCCAAGGACGGCTCCATGAACGATTGGCACCTGATGCACCTCGGCCAATATGCCGTTTCCGGCGCCGGGCTGGTCATCGTCGAAGCCTCGGGCGTCGAGGCCCAGGGCCGCATCACCCCCGGCTGCGTCGGGCTTTATTCTGACGAGAACGAGGCCGCCATGGCCCGCGTCATCAAGTTCTACCGCGAATTCGGCAACGCCAAGATCGGCATTCAGCTTGCCCATGCCGGACGCAAGGCGTCGTCGGACCTGCCCTGGCTGGGCGGCACGTCGCTCGCCGCCGATGATCCGCGCGCCTGGCCGACCGAGGCGCCGTCGGCCCTGCCCTATGCGTCGGACTGGCATGTTCCGGCGGCGCTGGACGAAGACGGCATGGCGCGGATCAAGACGGCCTTCGCCGACGCTGCGCTGCGGGCCAAGCGCCTGGGCTATGACGCGATCGAGGTCCATGCCGCGCATGGCTACCTGCTGCACCAGTTCCTGTCGCCCTACAGCAACAAGCGCGACGACGCCTACGGCGGTGACCTGGCCGGGCGCATGAAATTCCCGTTGGAGGTTTTCGAAACCGTGCGCGCGGTATTCGATAACGGCACGCCCGTCGGTATCCGCGTTTCGGCGACCGATTGGGTTGAAGGCAGCTGGGACGTCGATCAGACCATCGCCTTCGTCAAGGAGCTGCAGACTCGCGGCTGCGACTTCGTCGATGTGTCGTCGGGCGGCAACGCGCCCGAACAGAAGATCGACGCCGGGCCGGGCTATCAGACCGGTTTCGCCGCCGATATCCGACGGGCGACCGGCATGCCGACCATGGCCGTGGGCCAGATCACCGAGCCGAAGCAGGCGGAAACCATCGTCGTTTCGGGTCAGGCCGACATGGTCGCCCTGGCGCGCGGCGTTCTGTACGACCCGCGCTGGCCCTGGCATGCAGCGGAGGAACTGCGCGCCCAGGCGGCCTTCCCTCCGCAGTATCAGCGCGCCCATCCGCCCCTGCTGGGACAGCCCGCCCCCGCCAATCCGCCGGCATTGAAGGATATCGGCGGAAGCTGAGCCGGCCCCGAACGGTCACCGATCGGCGTCGACACCGAACAAACGCTTCAACCCTGCCCGCAGCCGCCCGGCGGCCGCGAGAAACGCTTGCGCGCGCAATACCCGGGCGCGGTCTACGCCAGCCTGGATCGCGGCGCGGGACGGTTCGGGCCGCCTCTCTTCCTTGGGTGATATCATGGCCGCTTCGTCGAGTTGCGGCAGGGAAATATTCGTCAGCATGTTCATGGCGGGCCTCCTTTTCGGCGCCAGGATCCGGCCATTTGCGCGGCCGGGAATAAGACTTGCAAAAAGCAAGTGAATTACTCCTATCGTTTTCACTTGCTTTTTGCAAGCATAAATTTATGCTGTGTCCATGAAACACGATCCCAAAAAGCACGACAGCGACTGCATGATCGCCTACGGCGTCGATACCTTCGGCGATCGCTGGTCCCTGTTGGTGCTGCGCGACATGATGCTTTACGGCAAGCGGCGCTATAACGAGTTCCTGGCATCGAACGAACAGATCGCGACGAATGTACTCGCGACGCGCCTTAAGCATCTGGAATGCGAGGGCATCATCAGCAAGGAACGCGACCCGGAAAACCGGCGCAGCTTCGTCTACAGCCTGACGGAGAAAGGCGTGGCGCTGGCCCCGGTGATCATCGAGATCATGCGCTGGAGCAGCAGCCACATGAAGGTCAACGCCCGCCGGCGCAAGTTGCTGGACCGGATCGACAACGACCGCGAAGGAATCCTGGCGGATATCCGCAACCAGACCCCGATCATGCCCCCGCCCCCGCCGCGCGCGGCCCTATAGATTTTCAGGCGTCGAAACGGAAATCCCCCGCGACGGACGAACCGAAGCGGGGGATCACTGGAACGGGGGCCTTGCGGCCCGCCACTAAATTCAATTCGTCAAATGGCGCCGTCCTCGCGCAACTTGGCGAGGTCTTCCGGGCTCAGGCCCAGTTCACCGCAGAGAATGTCTTCCGTGTGCTGCCCCTTGCGCGGTCCGGGATGCTTGATCCGGGCCGGTGTCTTGGACATGAACGGAAAGGCGTTGGTCATGCGGATGGTGCCGAGGTCTTCGTCCTCCACCGCGATGATGTCTTCCCGCGCCTGATACTGCGGGTCTTCGAAGATCTGGTCGATGGAATAGGCCGGGCCGATGGCGGCTTCGGCTTTTTCGAACTCGTCCAGGACGGTCTTCAGGTCATGCTTCGCGATCCAGCCGGCGACGACGCCGTCGACTTCCTCGACATGTTCCACCCGGCCCTGCGGCGTTTGGAAGCGCGGGTCTTCCGCGACCTCCTTACCACCGCACAACGTCAGCACCCGCGTGACGATGGATGGCGAGTTGGTCGAAATGGCGACCCAATGCCCATCCTTGGTCTTGTAGGTATTGCGCGGCGCGTTGTTCTTCGACCGGTTGCCGTAACGATCCTGGACGACGCCCAATTGATCGTACTGCAGGGGCTGCGGGCCCATGACCTGGAACAAGGGCTCGTAGATCGACAAATCGATGTACTGCCCCTCGCCCCCGCCCTGGGCATCGCGATGATACAGGGCGAACATCGCGGCGAAGGTGCCGTAGGACGCCGCGATGCCGTCGGCCAGGCCGAAGTTCGGCAAGGTCGGTGGGCCGTCCGGCTCGCCCGTGGTATGGGCAAAGCCGGAAAACGCCTCCGCGATGGTGCCGAAACCCGGACGGTTCTTGTACGGCCCCGTCTGGCCGAAACCGGTCACCCGGATCATCACCAGCCGCGGATTGATCGCCTTCAGGTCTTCCCAACCCAGGCCCCATTTCTCCATGGTGCCCGTGCGGAAATTCTCGATCAGCACGTCCGTCGACTTGATCAGTTCCTTGAAAAGCTCTTGGCCTTTCTCGTTGCTGAAATTCAGGGTGATGCACCGCTTGTTGCGGTTGGCCATCTTGAACCACAGGCCGACGCCGTCTTTCAGGTAGCCCGTGTTGCGCAGCACGTCGCCGCGCGGGTGTTCCACCTTGATCACGTCGGCCCCGAAATCGCCCATGATCATGCCGATCGTGGGACCGGCGATGACCGTGGACGCGTCAATGACCCTGAGCCCCTCGAGAGGGGTCTTTTTCTGCTCCGTCATGTGCGGCCGCTCAGGCCGCGTTCGAGGCAGCTTCAGGCTCGGGAACAGCGAAGTCCTCGGGCCGAAGGAAGATCGTCGTGCGCCGGGCGAACCGGGGCTTGGTCATGTCGAAGGCGTCGCGCTTGTGCCACAGGCGGGCGTTGTCCCACATGATGACGTCACCGTTCTGCCAGGCATGCGAATAGATGAACTTGTCCTGAACCATGTGCTCGGTCAGGGCGTCGACCAGTTCCTTGGTTTCCTCGTCGGACAAACCTTCGATCCCCATGGTCTTGTTCGGATCGATATAGATCGACTTCTGCCCCGTCGCCGGGTTTTCCAGAACGATATCGTGTGTCGCCGGCGGCGTACGGTCGTGGATCTTCTTCATCTCGTCCTTGTTGTGACCCAGATCCTTGAGCGTCGTCGAGCCTTCCTTCACGGCGTATTTGGCCGTGGCGCGCTTGCCTTCGATCGCCTTCTTCAGGTTGTCGGGCAGCGTGTCGTAGCCGAGTTTGGTATTGCACCAGGACGTGCAGCCCTGATTTTCCGGCATCTCGACGGCGCAGAAGATCGAACCGGAGGCCGGGCGCTGGCGATAGATCTGATCGTGATGCCAATAGACTTCGTAGTTGCCCAGGCCGCCCAGCGGTGTGCCGTCCGGACGCATCAGGTTGGTGATATAGATGATTTCCGGGTGGTCCGGCGACAGCATGTCGTCACGCACCAGAATATCCATCTCGCCGAAGCGCTTGGAATATTCCACCTGCTGGCGTTCGCTCAGGCCCTGACGGCGAAAAAGAATCAGCGGTTGATCCTGCCAAGCCTTGTAGATGGCGTCGAAGGTCTCGTCGTCCAGATTGGCGAGATCGACATCGAGAATCTCGAGGCCGAAGGTGTCTGTCAGGGGGCGGGTACGGAGTTGCATTTGAGTGTTTCCTTGGGGGTTATGAATGCGCCGCATTGTATACAATCCAAAACATCCATCAATCCCGAAATCGCAGCATTCCGGGGTTTTTTTGTTTCGCGCTGCAATATATTTCCCCAGGCTTTCGCCAAAATGGCAATTCGGGAACCTATCAACGGGCGCGGGTGAGCCCCTGAATGTCGAAGTTTTCGAACTCCGCCTGGATCGCTTCGCCGATATTCCCGCTCAGATCGACCGTCAAATCCACGGGTCGGCCATCCTGAATCTTGGGATTACGGCCCTGAATGCGCAGGCGCGCGCGAATGTCCTTTCGGGCGTTACCGTCCAGCGACACGGTCAATCCGTCGAACCTCAGGTCCTCGAGAACGTCGAGTACCAGGTCCATGCGCCCTCCCTGCTTCTCGGCTTGGGCTGCCTCATCCTGCACGGGGGCCCGCGTCGGCGGCCTGAAGGACAGATTGCCCTTCTCCTGTGCCGCCAGTTCGCCGCCCTGGATCAGCACCGCCCCATCCGCGGCGAAGGTCACCGGCACCCGGCCGGACAGCCTGCCGTCGGCCGAAAGCCCCATGACATTGAACTGAGACGCCAGGTCACCCAGCCCCAGGTTATCGGCGTGCAAAACGACCTTTTCCGGCAGGGCGCCGTCGGATACGGCGATATCCTCGGCCCAGATGCGACCGCCGATGGTCGTCACCTCGATCCGTTCGATCGCCGCCGATGCCGCACCTTGCAATTGAAACCGCATGCGGCCGTCCTTGGCCGGCAGCGCAGCGGCAATATGGCCGATACGGAATTCCTGACCCGGCGGGCTGTGCGGTGGCCAAATACGGTCCAGGTCCAACTTTCCTTCGACCCCCGTGGCCTGGGCGGCCCCCAATCGCAGGTTGCCGCCGCCAATCGTCACAATCCCCCGTCCCGCCACCGGGTCATCGGCAGGCAGGCTTGCCTCCACGGGCAAAGCGCCAACGCCCGCGACCGCGCCTTTGAAAGACGGCGGCAGGACCGATGCCGCGGGGGTAATCCCGGCGCCGCGCAGGCTGGCGGTGACGGCGACGGGCGCCACCTTGCCCACCTTGTCCCATTCGGTGCTGGCGGAAACCTGGACCGTGCCGGTGAGGCTTCTGATAAAGGGCGCCGCCAAGGGTGTAATGCCGTTCAATCCGCCCGGCACGCCGCCCAGATCGAGCGGCACCGTATCCATCCGGGCCCGTCCGGCGCCCGTCCGGCCATCCCGGTTGACCGAGAACCCGGCAACCAGGTTCGAACCTTCCTGGCGCAGGCTGCCTTCCAGGTTCGCTTTTCGCGGATTCCAATGGCCCTTGGCAGACAGGGTAAAGGGCGCGGCCGCGACGTGACGCAGACGCTTGCCCTCGATATCCACGTTCCAGCTTTCATCCGGCCCGCCCCGGCGGGACGCCGTGAAGGAAAGCCCCTCCGCCTCCACATCGGCATCCGGCGCATGCAGGCCCAGCCCCGACAACGCCAAACGGATACCCGGCAGGCCTTCCGGTGGAAGGCTCACCCGGGCACTGCCCTTTACCCGGGCGGTCCGCGCGACCAAGGCATGCCGACCGGCCTTGATCCGCAGCGACGGACTCGCCGCCTTGAGATCGAACGCCGCCGATTTCAACGCTCCGGCCTCGAACGTCAATCCGCCGTCCCGAGGTTTAACATCCACCGCAAGCGGGCCGGTGACCGACGCGCCCTCCACGTCGAGACGGTCGACGGAAACACGCGATGACGCCAGTTCCACGTCCGACACCAGGAAAGGATCGACTTGAAGCCGCGCCCGCCCGGGCACGGTCGCCGTGATGGCGCCTCCCAGGGCAGCGCCGCTGATCGACAGCCCCTCCTCCGCCAAGGCGACCGTCGCGATGCCGTCCGCCAGAGTGATTTGAGCACGCCCCTTCGCCGCCCATGTACCGGGGGCCTGCGGCATCGCCAGATTGGAAACATCGACCTCCGCCGTGACCGGCGGCAGGCGGTTCAGGTCGCCGGATGCCAGATCGGCGGCCATGCCCGGGGCCTTCACCGCGATCATCCCCTGCCCGGCCAAGCCCGGAACCAGGTTGAGGCGCGACAAGTTTTCGGCACTCACCTCGGCCGATACGTCTACGGGCACGGCGGCAAGGTCATGCAGGTCCGCGTCAAGCCGGCCGTTCAAGCGCAGGGCCAGGGCATCGTCCGCCAGCGCGGCGGTCAGCCCCGCCGTTCCGCCCCCCAGGCGCAGCGCTACCGTGCCGCCGGCCAACAGCCCCCCGGGCAAGGCCATGCCGGAGACGGCAATTTCCCCGCCGCCGGCCATCGCCAACGGCCGCGCGGGATCGCCGGACAGGCGCAGGGTGCCCTCGGCGTCGGCCAGTTCGACCGGCCCGACGCGCCCCTGGCCGCCATCGAGGGTCAGATTGAGCGTGATCTCGCCGTCGGGCCGGCGGACGCCGGAGACCAGAACCGTCGCCTGCCCCAAGGGATGAACGATATCCGCCTCGCCATGACGCAGGTCCACGGCGCCGCCGGCGCCGAGCGCCACCTCGACCCCGGTCAGCGAGACGACGGTCGGGCCGCCCGGGTGGACGATTTCGACGAAGGCATCGCCAACCATGATCTCCGGTATGGCGGGGGCGGCGGATTGATCATCGGTGCCGGTGGCGCTGCCCCCCATGGCAAGCAGCGGCGCCAGATCGCCCGCATCCAGCGCACCGTCAGTGATCGCGAGATTCAGCTGCACGCCGTCGAGGGATAATCCGGACACGGCCGGGCGGGTCCAGGTCGGCCACGAGAGATCGGCGGCGAGCCGGTCGATCCGCGCCGTGCCCTTCGGCCCGGTAGTCAGATTTCGCACTTCGACCCGCCAGGGGGTCAATTGCGTGATGGAAAGATCACTGCCGCCGAGGCCCAACTCGGCGAGCTTCTCCTTCACCAGGTTCTCGGCGATGGGCGCGCGGTTGACCGCGACGGCGGCGATTATCGCCGCAAGCAGCAAGACGCCCCCCGCCGCCGCCGAGACCCAGACCACCGGTCGGCGCCAAAACGGCGCGGCTACGTCGGGCGTTGGTTGTTCCGGCTGGTCGGCCAAGCGTTACGATCCCCGTTGCTTCGGGGATCATAACAAAATTCGTGGCCGGACGCGTCCCTAGAGCGGGATGTTCCCGTGCTTTTTCCAGGGGTTCTTGATGTCCTTGTTCTTCAGCATGCGCAAGGCCCGGCAGATACGCCCGCGGGTGCCGTGCGGCATGATGACGTCATCGACGAAGCCGCGGTTCCCTGCGACGAAGGGATTGGCGAAGCGGGTGCGGTATTCTTCGGTCCGCGCCGCGATCTTTTCCTCGTCCCCCAGGTCGCCGCGGAAGATGATCTCGACAGCGCCCTTCGGGCCCATGACGGCGATTTCCGCCGTCGGCCAGGCATAGTTGGCATCGCCGCGCAGATGCTTGGACGACATGACGTCGTAGGCGCCGCCGTAGGCTTTGCGCGTGATGATCGTGACCTTCGGCACCGTCGCCTCGGCATAGGCGTACAGCAGCTTCGCCCCGTGCTTGATGATGCCGCCGTATTCCTGGGCCGTGCCAGGCAGGAAGCCGGGCACGTCGACGAAGGTCACCAGCGGGATGTTAAAGCTGTCGCAGAAGCGCACGAAGCGCCCCGCCTTGGTCGCCGAGGCGATATCCAGGCAGCCCGCCAGAACCATCGGCTGGTTGGCGACGATGCCGACGGTCGAGCCTTCCATCCGCGCGAAGCCGACCACGATGTTGCCGGCGTAATTCGGCTGGATCTCGAAGAAGTCACCTTCGTCCACGACTTTATGGATCAATTCCTTCATGTCGTAGGGCTTGTTCGGATTGTCGGGCACCAGGGTGTCCAACGACATTTCGACCCGGTCGTGCGGATCCGGCGTCGGCCGCACCGGGGGCTTTTCCTTGTTGTTGGACGGCAGGAAATCGATGAAGCGGCGCAGATACAACAGCGCCTGCAGGTCGTCGTTGAAAGCCTTGTCGGCGACGCCGGATTTGGTCGTATGGGTCGAGGCGCCGCCCAATTCTTCCTGCGTCACTTCTTCGTGGGTGACCGTTTTCACCACGTCCGGGCCGGTGACGAACATGTAGGACGAATCCTGAACCATGAAGATGAAGTCGGTCATCGCCGGGGAATAGACGGCGCCGCCGGCACAAGGGCCCATGATGCAGGAAATCTGCGGCACCACGCCCGACGCCATGACGTTGCGCTGGAACACCTCGGCATAGCCCGCGAGCGACGCCACGCCTTCCTGGATACGCGCCCCGCCGGAATCGTTCAGCCCGATCACGGGTGCGCCGACCTCCATGGCTTTATCCATAATCTTGCAGATCTTCTCGGCATGGCTTTCCGACAGCGAGCCGCCGAATACCGTGAAATCCTGGGAGAAGACGAAAACCAGGCGGCCGTTGACGGTGCCGTAGCCCGTCACCACGCCGTCGCCCGGGACGGTCTGTTCCGCCATGCCGAAATCGGTGCAGCGGTGTTCGACGAACATATCCCATTCCTCGAACGATCCGGGATCGAGCAACACGTCGATGCGTTCGCGCGCCGTCAACTTGCCTTTGCCGTGTTGGGCGTCAATGCGGCGTTCGCCGCCGCCCATGCGGGCGCGGCCGCGCTTTTCTTCCAGTTGCCGGATAATGTCGTACATGGATCACGTCTCGTTTTTTGGTCTGAGGTTGGACGGAGATTGGGCCCGCTGCCATCGAAACGGCGCGAACCTGTTCGGGGCGAAAAGGATACTGATGCGCCCCATATTGCGCCAGCGAAAACCCGCTTGACCCACAGGCAAATTACCAACAAATTAACCAAGATTCATCGGCATGGCGCCCGAGTTAACCATCATGTTATAAGCGTCACAATTATTTCACCGGGAACGAACCTGGTGGCAAAAACCATAATAGTTCCGCGCCTTTTGGCCGGAAACTCGGGTGCGAAAAGACGGATACCAACAACCGCCAGGGGAGCCCCGGGCTGATGCCTGATTACAATCTGTCCCGTTTGAATGTGCTTGTCGTCGAGAAGCACGCGCACATGCGTACGTTGAT
>NZRL01000004.1 GCA_002696205.1 Rhodospirillaceae bacterium | reverse complement strand
GGTCCGCGACTTGCGCAGGTTGCTGGGTCTGCCCGATACGGCGACGCCCCATGCGCTGCGCCATTCCTATGCGACGCATCTGCTGGCCGGCGGTGGCGATCTGCGGACGATCCAGGAACTGCTCGGCCATGCCTCCCTGTCGACGACCCAGCGTTACACGGACGTCGACATGGCGCGGCTTTCCAGCGTCTATGAAGATGCTCATCCGAGGGCTCGGCGCAAATCCTGACGGCTCTACCCGCGGATTCAGTCGGATGGGGCGGCGGCGAAAGTTTCCCGACACGGGAAGCGTCAGGGCTTTTGACGATGAGCTCCGGCGCAGAACCGCAGGGTCGCGGCCCCGATGAAGGCGACGCCGCCCATGACGACGAACCCCGCCCCCCAGCCCGTCACGCTTTCCTGACCGAACGCACCCAGGACGATCCCGACCAGGACCGGTCCCATGAAGCCGCCGGCCCAGCCGATGAAATTGTACATGGCCAAGGTCGCCCCCCGGCGGCCCTGTTCCGCGACACTGACGACGCCGGATGTCAGGGGCGCGGAATCCGATTGGATCAGGAAGGAATGGATCATCACCAGGGCGACGACCAGAGCATAGGGAAGGGCACCTAAGAACCCGACCGTGCAGGCCATGACCCCGGATAGGCATTGCACGATGGTAATGACCCGCACCCGGTTGAACCGGTTCGCCAATTCGTTGCCGATCACGCTGGCGACCATGGCGGTGAGGGCCGTGAACATCGCGATCCGCGCCGGTTCGGCCAGCCAGCCGACGGCCGGGTCGTCCTGCTGCGTCAGCGAGAACGCCAGGAACGCGACCAACCAGGCGCGGTAGCACAGCAGTTCCCAGGTATGGGCGGCGTAGCTGACGATGAAGCCGACGACCGCGCGGTTGCGGAACACCGGCCGGAAATCGAGCAGGCGGGTCGTATGTTCCGGTTTCTGCGGCGGCACCGGCCGCAGGAATAGGGCGACAAGGCAGAAGGCGAAAAATGCGCCGCCCGCCCCGGCATAGAATGCCATGTGCCAGCCGAAGGCTTCCTCGATCAATCCGGTCAGCAGAAAGGAGTTGGCCGCGCCTAAGGACCAGCTCGCCGTATAGAACGCGATGGCGCGGCTTTCATTGGCCCCGGAATAGCGGTCGACCAGCACGCGCAGCCCCGGCATGTAGACCGACGCCAGACCGAAGCCACAGATCGCGCGCAGCGCCAGGGCCGACCAGAACCCTTCGGCCAACAGCGCGAACCCCGTCGCCCCGGCGGTGATGATCAACGCCCCCGCCATATAAACGCGCCGTGCATCGACGCGGTCGGTGATCGCCATCAGGACCGGCACGGCCAGGACGTAGCCGGCGAAATAAATGCCCGAGATCCAACCCTGTTGGGCCTTGGTCAGCATCCATTCGGCTTCGAACACCTTGATCAGCGTCGCGAACGAAAACACGTCGATCAGCGTCCCGACCTGGGCGAGACACATGACGGTGGTCAGAACGATGGCGTTCGTTTGGCGGGACATGGCGGTTAAAGACTACCCGGAAGCACAGGTTGCCGTGTGTGAAATACCGGCTGGATCGCTCGATTGGCCGGTATTGGCTCCGCCGCCGGGGCGCGGGGCGCTCCTAGTACTGCAGGCCGATCACGCCGCCGGCGATGATTGCCGCCGCCGTCAGGCGGACCGCCAGGCGGCCTTCCTTCAAGACGAACCCGGCCAACAACGCGCCGACCAGGACGCTGGTTTCCCGCACGGCCGAGACGGGCGCCATGGGCGTGACGCTCATGGCCCAGATGACGATCCAATAGGCGCCCATGGACATGGCGGCGCCGCTCAACCCCGGCCGCCAGTACTCGCGGGCGGTGGTCAGGAACATGCGTCCGCGCCGGGCCAAAACGACGGCGGTGAAGATGACGGCGTCTGTCACGAACATCCAAAGGGCATAGGCATGGGCATTGCCGGAAAGCCGCCCGCCCATGCCGTCGACCACCGTATAAGAGGCGATGAAGACCGCCGTGCCGACCGCGAAGCCGAGCCCCGCCATGGGAATGTCGCGCCAGCCGTTGGCGAAGGTCAGGCCGGAAATCGCCACGGCGATGGCGAGGATCGCCGCCGTATGGGTCGCCGTCAGACTTTCGCCCGCGAAGGTGAAGGCGCCGAGCGCGACCAGCGCCGGGGCGAGCCCCCGGGCGATCGGGTAGACGACACCCATATCGGCGTGGTGATAGGCGCGCACCAGGAACAGCTTGTAGCCGACATGCAGGACCGCCGAGGCGAAGATGAAGGGCCATGCGTCCAGATGAGGAAAGGGAAAGAAAGCCAGTAGGGGTAAGGCCAGCAGGCCGTGTCCCGTGTCGATGACCCCCATCATCACCAGCTTGTCGCCGCGCATTTTGACCAGCAGGTTCCAGCCGGCATGAAGCACCGCCGCCAACAGCACCAGCAAGAGAACCCAGGTTTCCATGTTCGGTCTTTCTTCGGGCGGGACGCCCTTGATCTTCGTGCCGGGCAGGGTGCCCGGTATCGTCCAACGGGCGGGAATGCCCGGTATCGTCCTACGGGCGAGACGCCCGAGGGGGCCGTCGGGCGGGAGGCCGACGATGGATAATAGGTATAGACATATAGATGGATAAACGCAGATCACGCCAGATGGATGAAATAATCCATAGGTAGCCGGGCCCGGACGAGCCGAGCCATTGGTCTAGACCGACCGATCAAAAACGTCAGATATGGATGGCGCGGCCGTCCACGTTCAACGCGGCTTCCTTGACCGATTCCGGCAGGCCCGGATGGCCGTGGCAGATGCGCCCGATGTCCTCGGCCGACCCGCCGAATTCCATGACGTTGACGACCTCCTGGATCAGGTCGCCGGCCTGCGGCCCGACGATATGGCAGCCGAGAACCTTGTCCGTCGCGGCGTCGGCCAGGATCTTCACGAAGCCGTCGGAATCGGCGTTGCAGCGGGCCCGCGAATTGGCCGTGAAGGGAAATTTGCCGGACTTGTAGGCGACGCCCGCTTCCTTCAGCTGTTCCTCGGTCTTGCCGACCGATGCGATTTCCGGATGGGTGTAGACGATGCCCGGAATGGCGTCGTAATCGATATGCCCGGTCTGGCCGGCCATGATCTCGGCGCAGACGACGCCTTCGTCCTCGGCCTTATGGGCCAGCATGGCGCCGCCGATGACGTCGCCGATGGCGTAGATGCCTTCGACGTTGGTCTGGAAGTCCGCATCGACCGGAATGAAGCCCCGGTCGGTCATTTCGACGCCCGCTTCCTTGGCGCCCAGACCGTCGGTGAAGGGGCGGCGGCCGATGGCGACCAGGACCGTATCGACCTTCAGGGTTTCCGCATCGCCGCCGTCGCGCGGCTCCATGGTCAGGGTGACGCCGGTCTTGGCGGCCTTGGCGCCCGTGACCTTGGTCTTCATCTTGAAGTTCATGCCCTGTTTTTTCAGGATGCGCTGAACGTTCTTCTGCACTTCGCCGTCCATGCCGGGCAGCACGAAGTCGAGGAACTCGATCACCGTCACCTCAGCGCCCAGGCGCCGCCAGACACTGCCCAGTTCCAGGCCGATCACGCCGGCGCCGATCACGGCCATGGTCTTCGGCACTTTCGGCAGGCTCAGCGCGCCGGTGGAAGACACGATCTGCTTTTCGTCGATCTCGACACCCGGCAGCGGCGTGACTTCCGAACCCGTGGCGATCAGGATGTTGGCGGTTTCCAGCGTCTGGGCCTTGCCCTTGCCGTCCAACGGTTTGACGGAAACCTTGCCGACGGCCTCGATCTTGCCCCAGCCCTTGATGTAATCGATCTTGTTCTTCTTCATCAGGAACTCGATCCCGCCGGTCAGGTCCTCGACGACCTTTTCCTTGCGGCCCATCATCGTCTTCAGGTCGGCCTTCACGCCGGACACCTGAATGCCGTGGTGGGCGAATTCCTTTTCCGCCATTTCCAGATGGTGCGACGACTGCAGCAGCGCCTTCGACGGAATGCAACCGACGTTCAGGCAGGTCCCGCCCAACTTGCCGCGGCCTTCGACACAGGCCGTCTTCATGCCCAGTTGCGCGGCGCGGATCGCGGCGACATAGCCCGCCGGGCCGCCGCCGATAACCACCAGATCGTAAGCGTCACTCATGAGTTCGGTTGCTCCTGCTCATGGTTTGAAGGTCGGTGTTACTTAAACTTAAGCCGCCGCGTCACACATTCAACAGGATGCGCTGCGGATCCTCGATGCATTGCTTGATGCGGACCAGGAAGCTGACCGCTTCGCGGCCATCGACGATGCGGTGATCGTAGCTCAGCGCCAAATGCATCATCGGGCGGATTTCGATCTCGTCGCCGACCACCATGGGCCGCTTCTGGATCGAATGCATGCCCAGGATCGCCGATTGCGGCACGTTGAGGATCGGCATGGAATTGAGCGATCCGAACACCCCACCGTTGGAAATGGTGAAGGTGCCGCCGGTCATTTCGTCCATGCCCAGCTTGCCGTCGCGGGCGCGGCGGCCGAAGTCGGCGATGCCGCCTTCGATATCGGCGAAGCCCATGTTGTCGGCATCCTTCAGGACCGGCACGACCAGACCCTGCGGCGTGCCGACCGCGACGCCGACGTTGTAGTAGTTCTTGTAGATGATCTCATCGCCGTAGATCTCGGCGTTGACGGCGGGCCATTCCTTCAGCGCGATGCAGGCGGCGCGGACGAAGAACGACATGAAGCCCATGCGGGCCCCGTGTTTCTTCTCGAACACTTCCTTGTATTCGTTGCGCAGCGCCATGACGTTGCCCATGTCGACCTCGTTCCAGGTCGTCAGCATGGCCGCCGTGTTCTGGGCTTCCTTCAGGCGCCGGGCGATGACCTGGCGCAGCTTCGACAGCTTGACCCGTTCCTCACGGTCGTTGGGCGGCCGTTCCGGGCGCGGGGCGAACATGTTTTCCGTGGTCAGGGCGGGGGCCGGTGCGGCCTTCGCCGCCGAGCCAGCCGCCGGGGCGGCTTGACGCTTGGCGGTGCCGGCCTGGATCGCGGCCTGCACGTCACCCTTGGTGATGCGGCCCTGGGGCCCGGTGCCGGTGATGCGGTCGGCATCCAATTCGTTGTCGTCGACCATTTTGCGCACGGCGGGGGACAGTGGCGGGCGCGATCCGCCGGCGGCGGGTGCGGGCGCTGCTGCGGGCGCCGGAGCTGCGGCGGGTGCCGGGGCCGCCGCGGGAGCAGGGGCCTTCGGTGCCTCGGCGGGGGCGGCGGACGCGGCCCCTTCGGCGCTGGCCTCGATCGAGCCGATTTTCACGCCCGGGCCGACTTCAGCACCCGCGGCCATGTCGATGGCGGCGAGCTTGCCGGCGGCGGGGGCGTTGACCTCGATGGTCACCTTGTCGGTTTCGACCTCGACCAGAAGTTCATCGGCGGCGACGGCGTCGCCCACGTTCTTGGCCCAGGCGCCCAGCGTCCCGGTGGACACGCTTTCGCCCATGGTCGGCGTCACGATATCGACCATCGATCCGCCGCCCGATGCGGCGGGCGCGGCGGGCGCGGCGGGGGCAGCGGCCGGTTTGGCCTCTTCCTTCGCGGCCGGTTTGGCGGCGGGCGCACCCGCGCCTTCCTCGATGGTCGCCAGCAGGGCGCCGACCTCGACCGTGGCGCCTTCGGCGGCGGCGATATTGCCCAGCGTACCGGCGGCGGGGGCGTTGACCTCAATGGTCACCTTGTCGGTTTCCAGTTCGACCAGGGGCTCATCCACGGCGACGGCGTCGCCCGGTCCCTTGGTCCACTTGCCGACGGTCGCTTCCGTAACGGATTCCCCCAGTGTCGGAACGTTAACTTCAACGGTCATGAATTATTCCCCTGCGTTATGCTGACCTTGATGTATCGGCTTGGCCGGGCGGCTATTTCTTGGCCCGGGCTTTGGCGGCCGGTTTGGCCGCCGGTTTCGATGCCCGCTTGGCGGGCGCCTTGGCGGGTGCGGCGGAAGCTTTGGCGGGCGCTTTGGCCGGAGCCTTAGCAGGTGCCTTGGCGGGCGCCTTCGCCCGGCTGCGTCCGGCCGGCGCGGCGACCGTCAGCGCTTCGTCCAGGAAGGCGTCCAGTTCCTTCTTGTGCTTGCTGGCGCTGCCCGTGGCGGGCGAGGCGGCGGCAACACGGCCGGCATAGGACGGTTTCACCTGCTTGAGCTTCAATTCTTCCATCACGGCCATCATGGGCTCCAGGATAAAGCTCCAGGCCCCCATGTTCTTCGGCTCTTCCTGGCACCACATGAACTCGGCGTTCATGAACCGCGAGAGTTCCTCGACCAGGGCGCTGTGCGGGAAGGGATAGAGCTGTTCGACGCGCAGCAGATAGACGTCGTTGATGCCGCGCTTGGCGCGTTCCTCGAACAGGTCGAAGTAGACCTTGCCGGTGCAGAGCACGACGCGTTTGATCTTGTCGTCGGGGGCGAGGCCGCCCTTGACCAGCTGCGCGTCGTCCCACAGCACGCGATGGAACGACGTGTCCGGGCCCAGTTCGTCCAGCCGCGAGACACAAAGCTTGTGGCGTAGCAGCGATTTCGGCGTCATCAGGATCAGCGGCTTGCGGAAGTTGCGCTTCAGCTGACGGCGCAGGACGTGGAAGTAGTTGGCCGGCGTCGTGCAGTTGCAGACCTGCCAGTTGTCGTCGGCGGAATTCTGCAGATAGCGTTCCAGGCGGGCCGACGAATGCTCCGGCCCCTGGCCTTCGTAGCCATGCGGCAGAAGCATCACCAGGCCGCACATGCGCAGCCATTTCTGTTCGCCCGAGGAAATGAACTGGTCGATGATGACCTGGGCACCATTGGCGAAATCGCCGAACTGGGCTTCCCAGAGAACCAGGGTCTGCGGTTCGGCCAGGGCATAACCGTATTCAAAGCCGAGCACGCCGAATTCGGACAGCGGCGAGTTCAGAACCTCGAACGGTGCCTGACCGAAGCGGATGTTCTGCAGCGGCGTGTAGCGGTCTTCCGTTTCCTGATCGATCAGCACGGAATGGCGCTGCGAGAAGGTGCCGCGTTCCGAATCCTCGCCCGACAGGCGCACCGGGTGGCCTTCGACGGCCAGGGTGCCGAAGGCGAGCGCCTCGGCGGTCGCCCAATCGATGCCTTCGCCGGACTTGAACATCTTGGCCTTGGCGTCGAGCTGGCGGGAAATTTTGGAATGCGGGGTGAAGTTTTCCGGCACCTTGGACAGGGCGTCGCCGACTTCCTTGAGGAATTCCAGGCTGCAGGCCGTTTCGCCGCGCCGGGCATCGCCCGAGGCGACGGCCATGCCCGACCAGACGCCGTCCATCCAGTCAGCCTTGTTGGGCTTGTAGCCGGTCGATGCTTCGAAGGCTTCATCCATCGTCTTGATGAAGGACTGCATCTGCTCTTCGGCTTCCTTCTCGTCCATCACGCCTTCGCGGATCAGCTTCTGGGCGTAGATGTTGAGGGTCGTCGGGTGCACCTGGATGGTCTTGTACATCCGGGGCTGCGTGAACATCGGCTCGTCGCCTTCGTTATGGCCGTGGCGGCGATAACAGATCATGTCGATGACGACGTCTTTCTTGAACCGCTGGCGGTATTCCGTGGCGATGCGCGCGCAATGGACGACGGCTTCGACGTCGTCCGCGTTGACGTGGAAAATCGGGGCCGAGACGATCTTCGCCGCGTCCGAGCAGTAGGGCGTCGCCCGGTGCTGCTTCGGGTTGGTGGTGAAGCCGATCTGGTTATTGATGATGATATGGATCGTGCCGCCGGTCTGGTAGCCGATCAGATTCGACAGGTCCAAGGTCTCCTGAATGATGCCCTGTCCCATGAATGCCGCATCGCCGTGCAGCAGGATGGTCATCACCTTTTCCATATCGGAATCGTTTTTCTGGCGCTGCTTGGCGGCCGTCTTGCCGAGGCAGACCGTGTTGACGCATTCCAGGTGCGACGGGTTGGCCGTCAGGCTGAGGTGTACCGACTTGCCGTCGAACACGCGGTCGGCCGAAGCGCCCAGGTGGTATTTGACGTCGCCGGAGCCGCCGACGTCCTCGGGCTTCGAGGCCCCACCCTGGAATTCGTTGAGAATCGCCTGGAACGGCTTGCCCATGACGTTGGCCAGCACGTTGAGCCGCCCACGGTGGGCCATGCCGAGGACGATTTCCTCGATGCCCAGCTGGCTGCCGCGTTTGAAGATCTGCTCCATCGCCGGGACCAGGCTTTCGCCGCCGTCCAGGCCGAACCGCTTGGTGCCGGTGAATTTCTTGTCGAGGTACCGTTCGAACCCTTCCGTCTCGATCAGACGGTTGAGGATGGCGCGCTTGCCCTCGGTGGTGAAGGACGTCTGGTTGCGGATGCGTTCGATCCGCTCCTGCAGCCAGGATTTCTCGTCCGGGTCCTGGATGTGCATGAACTCGATCCCGATGGACCCGCAATAGGTTTCCTTCAGGACCTGCATGATGGTCCGCAGGGTCGCGGTTTCCAGGCCGAGGACGTAGTTGATGAAGATTTCCCGGTCCCAGTCCTTTTCGGTGAAGCCGTAGGACGCCGGATCCAGTTCGGAATGGGGCGGCGGCTCGGTCAGGCCGAGGGGGTCCAGGTTGGCATGCAGGTGGCCGCGCACGCGGTAGGCGCGGATCAGCATCAGGGCACGCAGGCTGTCGAGCGTCGCCTCGCGCACCTTGGCCGTCGACATGCGTTCGGTCGGCTGCGGGGCCGCGGTTCGGTCGTCGCTGCGGCGGTTGTGGCCGGCCGTCAGATGATCGGCCAGCGGCACGACGTCGCCGTGGCCGAGGATGGTTTCCGTGCGCGGCGCCCAACTGGCACCGTCCTGCTCGCGGGTGAACCCGCGGGCGTCGTCCTCGAGACCCTTGAAGAATTCCTGCCAGCGCAGGTCCACCGACCCCGGGTCGTCCATGTAGCGCTCATAAAGCTCCGCCACATAGACCGTGTTACCGGAATAGAGGAATTGGGTGGGGTCGAGATCGATTTCCGTCATGCCGCAAAAGGCGCACGGCCCGGCGCGCCCTCCCTGTTTTTTTGGGTGCTACGCCGGGACGATCCCTGGCGCAGGTTAGCCCTTGAACACTTTCATCATCGTTTCACCAAGCTCCGCCGGGGAATCCGAAACGTGGATTCCGGCGGCCTTCATTGCGTCGATCTTATCTTCCGCACCGCCTTTACCGCCAGAGATAATCGCACCCGCGTGGCCCATTCGGCGACCCGGAGGTGCGGTGCGGCCGGCGATGAAGCCGACGACCGGTTTTTTGGTCCCCGACGCCTTCAAGAACGCGGCGCCGTCTTCCTCGGCCGAGCCGCCGATCTCGCCGATCATGACGATGGCTTCGGTGGCGTCGTCCTCGACGAACATCTCAAGGCAGTCGACGAAGTTGGTGCCGTTGATCGGGTCGCCGCCGATGCCGATGCAGGTCGTCTGACCCAGGCCCGGCTTGGTCGTCTGGGCGACGGCTTCGTACGTCAGGGTGCCCGACCGCGACACGATGCCGACCTTGCCGGGCAGGGGAATATGGCCCGGCATGATGCCGATTTTGCATGCGCCCGGCGTGATGATGCCAGGGCAGTTCGGGCCGATCAGCCGCGATTTGGAATTCTGCAGGGCGCGTTTGACCGGAATCATGTCGGCCACCGGAATGCCTTCGGTGATGCAGATGATCAGCGGGATTTCCGCGTCGATGGCTTCCAGGATCGCGTCGGCCGCGAAGGGCGGCGGCACGTAGATCACGGTGGCGTTGGCTTCGGCCTTGGCGACGGCTTCCTTGACCGTGTCGAATACGGGCAGGTCGAGGTGCTTGGTGCCGCCCTTGCCCGGCGTCACGCCGCCGACCATGTTGGTGCCGTAGGCGATCGCCTGTTCGGAATGGAAGGTGCCCTGGGCACCGGTGAAGCCCTGGCAGATGACCCGGGTATTCTTATCGACGAGAACGGCCATTATGCTGCCTCCTTCACCGCTTGAACAATTTTGCGGGCGGCATCGCCCAGATCGTCGGCCGATTTGATGGGCAGGCCGCTGTCGGCCAGGATCTGTTTGCCCTTCTCGACATTGGTGCCTTCCAGGCGCACGACCAGCGGCACGCTCAGGGAAACTTCCTTGGCCGCCGCGACCACGCCTTCGGCGATCACGTCGCAGCGCATGATGCCGCCGAAGATGTTGACCAGAATGCCTTCGACGTTGGGGTCGGACAGGATGATCTTGAACGCTTCGGTGACGCGCTCCTTTGTCGCCCCACCGCCGACGTCCAGGAAGTTGGCGGGCGAGCCGCCTTCCAATTGAATGATGTCCATGGTCGCCATGGCCAGGCCGGCGCCGTTGACCATGCAGCCGATCGAACCGTCGAGCTTGATGTAGTTCAGCTCGTGCTTGGCGGCTTCCAGTTCGGTGGGGTCTTCTTCGTCCTCGTCGCGCATGGCTTCGACGTCCTTATGACGGAACAGCGCGTTGTCGTCGAAGTTGACCTTGGAATCGAGCGCGATGACGTCGCCCGATCCGGTCACGACCAGCGGGTTGATCTCGACCATCGAGCAGTCGAGGTCGAGGAATGCCTTGTACAGCGCCATCACGAATTTGACGCCGGATTTGACCTGCGCGCCTTCCAGGCCCAGGCCGAAAGCGACTTCGCGGGCGTGGAACGCCTGGATGCCCATGACCGGGTCGATGAAGACCTTGATGATCTTTTCCGGGCTGTCGTGGGCGACGTCTTCGATGTCCATGCCGCCCTCGGTCGAGGCCATGATGACGATCCGCGAGGTTTCGCGGTCGAGCAGCACCGAGAGATACAATTCGCGGGCGATGTCGCAGCCTTCTTCGATATAGAGGCGCTTCACTTCCTTGCCCGCCGGGCCCGTCTGCTTGGTGACCAGGACGTGGCCCAGCATCTCGGCGGCGTTTTCCTTGACCTCGTCGACGGATTTGACGACGCGCACGCCGCCCTTGCCGTCTTCGTTGCCCTTGAATTTACCGGCGCCCCGGCCGCCCGCATGAATCTGGGATTTGACCACGAACACCGGGCCACCCAATTCGTTGGCCGCGGCGACGGCCTCATCGACGGTATAGGCGACTTTGCCCTGGGGTACGGAGACCCCGTATTTCGCAAGCAGCTGCTTGCCCTGGTACTCATGAATATTCATGGCGTCCCCCTGAGCTCCTTCAAGCGCATTCCCAAAAAAACCGGCCCGCGCCCGGGGTGGGCGCGGGCGGTCGCTGACTAGTTACTTGCTCGCCGCCGGTTTGGCCGCCGGGGCCTTGCGGGCCGGCGCCTTGCGGGCCGGTGCTTTCTTGGCGGGGGCCTTCTTGGCGGCCGGCTTCTTGGCCGGGGCTTTTTTCGCGGGCGCCTTCTTGGCCGGCGCCGGCTTGCCGTCGGCTTCCTTCATCAGGCGCTGCGTCACATCCACCAGGCCCTTAACGGCGGCGACGGACTTGCGGAACATCGCCCGTTCGGAGGCATCGAGCTGAATTTCGACGACCTTCTCGACGCCCTTGGCGCCGATCACCACCGGCACACCGACGTACATGCCTTTGACGCCGTATTCACCATTCAGGTAGGCGGCGCAGGGCAGGACGCGTTTCTTGTCTTTCAGATAGGCGTCGGCCATCTGAATGGCGGAAGACGCCGGCGCGTAGAAGGCGGAGCCGGTCTTCAGCAGCTTGACGATCTCGCCGCCGCCCATGCGGGTGCGCTCGACGATGGCGTCGATCTTGGCCTGGGTCGACCATTTCATCTTGATCAGGTCGGGCACCGGAATGCCGGCGACCGTGGAATAGCGGATCGACGGGACCATGGTGTCGCCGTGCCCGCCCAGGACGAAGGCCGTGACGTCTTCGACCGAGACCTTGAACTCTTCGGCCAGGAAGTAGCGGAAGCGCGCGCTGTCGAGCACGCCGGCCATGCCGACGACCTTGCGGTGCGGCAGGCCCGAGGCGTCGCGCAGGACCTGGACCATGGCGTCGAGCGGGTTGGTGATGCAGATCACGAAGGCGTTCGGGGCGTACTTCTTGATGCCTTCGCCGACCGACTTCATGACGCTGGTGTTGATGCCGATCAGGTCGTCGCGGGTCATGCCCGGCTTGCGGGCGACGCCGGCGGTGACGATGCAGACATCGGCGCCGCGGATGGCGCTGTAGGACTTGGCGCCCTTCATGTTGGAATCGAAGCCCTCGACGGGGCTGGATTCGGCGATGTCCAGAGCCTTGCCCTGCGGAATGCCGTCGACGATGTCGAAAAGCACCACGTCGCCCAGTTCCTTGAGGCCGACCAGATGGGCCAGCGTGCCCCCAATGTTACCGGCGCCGATAAGCGCGATCTTGTTGCGTGCCATATTTGTTTCCCTTGCCGCGTATCAGATGATGTGGGTGAATCTCGTGTTCCCGGTCGGGGTGGCGGGGGCTTTCCCCAGGATGACCCCGCGAACTCTCCAAGAACGCCAGAAATCTCAGGATGTTCGTAGCGCGAAACGATCCCCAGGGCAACCGGGTGTGGCCGTCCTCGGGCGGAAAGAAATAGTGGTATACAATATCCCACAGAGGATTTTCCCGAGCAAGGCGAATTCGGCCCGTCGGGGGTGATTTTGCCGCCGCGGGGTGGGGCGTCTGCCGCCCGCCCCGGGCACCGTCCGGCCGGGGAGCAACCGGGCCGTGAGGCGATCGCCACCCATGCGATGCCGCTTTCCGCCGGGCCAGGGCGAGGCGTATACTACGCGCCATGAACGAGACGCCCGACGCCGCGGCATCTTCGCAGGCCGCCCCGCCCGTGCAGCCGGACAATACCGCCCGGTTCACCGGCCTTGCCGAATCCTATCAGAAATATCGCCCCGATTACCCGCCCGAGGCCTTGGCCGCCGTCGCCGCGTATTGGGCGGCGGTGCCGGGTGTGCCCCGGCGCCTCGCCGATATCGGCGGCGGCACCGGCATTTCGGCGCGGGCCATGTTGGCCGCGCTCGATGAAATGGGCGGCGATGCCTGGACGGCGCAGGTGGTGGAACCCAACGACGACATGCGCGGCCAAGCGGAACAGGCGTTGGCCGACCGGCCGGACGTCACGGTCGCCAAAGGCACGGCCGAGGTGCTGCCCTTCGCCGACGGCGAGCTCGGATTGTTGATGGCGGCGCAGGCCGCCCATTGGTTCGACCGCCCGAAATTCTATGCCGAGGCGAAACGGGTGCTGGCCCCCGGCGGCGTGATGCTGATCCTGTTCAATAATCGGGAACTCTACGACGACCCCTTGATGGCGGCTTTCGAGGAACAGGTCGAAACCTCGGTCGAAGGCTATTGGCGGACCTACCGGTCGTGGAACCTGATGGCGGAACTTCACGATCTCGACTGGCCGGCCGACGTGACGGAGATCATCCATCCCTGGGTCTGGCGGCTGACGCCCGAGGCCTTCACCGGCCTGATGCTCTCGCGGTCCAAAATGACGCCCTATAAGGAAGTGCATGGCGACGCCGCCGCCGAGGCCGCGATCCTGGATCTCGCGCGCCGTTTTGCCGCCGCCGACGGCCTGGTCGACGTGCAATATAAGACCCAGGCAGCCTGCGTGCGCCGCTGATCGCGCAGATTTGATCCGATTAAGTCAAACACTTGCAAGGTTATGAATGTATGGTTCCACCGACGCCGGGGGCGCGACCAGTCGCGGGTACGATAATAGAAGTAATTAGAGGAGCCTTTTGTGGACCAAATCAGCATGACCAACCCGGAGCAATCCGTGGCCTACGACGCCATGGAGAAACTGCAGTCCGGCGCCTATGACGACATTCCGGAAACCCGGATGGGCCTGACCGGTAAGATCAAGGACACGGCCAAGACCTTCCAATCCCGTGGGCAGGAAAGCCTGAGCCGCATGGTTTCCATGTCGGTGAACCTGAACGAAGCGGTGACCCGATCGGCCGAAATGATCCGCGACACCCGCGAGGTCGACAACCGGTCCCAGGCGATCGCCGCGGCGGCCGAGGAACTGGTCGCCTCCGTCGCGGAAATCGCCCGCAATACGGAAGACGCCGCCGCCGACGCGCAATGCGCCCGCGACACCGCCGACCAGGGCGTTGATGCGGCGGGCCGCGCCGTCGCCTCCATGGAGCGCATCGCCGGTGCGGTCGAGGCCGCGTCGTCGCGGGTGGAGACGCTGGCCGAGGCTTCGTCTCAGATCGGCAACATCGTGGGCCAGATCGACGACATCGCGAAGCAGACCAACCTGCTGGCGTTGAACGCGACCATCGAGGCGGCGCGCGCCGGCGAGGCGGGCAAGGGGTTCGCCGTCGTCGCGGGCGAGGTCAAGAACCTGTCCAACCAGACATCCAAGGCGACCGAGGATATTCGCGGCCGCATCGACAACCTGCGTGCGGAAATGGACGGCATCGTCACGTCCATGCGTGAAGGGGCCGACGCGGTCACCGAAGGACGCGAGGTCATTGCCGGTGCCGGGCAGGAGATGAGTTCCATGTCCGAGCAGGTCATCGGCATCACCTTGAAGATGGAAGAGATCGCGGGAATCCTCAGCCAGCAGACCGCAGCCAGCCATGAAGTCGCCGAAGGCATCACCGCGATCGCCGGGATGACCGCCGCCAACGTGGCGCAGATCGAATCCGTGGTCGATTTCCTGGCCGCGACGGACGAGGAATTGGTCGCCGGCCTGGACGATTTGTTGAACCAGCAAATTCCCGACATGACCATCTACCGGGCCAAGTCGGACCACATCATCTGGAAAAAGAAGCTGGCGGAAATGATGGTCGGCCGCGCCCGGCTCGATCCGGACGAACTGGCCGATCACCATTCCTGCCGTCTCGGCAAATGGTACGACGCGATCGAGGATGCGGGCATCCGCAACCATCCCGCCTATGCCGCGATGGCCGAGCCCCACAAGGCCGTCCACGACCACGGCATCCAGGCCGCCCGGTATTACAAGGACGGCAACCTGGAAGGGGCGCTGGACGAGATTGCCAAGGTCGCCGAGGCGTCGCAGGACGTTCTGAAGTATCTGGACGAATTGATCGCCCGGTAATCCGGGAATGGATCGAAACGAAAGAGGGCGGCCATGCGGGCCGCCCT
>NZRL01000003.1 GCA_002696205.1 Rhodospirillaceae bacterium | reverse complement strand
GCACCCAGGCCGTAGGACCCTTCGCGCAGCGATTGCGGCACGGCGGACATGACGTCGTCGGACAGGGACGAAACGAAGGGGATGATCATGATGCCCATGACCATGCCCGCGGCCAGCGCGCTTTCCGATGAGATGGTCAGGCCGAGATCAAGGCCCCAGTCGCGGAAGAACGGGGCCACGGTCAGGGCCGCGAAGAAGCCGTAGACAACGGTCGGGATGCCGGCCAGGATTTCCAGCATCGGTTTGACCGTGCCGCGGACCTTGGACGGCGCGTATTCGGACATGTAGATCGCCGCCATCAGCCCGACCGGGGCGGCGACGCACATGGCGATCAGCGAGATCAGCATGGTGCCGGCCAGCAGCGGGATCGCGCCGAACAGGCCGGTCGCACCGACCTGATCCTTGCGGATGGCGGTCTGCGGGCTCCATTCCAGGCCGAAGACGAAGTCCAGCGGGTGGACTTTTTCGAAGAACCGCAGGGATTCGAACAGCAGCGACAGGATGATGCCCAGCGTCGTCAGAACGGCGATGGTCGAACAGATGATCATGATGACCATGGCCGCCTTTTCGACGCTGTTGCGCGCCCGAAGTTCCGGCGCGATGCGCTGGCGGGCCAAAAGAATGCCGCCGCAGGTCAGAACGACCAGGATGCCGGTCAGCAACATCTTGGACATGGACTTGATGTGGGCATAGAAATCGGCGGCGTCCTGCAGGGCGACATCGATCACCTCGCGCGAGGTCACGTCGCCACGGGCGAGATTCTTGACGTCGTTGATCAGCAGCGAGAGTTCCGCCGCGGGCAGGTTCTGCTTATCGGCGGGCAGCGAGGCCACCAGCATGCCGTCGAGGATCGAGGTTTCGAAGCCCATCCAGGCGAGCAGCAGGAGGAAGCCGGGCACCGCGCACCACAGGCCGATGTAATAGCCGTAGTAGTTGGGCAGCGAGTGCAAGTTGCGGACATGACCGCCGGCCGTCGCAAGAGCGCGGGAACGGCCGAGGAAGTATCCGAAGATTGTCAGAAGGGCGAGGACGCCGAACAAGACGGGGAAGCTCATGGCGCTTCAATTCCTTTGGTTCGCGTACCCGAAATCCGGGCAGGGGTCTGATATCGAAAAACGAAAGGACTAAACGAAAGTGAAAAATAAAGATCGGGGAAGTCGAAAATGACAGGTCGTGGAAATGAAGGTTCTGAAAGAAAAGCCGTAATTGCAGGCGAGAAACTTAGGAAGGGCCGGGTGTTCCCGGAAGGCCGAGGCCTTCCGGGAACGTGACCGGATAACTTAGAGGTCGATGTTGTTGCGCAGGTTGGCGCCGTCTTCACGGAACTTGGTGCGCTCGGCATCACCCATCGGGATCAGACCCTTGTCGGTGAGATAGCCGTCGGGGCCGAAGGCTTTATCCGCGGTGAATTCGGCAACGAATTCCTTCATGCCCGGGATCGAGCCGACGTGGGCCTTCTTGACGTAGAAGTACAGCGGGCGGGACACGGCGTAGGAGCCGTCCGAGATCGCTTCGAAGGTCGGGGCCTTGCCGTCGATCAGGGAGCCCTGGATCTTGTCGGCGTTCTGGTCCAGGAAGCTGTAGCCGAAGACGCCGAAGGCGTTCGGGTTGGCTTCCAGCTTGCGGACGATCAGCACGTCGTTTTCGCCGGCTTCCACATAGGCGCCGTCTTCACGGATCGAGTGGCAGACCGCTTTGTACTTCTTCTTGTCCGTCTTCTTCATGGCCTTGATCCAGCCGATCTTCTTGCAGCCGCCTTCCATGGCCAGTTCGGCGAAGGCATCGCGGGTGCCGGAGGTCGGGGGCGGGCCCAGGACTTCGATCTTGACGTCGGGGAGGGACGGATCGACGTCCTTCCAGGTCTTGTTCGGGTTCGGGATCAGCTTGCCTTCGCCGGCCGGAACGTCCTTGGCCAGGGCCATGAAGATCTGCTCACGGGAGATCTTCATCTGCGGGGAAGCTTTGGAGTTGGCCATGACGATGCCGTCGTAGCCGACCTTGATTTCAACGACGTCGGCGACGCCGTTCTTGGCGCAACGCTCGACTTCGGACTTCTTGATCCGGCGCGAGGCGTTGGTCATGTCCGGGTGCTGGGCGCCGATGCCGGCGCAGAACAGCTTCAGGCCGCCGCCGGAACCGGTGCTTTCAACGACCGGGGTTTTGAATTTCGTGGTTTTGCCGAACTGTTCGGCGACGGCGGTCGAGAACGGAAACACCGTCGACGAGCCGACGATCCGGATCTGGTCGCGCGCTTCGGCGGCGGTAGCCATGGAAAGGGCCATGCCGGCAACGGCGGCGATTGCAAGAGACTTGCGAATCATGGGTTGCTCCTACGTATCTTTAAGGGAAAACTGAGTTGTTCGTTCATTCGTTCGGAAAGCTCCCGCCCCCGAATGTCATCGCCGACAACCTAGGACCGTCACACGTCGTATTTATGACGTGTATGTTGCACTTTTATGACATCGGCGCATGAAAAACGGCGGAAATCCAAGGTTTTTTGAGATTTCCAAAAATGACACCGCATGCGGATGTAACAAAAAATATGTCTATACATTTTGCACCCGCACAATCCTGCGGGGGAATCGCCGTCCGCTGACCCGCCGTCGGCGGGCCGACCCGGCGCCGAGGGCGCGCGGGCGGGATGGAGGTGAAGGTGAGGGGGTTGGGCGCGGTGGCGCGGCCGGGCTTAGTCGAAGGCCCAGGCAATCGCCAGGAACAGACCGCCGCCCATCAGTGCGGCGCAAGGCACGGTTACGATCCAGGCGGCCACGATGGTCGTGAAATGCTGGCGCCGGACCAACTTGCGCCGGCGGCTCCGCTCGGCGTTTTCCCGGGCCTGCGGGGCGGGGGTGTCTTCGCCGGACTCGCGGCCCCGGGTGATGTGGGTATTCCGTCCGGTAAACCATTCCCGGAAGAAGCCGACGCCGAACACGGCGCCGACGGCGATATGCGTCGACGACACCGGAAGGCCCAGGGCCGAGGCGATGATGACCGTGATCGCGGCGGCCAGCGCCACGCAATAGGCCCGCATGGGGTTCATCTTGGTGATTTCCGCACCGACCGTGCGGATCAGCTTGGGCCCGAACAGCAACAACCCCATGGTGATACCGGCGGCGCCGACGAACAGGACCCAGCTGGGAATGCCGACCTTGCCGTGAGCGCCTCCGGTCGCCGCCGTGTCGACGACGGCGGCCAACGGGCCGACCGCGTTGGCGACGTCGTTGGCGCCATGCGCGAACGACAGCAGCGCCGCGGCGCAGATCAGCGGCAAGGTGAACAGCGTGCGCACCGATTTATTGCGGTTCTCCATGCCCGCCGCCTTGCGGTGGATCAGGGGCCGCACGATTAAATAAGTCACCAGGTAGACCCCGAAGCCGACCGCCACGACCATTTCCGGGCCGGGGCGCCAGATTTTCTTCAGGCCCTTCATCATCAGATAGGCGGAAAATACGCCGGCCATCAGCGCGACCAGAACCGGGACCCAGCGCTTGGCGCCGGCGATCTTGTCCGCCCGGTAGATGATGTTGAATTTGATGAAGGCGAGGAACAGCGCCGCGATCACGCCGCCCAGCAAGGGCGAGATGACCCAGCTTGCGGCGATCGCGCCCATCACCGGCCAGTCGACCACGCCGAACCCGGCGGCGGCGATCCCCGCCCCCATGACCCCGCCGACCACCGCATGAGTGGTCGAGACCGGCGCGCTCAGCCAGGTCGCCAGATTGACCCAGAGCGCCGCGGCCAACAGGGCCGACATCATGGCCCAGATGAAAATGTCCGGATCACCGATCTGATGCGGATCGACGATGCCTTTGGAAATCGTCTTGACCACGTCGCCGCCGGCGACAACGGCGCCCAAGGATTCGAAGACGGCGGCGATCACCAACGCGCCGGTCATCGAAAGCGCACGCGACCCGACCGCCGGTCCGACGTTGTTGGCGACGTCGTTGGCCCCGATGTTCAGCGCCATGTAGCCGCCGATCACCCCGGCGGCGACGATGAACATCTGATGGTCCATGCCGACGGTCGCGATCATCGCCACGTTCGACGTGATGGCCAGGAACAGCAGCGCCCAGCCGATGCGCGAAAATTCACGGCCCAGGGACTGGGTCGCGTGTTCGACCGCGGCCAGTTTGGTCAGGTCCTTGTTCAGGGTCTCTTTGTACATGGAGGCTCTTCGGCTCTGTCGGCGTTGCGGGTGGCGGGCGGCGGGCCGGATAATACAGGCCCGGGCGCGCCGCTTTCGCGGCAGGCGCTCGGGCTCCCCAGGGGATACGCGCTCGGCACCCCCGAAGGCAATCAGTTTGTTACAATTTTATGACGTCCGGTATCAATGCCGGGATGCCGGACGGGATAAGGAGGGCGGGAGGATGCCCGCGGGTCCGTTCCGTGCGGATGCCGACGGGGGTTCAGGGCTTGCCGGAAGACGGCAGGGCGACCGGCTCGCCGCTTGGCAGCATGCCCTGGCGCGGGGCTTCGGCGGGCAGGTAGACCGTGAAGGTGGATCCCTTGCCGATCTGGCTTTCTACGCCCAAGTGACCGCGATGGCGGTTGATGATGTGTTTGACGATGGCCAGGCCCAGGCCCGTGCCGCCGACGCTTTTCGACCGGGCCTTGTCGACCCGGTAGAATCGCTCCGTCAGGCGCGGGATGGCGTCGGCGGGGATGCCGTCGCCGTGGTCCGTGACCTTGACCGCGATGCCCGACCGGCCGGTCCCGGGAATGCGGTCGGCGGGTTCGACCCGGATGTCGATGGCCTCGCCCTTTCCGCCGTAGCGAATGGCGTTCTCTATCAGGTTGCGGAACACTTGGAACAGCTGATCGGCCTCGCCGTGGACCGTCGGCAGGCCGGTGCCGTAGTTGACCCGGATCGGCATGTTGCTGGCCTTGGCCTGCACGCTCAACGCTTCGGTCACGTTCAACAGGACGCCCGCGATATCGACGGGCGCGGTCGGCCGGACGTGTTCATTGATCTCGACCCGGGACAGGGTCAGCAGGTCGTCGATCAGGCCGGCCATGCGCTTGGCCTCGCGGAGCATGATGCCCAGGAACCGCACACGGGTATCCTCGTCGCCGCCGGCGGGGCCTTCCAAGGTTTCGATGAACCCGAGCAGCGCCGCCAGCGGCGAGCGCAGTTCGTGCGACGCGTTGGCCACGAAGTCGGCGCGCATCTGTTCTGCGCGGCGCGCCGTGGTCTGGTCACGCAGAACCAAAACGGCGCCGATGCTTTTGGTGTCCGGGGCCGGCGGCACGCCGGAGACGTGCATTTCGAAATTGCGGGTCGTGTTGCCGGGCAAGGTTACTTCGACCGTGCGGTTTTCATTCCGCCCGAGGACTTCGTCGACCGCGTCCAGCACACGGGGATGGCGCAGCGACATGGCCAGGTCCTGGCCGACGCCGGAGATATCCAACAGGTCGCGCGCCGCGCCGTTGGCGTAAACCACGGCGCGCCGTCCGTCCAACAGGATCGTTGGATCGGGAAAGTGGTCGAGAATACGATCGGTCAACGGGACCATTCCCTGGCGCCCCAATTGTTTGCCCGAACTGCAAAACCCCGGCGCCGGGCGGCGATTACGCCAATTCGCGCGCGGATTTCCCGGGCCTGATGGCCGTCCGGGCGGGAAAAGTCAAGAAACGGTTTTACGACAGTCGCCGAAAGCGGGCGGGTTCCCGCGGTTTTCTCAGGTATGCGCCTGCTGGGCTTCCGGTTGAGCATCCGCCTCGGCGACGCCCATCTCGACCCTGTTGCGCCCCTTATTCTTGGCCGCGTAGAGCGCTTCGTCCGCCCGTTCGATCAGGTTCTCGACGCTTTCACCGGGAATGAATTCGGCGGCGCCGACGGAAATCGTGATGGTGCCCAGGCTTTTGCCCGTGGCGCGGTTGACGACGGCTTTCTTCGAAACCTGGTTGCGGACATGTTCGCCGACCTTGGCGCCGTTCACCAGGTTGGTGTCGCGCAGCACGATGGAAAACTCTTCGCCGCCGTAACGCGCGGTCAGGTCCTCGCCGCGCACACAGCTTTTCAGGATGCGCGCCACGAAGCGCAGCACCTGGTCGCCGACCTGGTGGCCATGGGTGTCGTTGAAGGATTTGAAGTGGTCGATGTCGATCATCAACAAGGTCAACGGCATCTTCCGGTCGAGCGCCTCGGCGGCGCCGATACGGATTTCCTCGTCGAACAGCTTGCGGTTGGCGACGCCGGTCAGGGCGTCGGTCATCGCCTCGTGACGCAGGGATTCGACGTCTTCCTTCAGGCTTTCGATCTCGTGCGCCGATTCCTTCAGGCGCGCTTCCAGAACCTGATTGCGGTCCTCCATATGGCGGGGCGCGGCAATCACCTGTTCCAGAACGGCGCGGATATCCTGGCGGCCGTCCCCCGAGGCCAATTCGCCCGAGACCACGGACAAGGTGTCACCGTAGGCCTGGGCGTCGTCGCCGGCCTCTTCCAGATAGGTCATCAATTTCTTGAGTTCGGTCTCGACCCGAAGCGTCGCGTCGTTGAGGAAATCCTCGTCGAGCGTCACGCCCAAAAAGCGGTCGTAGATTTCGGCGTTGCGTTCTTCCGTGAACGGCAGGCCGGCCTCCAGGATCACATCCAGGGTGCGCGAAAGCTCAGGGTAAGCGCCCGAGAAATACCGATACCAAACCGCGAAATTGTTCGGTTTGGGCGGAATCCCCTTTTTCTCCATCATCTGGAGCGCCGCTTTGGCGTATTCGTTCGGGTTGCTCCGGGACTTTTGTGCGTCGGACAACGGGCATGCCTTCCTAACCGGTTATTAGGACGCCGTTCTCACCTTCTTTTCTCCCTCCGGTCATTCGGCGCCGAAGGATTGAAGAGTTCAGTTTCTAACATAACCCGATGCGGGGGTTTACAGCTTTTTCTTTATTTCGATGTGGCGGCCTGCCTGCGGCGGGCGCGGCAGGCTGGAATGGAGGTCTTTCAAGCGCTCCAATTCGGCCCGCACGGCATCGGGAAAGGGCGAGGTCCGGCGCGTGTTCAGGTCGACGTGAAGGATCATCAACTCGTTGGTCGCGGCCGGCCGGTCATCGTCGCCCGCATACATTTCATGAAAGATGTGCAGGCGCTTTTCATCCACGTCCATGACCCGTGTCCGGACCCGCATTTCTTCGCCCAACCCGACTTCGTTGTCGTAGGTGACATGGGCCTCGACGACGAAAATCGAACATCCCGTGGCCTCACGGTAGGCGGCGTCCAGGCCGACCACATCCTGCAAGGCGTCCGTCGTGTGGTCGAAAACCAGCACGTAATACGCCAGGTTCATGTGGCCGTTGTAGTCGATCCAGTCCTCCTGCACGGTCGCCCGATGAAGGATCGGAAGGACGTCGCCGTCGTCGCTGGTCATGTAAATCTCCGTCGTCTTATATGAGTTTCTGTTCGCCCCCCAAGCCTTGGGGGTCGCCCGCCGGAATGCAAGACATTTGACCTTTCCGGGTGCGGGTGCGATAAGCGGGCGCGCTCTGCCGTCCGTCCGCGACATCCGATCCGGTCAAGGCGGTCGGCGGGCAAGCCGACGACGGAAAAACGCGAAAAAAAGCGCAAAGTTTCCCTATGAACGCCACCTCTGCAGAACATGCCTCACCGGCCCTGGCCGTCGTTGTCCCCGTGCACAACGAGACCGAGAATCTCGCGCCCCTGATCGGTGAGATCCGGGCGGCCCTGACGGGCGGTCCGGCCTTCGAGATCGTCTATGTCGACGACGGCTCGACCGACGAAACCCTGGCCAAGCTGGTCGAGATCGCCAAGGAGACGCCGGAGCTTCGCGTCCTGCGCCACGTCAATTGCTGCGGCCAGTCGGCGGCGATCCATACGGGGGTGCGGAACGCCAACGCCCCTCTCATCGCGACGCTCGACGGTGACGGCCAGAACGATCCCGCCGACATTCCGGCCCTGGTCGAGAAATACAACGCCGAAGGCGGCGGCGAGCGGCTGATGATCGCCGGCCTGCGGGCCAAGCGGCGGGACACGGCGATCCGCCGTTTGTCGTCGCGCATCGCCAACGGCATCCGGTCGGGCATGCTGAAGGACGACACGCCGGACACGGGCTGCGGGCTCAAGGTCTTTCCGCGCCAGGCCTTCCTGGATTTTCCCCGCTTCGATCACATGCACCGTTTCATGCCGGCGCTGATGATCCGCCTCGGCGGGCGGGTCATGTCGGTGCCGGTCAACCACCGGCCGCGGGAGCGCGGCACATCGAAATACGGCGTGTGGAACCGGCTTTGGGTCGGCATCGTCGATCTGTTCGGGGTGATGTGGTTGCAAAGCCGTGGCTCCAAGCCCGAGGTCGTCGAAGAGACGCCGGGCGCCCAGATAAAATGAACGCCAAGCTGATATTGCGTGGCGGCACGTTGCTGCTGTCGCTGATCGGGGTCGTTGTCCTGGTCCGCCTGACCGGCCTGGACGCCCATCTCGATGAAACCTGGATCGACACCTACGTGCGGGGCCAGGGCATTTCCGGCATTCTCGTCTTCGTGGCGGTCGGCGGCCTGATTACCGGCATCGGCCTGCCGCGCCAGTTGATCGCCTTTCTCGGTGGTTACGCCTTCGGCATCGTCGAGGGCACGGCGCTGGCTATTCTTGGTACGGTTGCGGGTTGCATCACGTCGTTCTATTACGCGCGTTTTCTGGGCCGCGATCTGATCGCCGGTCGATTCCCCGGCAAGGTCAAGCGGATCGACGCCTTTCTTGCCGAAAACCCGTTTTCCATGACCTTGCTGATCCGCTTCCTGCCGGTTGGCTCCAATATGCTGACCAATCTGGCGGCGGGGGTTTCGGCCGTGCCCGGGGTTCCCTACTTCGCCGCTTCGGCCATCGGGTATCTGCCGCAGACCTTGATCTTCGCGTTGATCGGCACCGGCATGAAGGTCGATCCCATGGCCAATATCGCGCTCGCCGCCGGGTTGTTCGTTCTGTCCGGTATCTTGGGCGTCTACCTTTATCGCCGTCACCGTCGCGGCAAGGTGCTGGACGAAGAACTGGAAGCTGAAATCGGCGAGGCCGATCCGTCGGCCGCGGAGTGACCGGCTGCTGAACCGACCGGCCCGGAGCGGCGGCGGGGAGACGCCATGCATGTTCTGATCATCCCTTCGTGGTATTCCCATTTGCGTTCGCCGGGCGGCGGATCGTTCTTCCGCGATCAGGCTCAGGCCCTTGCCGCCGCCGGTCATAAGGTCGGCATCCTGGCGCCCAAGGTCTGGGGCGTGCGCGATTACCGTGCCGGACCGCTGCCGGACATGAACGTGATCGCGGCGGAAGATGAAGGGCCCGTCCGAGTTTGGCGGCTCAATTCCCTGCATCGTCTGCCGCGCATGCCCTACCGGGATTCCTGGGCGTTCTGTGCGGCCGGGCGACGTCTTTACGATGCCTATGCGGCGGCGGAAGGACGGCCCGATGTGTTGCACGGTCATGCGGCGCTTTATGGTGGCGTCCTGGCGGCGGATTTGTCCCGGCGCACCGGTGTGCCCGCTGTCTTGACGGAGCATTCGACCGATTATGCCCAGGGCAAGCACCGTTGGTGGCAGAAACGGCTGATCCGCCGGGCGCTGACGGGGGCCCGCGCGCGCCTCGCGGTCAGCCCCCAACTGCACGATATTCTGATCGACCAATATGGCGGCGCAGCGCAGCCGCTCGCGGTTGTGCCCAATATCTTGACGCCGGCGTTCGAGGAGAACCCTCCGCCGCCCACCGAGGCACCGGGGCCCTTCGTTTTTCTCTGCGTCGCCCGCATCTCCGCCGAGAAGAACCAGGAGGGGTTGATCCGGGCCTTCGCGCAAGCCTTCCCCGAGGGCGATGAGGAACTGCATTTCATCGGGTCCGGCGAAGCCGCCGGGTTGGAGAGATTGGCGCGCGAGATGGGCGTCGCCGACCGGGTCAAGGTTTTGGGCGTTTGCCCGCCGGAGGACGTGCGTGGCCGCATGGCGTCCGCCGGGGCGGTGGTGCTGGCGAGTTACGTGGAAACCTTTGGCGTCGTCGTCATCGAGGCGCTGTCGCAGGGCACGCCCGTGATCGCGACGATCTCCGGCGGGCCCGAAGGCATCCTGACGCCGGAAAGCGGCATTCTTATTCCGCCCGGCGACGATGCGGCCCTGATGCGGGCTCTTGCCGAAATTCGGGCGCGGGCGGCGGCCGGGGAATTCGACGCCCGGGAACTGCGCCGCGGCTGCCTGGCCCGTTACGGCGAAAAGGCCGTGGTCGGGGCGTTGGAAAATATCTACGCTGCGGCCCTCGGCGGCCCAAAAGAAACGGGGACATCATGAGCAAGACCTATTCGGCGATCCTGGCGGGGTTGGTCCGCGGCCTGGCGGCGCCCATGGCACGTTGGCCGCGATTGGCCACATTGGCGCGCCTGGGTGACGCGGTGACGCCGCGCGTGCCGCTGGATACGCCGATGGGCACGATGACCCTTTATACCCCCGGCAAGGACGCGCTTTACTTCGCGCGCAACGCCTTCACCCGCGAGCCGGAGACCCTGGAATGGATCGACGGGTTCGCCAAGGACGAGGTCTTCTGGGATATCGGTGCCAGCGTCGGGCCCTATACGGTCTATGCCGGGATGCGCGGCATTCCGACGGTCGCGTTCGAACCCAATCCCTTTTCGTTCTACTGCCTTGCCCGCAACGTCGCGGAGAACGGCGTCGGCGAGGCCGTCCATGCCCATTGCCTGGGGCTCAGCGACCGGGACGGGCGCGGCCGGTTCTACATGCCGTCGTTCGAAGCCGGGACCTCGGGCTCGTCGCTTTACGACAGCGGCCTGTCGCGTCTGGGCTTCGCCAAGGCCGAGATCGCCGTCGACGCCTTCGCGCTGCGGGCCGACGCCCTGGTCGAGACCTATGGGTTTCCGGCCCCAAACCATATCAAGATCGACGTCGACAGCATCGAGCCGCAAATTCTGAAAGGCGCCATGGGGTTGTTGAAAAGCGGGCAGGTCAAATCCGTGCTGATCGAGATCGCGCCGGACGATGCGGAAATTCCGGGGCTGCTGGCCGACGCCGGGTTTTCCGAGGCCAGGCGCGGGGTTCAGCGGGAAAACACCGACGTCAACGTGATCTTCACGCGCGGGGCTTGATCCGGGCGCCGGCCGTTCCGCGCGATGACCGTTCCATGAAAATTCAGGGATTCCCTTGACAGCCGGACGCGGGCGGACTACATCGCTGGCACTCACCGGGGTCGAGTGCTAACAAACGCGAAAAAACCCTTACTTATCCATTATTTGACGGAGAGCAGACAATGAAGTTCAGGCCTCTGCATGACCGGGTTCTGGTCAAGCGCATCGAGCAGGACGAAAAGACCAAGGGCGGCATCATCATTCCCGACACCGCCAAGGAAAAGCCCATGGAAGGCAAGATCGTTGCCGTCGGTTCCGGCACCCGCAACGAAGACGGCTCCATCACGCCGCTCGACGTTAAGAAGGGTGACTCGGTTCTGTTCGGCAAGTGGTCGGGCACGGAAGTCACCATCGAAGGTGACGAACTGATCATCATGAAGGAATCGGATCTCCTGGGCATCATCGGCTAACGCCGGTTCGAAGCCTGACGAGAGACCGCAAGAGAAACCAAGAGGATAGAGAAGATGGCTGCTAAGGAAGTTAAATTTTCGACCGACGCCCGCGACCGTATGCTCAAGGGTGTCGACATTCTCGCCGACGCCGTGAAGGTGACGCTGGGCCCGAAGGGCCGCAACGTCGTCATCGACAAGGCCTTCGGCGCGCCGCGTATCACCAAGGACGGCGTTACCGTCGCCAAGGAAATCGAACTGACCGACAAGTTCGAAAACATGGGCGCCCAGATGGTCAAGGAAGTCGCTTCCAAGACCAACGACGAAGCCGGTGACGGCACCACCACCGCCACGGTTCTGGCCCAGGCCATCGTTCGCGAAGGCACCAAGGCCGTTGCCGCCGGCATGAACCCGATGGATCTGAAGCGCGGCGTCGACATGGCCGTCGAAGCCGTCGTGTCCGACGTCAAATCGGCCTCCAAGAAGGTCAAGACCTCCGACGAAATCGCCCAGGTCGGCACCATTTCCGCCAACGGCGACGCCTCCATCGGCAAGATGATCGCGGAAGCGATGCAGAAAGTCGGCAACGAAGGCGTCATCGAAGTCGAAGAAGCCAAGGGCCTGGACACGGACGTCACGGTCGTCGAAGGCATGCAGTTCGACCGGGGTTACACCTCGCCGTACTTCATCACCAACGCCGACAAGATGACCTGCGACATGGAGAACCCCTTCATTCTCATCCACGAGAAGAAGCTCTCCACCCTGCAGCCGCTGCTGCCGGTTCTTGAATCGGTCGTGCAGGCGTCCCGTCCGCTGATCATCATCGCGGAAGACATCGAAGGCGAAGCCCTGGCCACCCTGGTGGTCAACAAGCTGCGTGGCGGCCTCAAGGTTGCCGCCGTCAAGGCCCCGGGCTTCGGCGACCGTCGGAAAGCCATGCTGGAAGACATCGCCATTCTGACCAACGGCCAGGTGATTTCCGAAGACATCGGCATCAAGCTGGAAAACGTCGGTCTGGAAATGCTGGGCACGGCCAAGAAGGTCGTCATCACCAAGGACGACACCACGGTCGTCGACGGTGCCGGCAAGAAGAAAGACATCGAAGCCCGCTGCAGCCAGATCCGCGCGCAGATCGAGGAAACCTCCTCGGACTACGACCGTGAAAAGCTGCAGGAACGTCTGG
>NZRL01000002.1 GCA_002696205.1 Rhodospirillaceae bacterium | reverse complement strand
GGATTGTGGGCCTTCCAACAATGGCCCCAGAGGCTCGCAGGGGCACCAAAATTTGTTGTCAGGAAGACTTAGAGCAGCAAGTTGGGCTGCCATGGCGCATCTGAGAACCCATTTAGACACTCCGAGGGCCCATCTTGGTGTTCTTGGCGTTGCGGACCTCGGGGCGGTCCATCATGACGACCAGGACATGCCCGCCGTCGCCGACCCGTTCCAGGGAATAGGTTTCGTAATCCATACGCATCAGTTGTTCGTCCCTTCTTTTTTTGCGGCCGGGGCGGAACCCTTGACCGTTTCGTTGTGCTGGCCCACCTGCGGCGCGGATTTGCGGGGCGGCGGGCGTGTGCCGTCGAACGACAGCGGCAGGCCGACCATGGGCTCACCCCCGTCGAGCGAGCGCTGCAGGATGCCCAGTGCCTGGGTCTGCGGGTCCGCCATCATTTCCAGCGTCTGCTGCACCGGCGCCGACGGAATGCCGACGTCGTCCAGGGCCTGCTGCCATTCGGCGCGGGTCCGTTTCTTGACTTCCGGCTCGATCAACTCGTTCAGTTCGGCCAGGTTGGTGTAGCGGTCCTGATTGCTGCCGAAGCGGGGGTCTTCCGGCCATTCCGGATGGCCGAGAACTTGCGACAGGCGCTCGAACAGCCGGTCGTTGGGGGCCGCGATGATCAGATAGCCGTCGGAACATTCGTAGGCCTGATAGGGCGCCATGCCGCGGGCTCCCGAACCTTCGCGCTGCGGGTTGGCCGGGTCGACGGCGGCCGAGGCGACCGCGTTGTTCATCCAGGCCACGGCCGTTTCATACAACGAGGCATCGACCGTGCAGCCTTCGCCCGTGTCGGCCCGGCGCTTCAGCGCGCCCAGGATGCCGATCACGCACCACATGCCGGTGCCCATATCGATGATGGAGGTTCCGACGCGGATCGGCGGGCGGCCCGGCTCGCCGGTGATGGTCATCAGGCCGCCGTAGGCCTGCATCAGCGGATCGTAGCCCGGCTTGTCCTGAAGCGGCCCGACGTTGCCGAAGGCCCCCAGGTTGCAATAGATGAGTTTCGGATTGGCGGCGCGGATCGTCTCCGCGTCCAGGCCGTATTTCTTGACCAGGCCCGGGCGCATGTTCTGAATAACGACATCGGCTTCGGTCATCAGATAATTGCGCAGCCATTCCCGTTCGGCTTCGTCGCTCATGTCGACGGTGACCGATTGCTTATCGCGGTTCAGCGCGTGGAAGTAGGAGCCGATCCCGTCGGGGAACATCTTTCCCCAGTAGCGGCAATCGTCCCCGGGACCGGGGCGCTCGACCTTCACAACCTCGGCGCCCATGGCGCCCATGATCCAAGTTGAATACGGGGCGGCGACGCTCGACCCCAATTCGACCACGCGAATACCGGCCAGGCTTTGCCAGGCTGCGGCGTTGGATTCTTCCAAGATGTCCTCCTGGGATGCTTTGACCGGCGGACCCTTCCGCCGGGGCATCCTACGTTTGTTGTTGCGGTCCTCGGTTCTACAACATTTCGGACCGGCGTCGATTGCGCTGTGTCATTTGCATGTCGTTAGCGCCGTATCATCGTTGAACAAAGTATCGCATTGTGATACAAAGTTTCTGATTGTAGAATTACATCTCAACGAAACGAGACTGTCAAGCGCCGCCCATGCTCGATTTGACCGACGACGATACCCTTTCCGATATCGGCCCCGATGTCGCCGAAGACCGGCGCGGCAAGCCGTTCGTCGCTTCGGTGGGGAAATGCTTTCAGGTGCTCAAGGCGTTTCGCCGGGGCCAGACCGATTTGCGTCAACGCGACCTGGGCCTGACGGAAATCTGCAAACTGTCGGGATTGGATAAAAGCGCGGCGCAGCGGTTCTCGGAAACCCTGGTGACGCTCGGCTATCTTGAGAAAGACCCGCAGACGCGCCGGTACCGTCCGGGCATCGCGCTGATCGATTTCTATTACACCTATATGGTTTCGCACCGCCTGGCGCAGATCGCCATGCCGATCCTGATCGAGGCGTCGAAGGTTTACGACACCACGGTCAATCTATGCGAACTCGCCGGCACGGATGCGATCTATACGGTCCGCATCCCGCAGGCCAAGGCGAGCTACGGCACCATGTTGGCGGGCCGCCGGGTTCCGGCGTTCTGCACGGCGCCCGGCACGGTGATCCTCGCCAATATGCCCGAGGACGAAGCCGACGCCGTGCTCGCGGCCTCGGACCTGCGCAAGATCACCGAGCAGACCGTCACCGAGATTCCCGCCCTGAAGGCGCAAATGGCCGAGGCCCGGCGCCTCGGCTATCACGTATCCGACCGCCAGTCTCAGGCCCATAACGTCTCGACGGCGGCGCCGGTGCTGCGCCTGGACGGACAGGCCGTCGCGGCGGTTCACATCCCGGGCTACGCACCCCATTGGAATTTGGAAAGCGTCCACGAAAAGCTGGTGCCGCTGGCCGTCGATACGGCGCGGCGCATATCCGATTCATTGACGGAGGCCATGTAACGGCCGACGATTGCCCCAACCCAAAAACAACAACGACAAAAGTTACCATCCGCAGGAGGACACCATGCCCGATACTCATCAAACCGCCGAGCGCGGCCAAACCGAAACCCCGACCCGCGACCTGGCCGAATGGATCGCCGGTGCGTCCAGCGCCGATTTCACCGACCGCCCGCGCCGCTGGGCCAAGCACGCGATCCTCGATTGGTTCGGTGTGACCCTGGCGGGCGCGCAGGACGAACTGGTCGATATCCTGGTCGCCGACGCCACGGACGGCGGTGAAGAAGGGGCCGCGCGCCTGGTTGGGCGCAGCGAGAAACTGACCCCGGCCTTCGCTGCCCTGGTCAACGGTTCCGCCTCGCACACGCTGGATTACGACGACGTCAACAAGCGTCTGCACGGCCATCCGACCGTGCCCGTGGTGCCCGCCGTCCTGGCCTTGGCCGAACAGAAGGGCCTGTCGGGCCGTGACGTCGTCGACGCCTTCATCGTCGGCTACGAAGCCGAATGCCAGATCGGCGAGTCCATGGGCATGAGCCACTACGACCACGGCTGGCACGCCACGGCGACCGTCGGCACCTTCGGTGCCGCCGCCGGTTGCGCCCGTCTGCTGGGCCTGAACGCCGACCAGACCGCCATGGCGCTGGGCATCGCCGCGACCCAGGCGGCGGGCCTCAAGTCCATGTTCGGGACGATGTGCAAGCCGCTGCACGCCGGCAAGGCTGCCATGAACGGCATGCTGGCCGCGCGCCTGGCCGCCCGCGGTTTCACCAGCCGCCCGGATTCCATCGAATGCCCGCAGGGCTTCGCCGCGACCCAGTCGATGGATTTCACGCCGCTGGAATTCCGGCCCGGCGGCAATGCGCCCTATGCGGTGGAACAGAACCTGTTCAAGTATCATGCCGCCTGTTACCTGACCCACTCGTCGATCGAGGCGGTCCGCGTCCTGCAATCGCAGCACGGCTTCTCCGCCGGGGACGTCGCGCGGGTGCGCACCCTCGTCGACGCCGGTCACCGTAAGGTCTGCGACATTCCGGAACCGGAAACCGGCCTGCAGATCAAGTTCTCGATCCGCCATTGCATCGCCATGGCGCTGAACGGCATCGATACCGGCGACGACGGCATCTACACCGCCGAAACGGCCAACCGCCCCGACCTGATGGAGATGCGCCGCATGGTCGAGGTCGAAGACAAGGTCCATTCCAGCCGCCACGCGGCCGAGATCGTCGTCGACCTTAAGGACGGCACCTCGCTGGTGCAGTTCTTCGACGTCGGCATCCCGGCGGACGACCTGGAAGCCCAGGAAAAACGTCTGACCACCAAGTTCGACCGCCTGGCCGAACCGGTGGTGGGCGCCGAAAAGGCCAAGCGGATCGAGGAACTGGTGCTCGGCCTGGACGATGCCGAAGGCGTCGCCGACCTGATGGCGGCGGCGGTCTGACCGACCGACCGTCTCTGATCACCGAAGAAACTGGAGGAGGTCCGCCGTGACGGAACCTGACACCGGGTCCATGCCCGCATTCCCGGGCGGCGGCCTCCGCCTGCGCCGTCTCGACGCCTGGTCCCTGCGCGTCGCCATCGAACGGCCCGTCGAAACCTCGTTCGGCATCATGCGTGACCGCCCGGCGGTCTTCGTCCGGGCCGAGGCCGAGGACGGCAGCTTCGGTTACGGCGAAATCTGGTGCAACTTCCCGGCCTGCGGGGCGGAACACCGGGTCGTCATGGCGATCGATGAACTGGCGCCGATGCTGACGGGCCGCGCGTTCGACGCCCCGGCGGACGCCTTCGGTCATCTGTGGGACAAGACCCGCGTCCGCGTCCTACAGACGGGCGAACCCGGGCCCTATTCCCAGGCCATCGCCGGGATCGACATCGCCCTTTGGGATCTGGCGGCGCGCCAGGCGGGCAAGCCGCTGCGCCATTTCATCGCTGAGGGGGCCGTGGATGCCGTGCCCGCCTATTCCAGCGGCATCCATATCGCCATCGCCCACGAAGCGGTGCCGGAAGCCCGCGCCGCCGGGTTCCGCAACTTCAAGGTCAAGGTCGGCTTCGACATGGCGGCGGACCTGGCGGGGATCGCCGGTCTGCGTAAAAGCCTGGGCGCGGAGGAACGCCTGTTCACCGACGCCAATCAGGCCTGGGGCCTGGACGACGCCCTGACCTTCGCGAAAGGCGCGCAGGCGTATGGCCTGGGCTGGTTGGAAGAGCCCCTGCGGGCCGACGCCCCGGCGGCCGATTGGGCGCGTCTGGCGAAAGACGGCGGGGTCCCCTTGGCGGCGGGCGAGAATTTCACCGGTGCGCTCGATTTCGACGCGGCCATCGCCGCCAAGTCGCTTTCCTACATGCAGCCGGACATGGCGAAATGGGGCGGCGTTACGGGGTGCCTGCCCGTGGCGCGGGCGATCCTGGCGGGCGGCGTGACCTACCGCCCGCACTACCTGGGGGGTGGGGTCGGGCTGCTGGCCTCCGCCAACCTGTTGGCCGCCGTCGGCGGTCCCGGTCTGTTGGAGGTCGACAATAACCCCAATCCGCTGCGCGAAGGCGTGACCGGCGAGCGCATTGCCGACGGTCAATTCCACCTGCCGGACGGCCCCGGCCTGGGGATCGAGGCGATTCCCGACGGCCTGGGCGAGCACGTTACCCTGCATCGCATCTGGAAGGCCTAGGCCAACCTGGTCAAGCGGGTCAGGCCGGTTCCGTCTGGCGCAGTTTGCGGGTCTCGGCGGCGACCTCGAAGAAGGCGCTGATCATCCGCGATTCCCGCCGTTCCATCAGGCAGTTCACATGCGCCGTCGTATGGATGTCGGCGTTTTCGATGGCGATCGTGCGCAGATCCGGGCGCGGGATGAATTCGATGTCGGAGACGACGCCAACCCCGATGCCCCGGGCGACGGCCAGCCAGACCGCTTCGCGGCTGCCGATTTCCATGACCGGATCGACGGTGACGCCGTGTTTGTCGAGCGCCGCCTCCAGCGCGCGGCGGGTCGTCGAACCGCTTTCGCGCAGGACCATGCGCTCCCCGTCCAGTTCCTCGATGCGGATGCTTTTGCGCTTCGCCAGGGGGTGGGATTTGTGGGCGAAGACGACGACGTCGTGGCGGCTGTAGGGCATGGCGAAAATTCGCGGATCGTCTTCCACATGCGCCAGAACGGCGACATCGGCCGAGTAATCCAGAAGGCGGCCGACCATCTCGCTGGAGTTCCCCACCGTGACCGCCAGCCTGATTCCCGGATAGGCCTCGTTGAAGGCGCTAAGCATCTCCGTCGCGTGATAAGGGCCGACGGCGCCGACGTGAAGCGTGCCGGTATGGAAGCCGCCGAAGGCGTTCAACAGGTCCTGCGCCTGTCCTTCCAAATCCATGATCCGGCGGGTCACGGCAAGGAGCGCCTCGCCGGCCTCGGTCAATTCGATTTCCCGGCCGCGGCGGTGAAACAGCTCCACCTTGAACATGTCTTCCAGGGCGCGGACCTGACTGGTCAGCGTCGGCTGGCCCACGTGCAGCACCTTCGAGGCGGCGGTGAAGCCGTTCTCCGTGGCGACGGCGTGGAAGGATCTGAGCTGTGTAAATATCATCGTTTTTCTAAATGGATTATATACGATATTTGAATTTGCCCAATAGGTTTGCTTTCCCGATCATGCCATGGACCGATCGCCAAAAGATCGGCAATCCAGGCAAGGGGGCCGACATGCAGAAACGGGATATGATGCGCACGTTCGCAGAGCAGCCGTTTCATCCCGGCGCCCGACCCCAGAAAAAAACAACACACCGCTTTCCATGCGGGGACGTCCGGCGCGGCGCGATCGTCGCGGCACGCCGGACACGGGAGTGCAACACGTCAAAAGGAGACATCCAATGCACATCGACCAACAGGTCCGGGGGCCGCTCGCGCGGCGCGCCGGAAGCCTGCTCTCGGCCCTGGCCCTGAGCGCGGCCGTCACGGTTTCGGGTCTATCCCAGGCCAAGGCGGCGGAATGCGAAAATCCGGATGAACTGACCTTCGCCATCATTCCGACCGAGGAAACGGTCGCGGAACTCCAGCTTTACAAGCCGGTGACCGATCGGCTCGCCAAGATGACCGGCAAGAAGATCCAGTTCTTCATGCCGACGTCCTATGCCTCGGTGGTCGAAGGCTTGCTCAGCAAGTTCGTCGATGTCGCCGTGCTGGGCCCCTACACCTACGTGATCGCCAACAGCAAGGACCCGAACGTCGAGGTCTTCGCCACCTATGCCAAGAAGAAGGGGCATATGCAGGAAGAAGGACCCGGCTACAAGGCGGCCCTGATCTCCAAGAAGGGCACCAAGTTCACGACCATCGACAGCCTGAAGGGCGCCACCGTCGGCCTGACCGATCCGGGCAGCACCTCGGGCAACCTGATGCCGCGCGTCGTGTTCTCCAAGGTCGTCGGCATGGATATCGACAAGTTCTTCGGCAAGGTCGCCTATACCGGCAGCCATGAACTCTCCGCCGTCGCCGTCGGCAAGGGCAAGGTCGACGCCGCCTTCGTCGCGACCCACCGCTTCGACAACGTGGTCAACAAGGGCGAGATCAAGCTGGAGGACGTGAACATCCTTTGGGAATCCAAGCCGATCCCGCAAGACCCGTTCGTCTATCGCAAGCCGCTTTGCGAGGACATCAAGAAGAACATCCGCGAGACCTTCCTTGGCCTGCATAAGGAAGCCGGCGCCAAGAAGTTCCTGGCGAACGTGAAGT
>NZRL01000001.1 GCA_002696205.1 Rhodospirillaceae bacterium | reverse complement strand
CTTGATCGTCGCGGGCGGCGGCGGGCCGCTACCGAGCTTGCTGGACGCGGGATTGGTGCAGCGCCTGAACGCCATGGCCGGTCTTGATCGTTGGCTGGAGGTATGGGAAAAGGTGTCGCGCCTGCTTAAATCCACGACGGCGGTCAACCTGGACCGCAAGCAGGCGGTTCTGAACGCCTTTATCACGGCTGAGGCGGCGGTCCGGCGCTAGGATCGCGCCGATCGACCCGCCCATTTCTGAACAATCGCGCCATTGGTGAACCACGACATGCCGGCCACGCCCTATTACCTGACCACGCCCATCTATTACGTGAACGATGCGCCCCATATCGGCCATGCCTATACGACGCTGGCCTGCGACGTGCTGGCGCGGTTCAAGCGGCTGGACGGCTACGATGTGAAGTTCCTGACCGGCACGGACGAACACGGCCAGAAGGTGGAAAAATCGGCGGAAAAGGCCGGGGTCGACCCGCAGTCCTTCGCCGACAAGGTGTCGCAGAATTTCCGCAGCCTCGCGGAGTTCATGAAATTCAGCAACGACGACTTCATCCGCACGACCGAACCGCGCCACATCCAGGCCTGTCAGGCGATGTGGCAGCGCATGCTGAACGCTGGCGACATCTACCTGGACAACTACGGCGGCTGGTACGCCGTGCGCGACGAAGCCTTCTACGGCGAGGACGAGCTGACCAAACAGCCCGATGGCACGCGGATCGCCCCCTCCGGCGCCGAGGTCGAATGGGTCGAAGAACCGAGCTATTTCTTCAAGCTCTCTGCCTGGGAAGACAAGCTTCTGGCGTTCTACGACGCCAATCCGGACTTCATCGCCCCGCAAAGCCGCCGCAACGAGGTCACCAGCTTCGTCAAGGGCGGCCTGCAGGACTTGTCGATCTCGCGCACCACGTTCAATTGGGGTGTGCCGGTGCCGGGCGACGAGGATCATATCTTCTACGTCTGGCTGGACGCGTTGACCAACTACATCTCGGCCCTGGGCTTCCCGGACGAGCAGGGCGAATATGCCAAATACTGGCCCGCCGACCTGCATATGGTGGGCAAGGATATCCTGCGGTTCCATGCCGTCTATTGGCCGGCCTTCCTGATGGCCGCCGGGCTGGAGCCGCCGAAACGCGTGTTCGCCCATGGCTGGTGGACCAACGAGGGGCAGAAGATCTCCAAATCCCTCGGCAACGTCATCGATCCCTTTGAATTGGTCGAGAAATACGGTCTCGACCAGGTCCGCTATTTCCTTCTGCGCGAAGTGCCTTTCGGTAACGACGGTGATTTCTCCCATACCGCCATGGTCAACCGCATGAACGGCGAATTGGCCAACGATTACGGCAACCTGGCGCAGCGCGTTCTGTCGATGATCGCCAAGAACTGCGGCGGCACGGTGCCGCAGCCGGGCGACTTCACGGACGACGACAAGGCCCTGCTCGGCCCGGCCACGGCCATGCTCGATCAGGTCCGCGATGCGTTGGATCGTCAGGCGTTTCACGAGGCCCTGGAAGCGATCTGGGTGGTTATCCGCGCCGCCAATGCCTATGTGGATCATCAGGCCCCGTGGAAACTGCGCAAGGAAGACCCCGATCGCATGGCGACCGTGCTCTACGTTCTGGCGGAAACCATCCGCCGGCTGGCGATCCTGACCCAGCCGTTCATGCCCGATACCTCGGCCGGCATGCTGGATCAGCTCAGCCAGCCCGCCGACGCCCGCGACCTGACGGCGTTGGCGGCCGATGTCGCGCTGGCACCCGGCACCGAATTGCCGAAGCCGGAGGGCCTGTTCCCCCGGTTCCAGGACGACGACGCGGGAGCCGCGTAATCATGGACGGCGCCGCACAGCCTTTTCTGGTCGACAGCCACTGCCACCTGGATTTCCCGGAATTCCAGGAGGAACTGGACGACGTGGTCGCGCGGGCGGAGGAGGCGGGGGTCGCCTATATGGTGACGATCTCGACCCATCTGTCGAAGTTCGATCAGGTGAGGGCGGTCGCCGAACGCTTTCCCAACGTGTTCTGCACCGTCGGCATCCATCCGCACCAGGCAGGCACGGAAAAGGTCACGACACCCGAGGAACTGGCCGAATTGGCGGCCCACCCCAAGGTCGTCGGGATCGGCGAGACAGGCCTGGATTTCTATTACGAACGCAGCCCGCGCGACATCCAGGAAACCCAATTCCGCGCCCATATCCGGGCGGCGCGGACCACGGGCCTGCCGCTGATCGTCCATACCCGCGACGCCGACGACGATACGCTTCGCGTGATGGACGAGGAATATCGCGACGGCGGGCCGTTTCCGGGTCTGATCCATTGCTTTTCCGCAGGCCCCGAAGTCGCTGAAAAGGCCGTGGAAATGGGCCTCTACATCTCGATTTCCGGTATCGTCACGTTCAAGAATGCCGAAGATCTGCGCGAAACGGTCAAGGGCGTGCCCCTGGACCGGCTGTTGGTCGAGACGGACTCGCCCTTCCTGGCGCCCATTCCCAACCGGGGCAAGCGAAACGAGCCCGCCTTCACCGCCCTGACCGCCGCCAAAGTGGCGGAAATCAAGGGTATTTCACCGGACGAGCTGGCCCGCCGGACGACCGACAACTTCTTCACCCTGTTCGCTAAGGCCGCCGAGGCCGTGCGCGGCGCGGAATAATCGCCCGATGAAGGTCACGATCCTTGGGTCCGGCGCTTCCAGCGGCGTGCCGTCGATCGAGGCCGGCTGGGGCGATTGCGATCCGGACAACCCGAAAAACCGCCGCACGCGGCCGTCGATCCTGATCGAACGGGCCGGCCAGACGATCCTGGTCGACACGTCGCCGGACCTGCGTGAACAGTTATTGCGGACCGGAACCCAACACCTGGACGCGGTGGTGATGACCCACGGTCATGCCGATCATCTGCACGGCATCGACGATATCCGCAGCATCAACCGCCGCATGGGCGCCGCCATCGACCTCTGGGCCGACCGGGAGACCCTGACGGCCATCGAGGAACGCTTTGCCTATGTCGTGGCGCCGCTGCGTGAGGGCGTGACGCACTACTACAAACCGACCCTGGTGCCGCACCTTTTCGGCCCGGGTGTGCCGTTCACCGCCGGCGGCATGGATATCTTGCCTTTTGAACAGGACCACGGATTTTCGACGACCCACGGTCTTCGCTTCGGTCCGTTCGCCTATACGACGGATCTTGTGAGCATGCCCGAGGCGTCGGTCAAAGCCTTGGAAGGGGTGGACACTTGGGTGGTCGGCGTCTTCGCCTGGCATGCGCACCCGACACATCTGCACGTCGATGCGGCGTTGGAACTACGGGAGCGGATCAAGCCCAGGCGCACCGTCATCACCCATATGAGTCCCAAGATCGACTACGAAACACTGATGGCCTATCTGCCCGAAGGGGTGGAGGCGGCCTACGACGGGATCGTTCTGGACGTGCCGGAAAGCTGATCGATCGGCGCTCGTTAGATTTGGGGGCAGATTCATCAGGTCCCGCAACCTTCTGAATATGAATTATAATCTATTATTTTCCATAATATACATTATGCGATAATTGGATGCGGGCGGCCGGGTGCCCCACTTGGTTGCCTCGCGCGTCAGATGAAGACTTCCCAAGGCTGCCTCTTCCTCTTTATGTTCGGCGGCGACCGATGAGACGGACGAAGACCCGGGAGAACATCGCCGAATGAATTTCGAATTGAGCGAAGAACAATCAGCAATCCGCGAGATGGTGCTGTCCTTCGCTGCCGATAGGTTGGCCCCGAACGCCGTCGATTGGGACGCCGCGGGCCACTTCCCGGAAGACGTCGTGCGTTCCGTCGGAGAGCTCGGCCTGGGCGGTATTTACGTCCGCGAAGATGTCGGTGGCTCCGGATTGGGCCGTCTCGACGCAGTCCTGATCTTTGAGGCCATGGCGACGGGCTGTCCATCCATTGCCTCGTTCATCTCGATCCACAATATGTGCGCCTGGATGATCGACAAGTTCGGCACGGAAGACCAACGTCAGACCTGGGTCCCTCGCCTCTGTTCCATGGAATTGATCTGCTCCTACTGCCTGACCGAGCCCAGTGTCGGCTCCGACGCGGCGGCGCTGAAGACGCGGGCCGAACGCGACGGCAACGGATGGCGCCTGAACGGCACGAAGTCCTTTATTTCCGGCGGCGGCACGTCGGATCTGTACATCGTCATGGCGCGCTCCGGTGAAGACGGCGCCAAGGGCGTGTCGTCCATGCTGGTCGAGGACGGCACCCCGGGCCTGTCTTTCGGCGCCAACGAGCGCAAGATGGGTTGGAAAGCGCAGCCGACCGCCGAAGTGCGCTTCGACGACTGCCGGATCGACGGCGACCGGCTGATCGGCGAGGAAGGCAAAGGTTTTCGCTACGCCATGGCGGGATTGGACGGCGGCCGCCTGAACATCGCCGCCAGCGCCCTGGGCGGCGCCCAGGCGGCGCTGGATAAGGCCCTCCTCTACGCCGGCGACCGCAAGGCCTTCGGCAAATCCATCGACCAGTTCCAATCGATCCAGTTCAAGCTGGCGGACATGGAAACGGAATTGCAGGCGGCGCGGATCTTCCTGTATCAGGCGGCGACCAAGTTGGATGCCGGGGCCCCCGACGCCACCAAGTTCTGCGCCATGGCGAAACGTTTCGTGACCGACGTCGCCTTCAACGTCGCCAACGAAGCCCTGCAGATTCACGGCGGATACGGATACCTGTCCGATTTCGGGCTGGAGAAGATCGTCCGCGATCTGCGGGTTCATCAAATCCTTGAAGGCACCAACGAAATCATGCGGGTGATCATCGCGCGTCACCTTCTGGAGGCACGCTGACGTGAACACCGACGAAGTTTCCATCCGAACCGCCGGGCGTGCCGGGCGGATTACCCTGACACGGCCGAAGGCGTTGAACGCCCTCACCCACGTCATGGTCCACGCCATCGACGAAGCCCTGGATCAATGGCAGGACGGCCAGATGGTCGGGCTTGTCCTGATCGATGCCGAAGGGACCAAGGCGTTCTGCGCCGGCGGCGATATCGCGGCTCTCTATCACAGCGGGACCGCCGGAGATTTCGACAGCGGGCGCCGGTTCTGGGCCGACGAATACGCCCTGAACGCCCGGATTTCCAACCACCCCATCCCCTATGTCGCGATCATGGACGGCATCGTCATGGGCGGCGGCGTGGGGCTGTCGGGGCATGGTTCGCACCGCATCGTGACGGAACGGTCCATGGTCGCCATGCCGGAATGCGGCATTGGGCTGATCCCGGATGTCGGCGGCACCTGGCTGTTGGCAAAGGCGCCGGGGCATCTGGGCGAGTTCCTGGGGCTGACCGGTTGGCGCATGACGGGCCCCGATGCGATCCTGGCCGGGTTCGCGGATGCCCTGGTCCCGGGTGACCGCCTGGATGATCTCAAGGCCACCCTGGAGAATACGGGATCGGTCGCGGCCATCGACGATTACCGCGAGACGCCGGACGAAACGCCGTTGGAAGCGCAGATCGAATTCGCGGAACGGCATTTCTCCCATCCGACGGCCCTGGATTGCCTTCGGTCGGTCGAATCCGACACGTCGGAATTCGCGCAAAAGATCACGGGCCTGATGCGCCGGGCCTGCCCCCTCGCCCTCGCCTGCACCTTCGAAATGGTGCGCCGCGTGCGGACGTTCGAAAAGCTCGAGGACGCCCTGGCCCTGGAATACCGCTTCACCTGGCGGTCCATGACCGAGGCACAGTTTCTTGAAGGCATCCGCGCGCAAATTATCGAAAAGGATTTCAAGCCATCCTGGACCCCCGACCGGCTTGAGGACGTAACCCCGGACATGGTGGACCGCCTGCTGGCCCCCCTGGGCGACGACGACCTGCAACTATAAGACCATATACGGCGCGGCAGGATCTGCCGCGCCTCGACGGAAAACGAAAGGCCGAACCCCATGAGCGAACTTGAAACCAGCACCGACCAGGGCGTCGGGATCATCACCTTCAACCGCCCGAAGGCCCTGAACGCCGTCAATCACCACGTCATGGCGGAACTGCTGGCCACCGCCGAGGCCTTCGACAAGGACCCGGACATCGGCTGCATCGTTCTGACCGGCGCCGGCGACAAGGCCTTCGTGGCGGGTGCCGACATCGTCGAGATGGCCGACAAATCCTATATCGACATGCAGACGGCCGATATTCAGGCCGGATGGCAGCGGTTCGCCGCCACGCGCACGCCGATGATCGCCGCGGTCAACGGCTTCGCCCTGGGCGGCGGCTGCGAGATCGCCATGATGTGCGACATCATCATCGCCTCGGACAAGGCCAAGTTCGGCCAGCCCGAAATCAAGCTGGGCGTCATTCCCGGCTGGGGCGGCACGCAGCGCCTGGCCAAAGCGGTCGGCAAGGCGCTGGCCATGGACCTGATCCTGACGGGCCGCATGATGGACGCCGAAGAAGCCCGCGCCGCCGGCTTGGTCGCCCGTGTCGTGCCGCACGACAGCCTGATGGACGAAGTGTTGGAAGCCGCCCGGACCATCGCCGGATACGGCCGCCCCTCCGTGATGCTGGCCAAGGAAGCCGTCAACCGGGCGTTCGAGGCCAGCCTGGAGGAAGGTGTGCGGTTCGAACGCCGCGCGTTCTATTCCCTGTTCGCGACCGAGGATCAGAAGGAAGGCATGGCCGCCTTCGTCGAAAAGCGGCCCCCGGCATTCCGCAACAAGTAATGCCACGCCTGGCCCCGCCGGGTCAGGCTTTGCCCCTTTCTTCCGGGCCGGGGAACGTCGCCGCCTCGATCTTGTTGCCGTCGGGATCGAGGATGAACGCCGCGAAATAAGGGGTGACGGAGGCGTCGCGCGTGCAGGGCTCGCCGTCGGACCGGCCGCCGTGGGCCAGGGCAGCCTCGTGGAAGGCGACGACCGCGTCCTTGGTCCGCGCCCGCAGGCAAATATGCACGCCCGTGCCATCGGCCACCGGCGTCATATCCGGGCGATGGTTCAGCCAGAATTCCGAATAGCGTTTGCCGAAACCCATGGTCGCGGGCCGTTCGACCAGCAGGTCGAAGCCCAGCGGCGCCAGCACCGCGCGGTAGAAATCGGTGCTGCGGTCCAGGTCGGATACCGCGATGGAGATATGGTCGATCACCTTGCTTCCTCCGTACCAGGCTTCACGTGGCCCCCATAATGCGACCGGCTGGGCCTTGTGAAAAGTGGCGGATCGCCCCTACCCTCTGTCTCCAGAGTTCTTCACCCCCCAACATTGAGTGAGACCAGACCGATCATGACCCACCAACAAGACATCGTCGATCGCGCCCGCACCGTTCTGCCCGGCGCCGGTTTCGGCAACTTCGACGCCAATTTCGTGATCCGTGAAGGTCAAGGGGCGCATATCTGGGATGAAGACGGCAATGAATACATCGACTTTCTGATCGGATCCGGGCCCATGATCCTGGGCCATTGCCATCCGGAGGTCGTCGAGGCGGTGCAGGAACAAGTCGCCAAGGGGTCGACTTTCTTCACCAGCAACGCGCACGGCATCGAACTGGCCGAGGAAATCTGCCGCGCCGTCGCCTGCGCGGAGCAAATTCGCTTCGCCAGCACGGGCACCGAGGCCGACATGTTCGCCATGCGCCTGGCGCGGGCGCATACGGGCCGGGACAAGATTCTCAAGTTCGAGGGCGGCTATCACGGCATGTCCGCCGAAGGCCAGATGAGCCTGGCGCCCGACCGGTTGATGAATTTCCCCGTCGCCATTCCGGACTCGGCCGGTATTCCCGACGGCGTGCGGGACGACATGCTTGTGGCGCCTTACAACGACATCGAGTTCTTCCGCTCGCTGATGGCCGAGCGGGGCCACGAGATCGCCGGCGTCATCGTCGAGCCGCTGCAGCGGATCATCCCGCCCCTGCCCGGTTTTCTGGAAGCGATCCGCGAGGAATGCACGCGCCACGGCGTGGTGATGATCTTCGACGAGGTCGTCACGGGCTTTCGCCTGGCCTATGGCGGCGCGCAGGAAGTCTACGGCGTCACGCCCGATGTCTGCACGCTGGGCAAGATCATCGGCGGCGGGTATCCGTTGGCCGTGATCGCCGGCAAGGCCGAGGTGATGGCCCATTTCGACGCGGCCAAGGTCGGCAAGGACAAGGCGCTGATGCAGATCGGGACCCTGAGCGGCAATCCCGTGGCCGCCGTGGCGGGCCTGAAGACCATGGAAATCCTGCGCCGTCCCGGCCAGTACGACCATCTCTACGCGATCGGTGAACGGCTGATTTCCGCCGTCAACGAGCATCTGGGCGCTGCCGGCCACGCCCATCACGTCTCGGGCCATTCGGTGCTGTTCGACATCGTCTTCGCCGATGGGCCGATCCACAACTACCGCGACGTTCAACGCGGCGACGCCGCGAAGATGGCGCGGTTCAACGCCGTCCTGCGCGAACAGGGCATCTTCAAGGGACCCAGCAAGTTCTACCCTTGCCTGGCCCTGACCGACGACGACGTCGACCGGACGGTCGAGGCGATCGCCTTGGCCGCGAAATCGTTGCACGACTGACCTAGGCGGCGCCGGTCGCAGACGGTACCTTGGCACGGTCGAGCCGATCCGTAATCCAGAGACCGAAAGGGCCTTCGACGTGTCCGACGACCTTAGCCAAACGAACCCGACCGAACGCCTGCGCGCCGTCATGGCCAAGCTGCGCGACCCCGACGGCGGCTGCCCTTGGGATGTCGAACAGACCTTCGCCACCATCGCGCCGTACACCATCGAAGAAGCCTATGAAGTCGCCGACGCGATCCAACGCGGCGACATGACGGCGCTGAAGGACGAATTGGGCGATCTGCTGCTGCAGGTCTTCTTCCATGCCCGAATGGCCGAGGAAGCCGGCGATTTTGCCTATGACGACGTGGCCCAGGCGATCACCGACAAAATGATCCGAAGGCACCCCCATGTCTTCGGCGACACGGATATCGCCACGGCCGAGGCCCAGACCGTTCATTGGGAAGAATTGAAGGCCCAGGAACGGGCGGCGAAAGGCGATACCCCTGCCGATCCCAGCGCCCTGGACGGGGTCGCGGTCCCCCTTCCCGCCCTGACCCGCGCGGAAAAACTGCAGAAACGCGCGGCCCGCGTCGGTTTCGACTGGCCCGACGCCGCCCAGGTCATCGCCAAGATCGAGGAAGAATTGGGCGAGTTGCGGGAAGAAATCGACAACGATGGCCCGCGCGCGCAGATTGAAGAGGAAATGGGCGACCTGCTGTTCGCCGTCGCCAACCTGGCGCGGCATTTGAAGATCGATCCTGAAACGGCGCTTCGCGACGGAAATTACAAGTTCGAGGACCGCTTCCGCCGCATGGAACGGCGCCTCAAGGCCGAAGGCACCGAGGTCGGCAAGGCCGACCTGGACACCATGGAAGCCGCCTGGCAGGCCGAAAAGGCATGGGACAAGGGAGCGGGCGAATAACGCGCGCCTTATCCGGGCGGCCTGCGGAAAACCGCTGACCCAATGACGTGAATAGGCTAGAAGGTTGAAGGACTTAAACCTGACCACGGGAGCCCCGCCCCCCATGTTCCGCCGCCTGCGTCCGCTACTCGTTCTGCTGATCGCGACCGTCGCGCTTACCGGCTGTTACCTGCCGGCGCGGTTCGACGCCGAGATCGAATTGGACCGGCGTGGCTATTACAAGCTGATCTTCGCAGGCTACATGATCGATACGCGGCTGTTCATGGGGCTCAAGGACGGCAAGATCAAACGGGGCATCAGCGGCGAAGGGTCGGAGCTGGAAGAGGTCAAGAAGCTTGAAACCGACATCACCCGCGATCCGAACGCGTCCGATTTCGGCTATATCAAGGACGGTTATTTCAAGCTGAACTGGAAGCGCGAAGGCGACCTGCTGCAGGCGAAATCGGTGACGTTCCTGCGCCGGAACGAACACATTCTGGGCATCGCCTACAACAAGGAAACCCGGATCGTGAACATCCTGGGCCGGTCCCTGCCGAGCGAGCAGAAGGACCGGATCGTCCAGGCGGGCATGAATTCGTCGGGCGAATTGCGGATCATCACCGACACCCGGGTGATCAGCCATAACGCCAACGAGGTCAAGGACTTCCCGGCCCGCGGCCCGCGCACCAAGGTCTATATCTATCGCATCCCCAATCTCTACCGGGCGACCCCGCAGATGCAGATCAGCCTGCGCTGACCGCCTCGCCGTCGTCCGACAATCCCAACTCCCGCCGCAGTTTCTTCGTCAGCCCCCGGGCGACCAGACGGTGGGACTCCGCGATCTGATCGCGCAAACCCTGCCCGTCCAGGCCCGGTTCCGCGTAATGCTGAATCCATTTCATGCCACGCGACGCGAGGTAGGGTGCGGGGCGCAGGCCCGGCATGTCGCGCAGGACGTCGTAGGCGAATTCCGAGACCTTGAACGTGATCCCCGCGTTCTTTCCCGCATGCCAGGCGCCCAGGGCGAAGACCTTGCCGCCGACCTTCCACACGTCGGAGCCGCCCCATTGCACGACATGGGTCGCGGCCTTCAATGAGGCGCAATAGGCGTTGAAGTCGTCCTGCGTCACGTCGGTCTCTTGGGCGGCCGCGTCTAGGTGCGACGGAACCGGCGGATCAGCGACGAGGTATCCCAACGCCCGCCGCCCATGTCCTGCACTTCCTTGTAGAAGCCGTCGACGATGCGGGTGACCGGCAGTTCGGCGCCGTTGTCTTCGGCCTCGGCGAAGCAGATGCCCAGGTCCTTGCGCATCCAGTCGACGGCGAAACCGAATTCGAATTCGTCATCGACCATGGTCGTGCCGCGGTTTTCCATCTGCCAGCTTTGCGCGGCACCCTTGGAAATCACGTCGAGAACCTTTTTCACGTCCAGGCCCGCGCGCATGCCGAAATCGAGCCCTTCCGACAGGCCCTGGACCAGCCCGGCAATGCAGATCTGATTGACCATCTTGCACTGCTGGCCCGATCCGACCGGGCCCAGCAGGGTAACCGCCCGGGCGTAGGATTGGATCACCGGTTCAGCGCGGGCGAAATCCCCTTCCGCGCCGCCGCACATCACGGTCAGAACGCCGTTCTCGGCGCCCGCCTGGCCACCGGAAACGGGGCCGTCGATGAAGGCGACGCCTTTCTCGGCGGCTTTCTCCGCGATCTCGCGGGCAACGGCGGCGGAGGCCGTGGTGTGATCGACCAGTACCGCGCCGTCGGTCATGCCCGCCAGCATGCCGTCGTCGCCATAGGCGACGGAGCGCAGGTCGTCGTCGTTGCCGACGCAGCAGAACACGAATTCGGCACCTGCGGCGGCCTTGGCGGGGGTTTCGGCAAAGCTGCCGCCGTATTCCCCGGCCCATTTCTCGGCCTTGGCCAGGGTCCGGTTGTAGACCGTGACCTCGTGTCCGTTCTTCGTCAGATGCCCCGCCATGGGATAGCCCATGACGCCCAGACCGATGAATGCGCAGCGCGCCATACCCGCCTCCTTGAGATGTTTGTGGTTTCGGGGCGTTTGCCGCCCCTGCGATGGGCCCGATGCTAAACGCCCGGACCCGGTCAGGGCAAGGCGATCACCGTCCTTAGGGCATGATGATTTTAAGGCGGTCCCAACTGGGCCGGTCCGGGGCCAGCAACAGCACGTCGCCTGGCCGTTTATCGCCGGGGCGGTAGTCTCGGCCGTCCTGGGTGATCGCGGCGAACCCGCCGGCTTCGTCGAACATCAACACCCCCGCCGCGTGGTCCCAAGGCATCAATTTGCCGCCGTAGCGGGCAAAATCCAGGGCGCCACCGGCCAAGTCCATGTATTCCAGGCCGACACAGCGGTAGCGGGTGAAATCCTTCGGCACGTCGCCGCTTTGATGCCGCAGACGGTCGGCCTGACGGCGGCCGAGAGAGCCGGTCATCTCTTTGATCGGCGGCGTCGGGCCGAGGCGGAGCCGCGTATCGTTCAAGAACGCACCTGCCCCGCGCTGCACGGTCGCCAGGTCGTCGTTGACGGGATCGAGGATCCAGCCCTGGACCGTCTCGCCCCTGCGGGCCAAGGCGACGATCACCGCGAAGCGCGGCACGCCGTGGGCGAAATTATGGGTGCCGTCGACGGGATCGATGATCCAGGCCCAGTCGGCTTCGGCCAGCTGGCCGAGGGCGCTGGTGTCTTCCTCGTGCGCTTCCTCGCCGACGATCAAGGCGCCCGGGATTACGGCACTCAGTTCCCGGGTCAGAAAGGCTTCCGACGCCTGATCCGCCACGGTCACCAGGTCTCCCGGGTTCTTTTCCGAAATTTCATGACTTTTCAGGGATTTGAAGCGCGGCAGAATCTCTTCGGCCGCGGCGGCGCGCAGAATATCGGCAACGCGATCAGTGTCGATGTCGGAGGGGGCGGCTTTGTTCACGGGAAAGGTTTCGAACGGCGGCGGCGGCCGTCCGTTCGAATGCCATCAGTTGGAGTGAATGTCACGGTCGCGGTGATAGGCTTCGGCCAGGTCTTCCAGCATCTGCGCGACGTCGTCGTTGTAATCGGCCCGCTGTAACAGGGCGCGGGTGACGAACGTGGCAAAGGACACGGCCTCGCCCTTGCCGCGCAGGCGGAAATCATCGGCCAAGCGCTGCAGATGATCGTGCACGTGGCTTTTCGCCATGACGTTCAGCTGGCGTTTAACCAGCTTGTTCTTGGCGCGCCATTTGTTCTGGCTGCTGTTGGTCGCCATGGGTCTTGCCCCGTCCCCTCTGAAGGAACCCTGAATTGCGAATGTCTGAAGCCCGGTTTAGCGGCAAAAGGTTACCAACCGGTGTAGGCCCTGCGTCGACGCCGATCTACTAGGTGATCAGTTTAGACGGGCCTGGTGTTTGCTGTCGATTCGATTGAGCAATTGCGCTTGTGTGCGCTGATCCAGGCGGACCTTCAGGTGAATGCCATCGGCGCCGTCCTCGCGCGCCAGGACCTCGCCGTGATCGTAGATCCAGGCCAGCGTCGCCCCTTCCTCATAGCCGAGGTCCAATTCCATCTCGGTCATGGTGTCGCCGATTTCGTCCTGGATGCGTTCCACCAGGGTGTCGAGCCCCGCCCCCGATACGGCGGAGATGGGAACCGGCGGGTTGTTGTCCTGGCGCTGCACGCGCTGGCGCAGGACGTCCAGGTCTTCCGCCGTCAACAGGTCGATCTTGTTCCAGGCTTCGGTGATCGTCGTCTCGGAATCTTCGCCCAACCCCAGTTCGCCCAGGACATCGAGCACGTCGCGCCGCTGAATTTCCGTTTCCGGATCGGCGATATCGCGGACATGCAGGACCAGGTCGGCCTCCAGCACCTCTTCCAGCGTCGCATGGAAGGCGCTGACCAATTGGTGCGGCAGGTCGGAGATGAAACCCACCGTATCGGACAGAATGACCGGCGCCCCGTTGGGCAGGTCGAGGCGCCGCATGGTCGGGTCCAGCGTCGCGAACAACTGATCCTTGGCGTAAACTTCGGCCCCGGTCAGGCGGTTGAACAGGGTCGATTTCCCGGCGTTGGTATAGCCGACCAGGGCGACGATCGGGTACGGCACGCGCTGGCGCGCCCGGCGTTGCAGGGACCGGGTGCGTTTGACTTCGGCCAGTTCCCGTTTCAGGCGGGCGATCTTCTGCCGGATCATGCGGCGGTCGAGTTCGATTTGTCGTTCGCCGGGCCCGCCCATGAAGCCCGCCCCGCCCCGTTGGCGTTCCAGGTGGGTCCAACTGCGGACCAGGCGGCCCAGTTGATAGCTGAGCGCCGCCAGATCGACCTGCAGGCGCCCTTCCCGCGTTCGTGCCCGGGCCCCGAAGATTTCCAGGATCAGGCCCGTGCGGTCGATGACCTTGGTTTCCCACGCGGTTTCCAGGTTCCGCTGCTGTACGGGGGTCAGGTTGGCGTTGACGACGACCAATTCGCAGCCGGGCAACTCATGCAGCGTCTCGCCGATCCGTTCGACCGTGCCCTTGCCAAGCAGGGTGGACGGGCGCGGCTTGGGCAGCTCGAACGCCTCGGCATGCAGGACGCGCAGGTCGATCGCGCCCGCGAGGGCGATGGCTTCTTCCAGATTGGCATGGGCAGACCGCCGGTCCGGCGTGCCGCCGGCCGTGGTCTGTACCGCTGTGGTCATATTGGGATGGATAACGGCGCAGGCCGCCGCATCCGCCGCTTTGACGGCTGTCGTCAGGTCGCCTGGGGTTTCGTCAGTCAACCCTCGGCGGACTCGCCGGCATCCGGTTCGAACAGCTGTATTGGAACGGAGGGCATGACCGTCGAAATCGCATGCTTGTAGACAAGCTGCGTATGACCGTCGCGGCGCAGCAGGACGGAAAAGTTATCGAACCAGGTAACGATCCCCTGCAACTTAACCCCGTTCACGAGAAAGACCGTGACAGCAGTTTTGTTTTTCCGGATGTGGTTAAGAAAAACGTCCTGCACGTTTTGTGATTTTTCGGATGACATCACTCCCCCACTCAAAGCCTTGTTGCCGGCAAATTTTGACCAAACCGCGTCTAGGCGCGCAGGCCGATGTGCCGCGTTCGACTTTGTTTTGGGCTCCCTGTTGTTGTTATCTGTTATGTTTCTCAGCGGTTTCGCTACGCCTTACCGAGAAGCTTACAGTGTCTGAGTGAACTTGCAAAGACTATCGCAATCGGTGAAATGCAGTGCCGGAGGAAAGTCGATGAATTCATCCGCACCCGGTTCGTTCGCTCGGATTAGGACTGGATAGCACCCCGCGCCATGCGCGCATTCCATGTCGATATCGGCGTCGCCGACGAACCAGACATCGCCGCCCGGCGTCATGCCGCCGGGCCCAAGCGCCATATCGATGGGATCGCGGGCCGGTTTGTCGCGCGGCGCATCCAAGGCCCCCACAAGCGCGCCGAAATGCGGCGCCCAACCCAGGGCCTCCGCTTCCGTGCGCAGGAACGGCCCCTTCTTGTTGGAAACGACGCAGAGATAAACGCCGGAATCGGCCAAGTGTGCCAGAAGACCTGCCGCTCCGGTCGCCGGCTCCAGCTTCTCCGCGTGGATAGCACCGTAGCGGTCGTGGAACATCTCACCCGCCTTTTCCCAATCGTCTCCGAAAATTCCGGGGAAGCTGTCCCGCATGGACTTGCGGACCTTGGCGTGGGTTTCCGCCAAGGTCCATTCGGGCAGGTTCCAGGCGCGGAAGGTATGGTTCAACGCGTCGTGGATGATCGGCCAGGTATCGACCAGGGTATTGTCCCAGTCGAAAATGACGGCCTTGGGCAGATGTGTGGGCGGTGAGAAATCGGTCACGGTCGGGTCTTCGGCGCCTAGAAGTATTCCAACTGCACGGCGAACATGTTTTCGACCTTGCGGATCGACTCGGGAGCCGAGAACAGGATCACCCGGTCGCCGGCTTCGACCGTCGTGGTGCCCCGCGGGAACAGCATCTTGCCGTCGCGCACGATGGCGCCCATGACGACGCCCGACGGCAGGTCGATTTCCTTCAGCGTCTTGCCTGCCAGATCCGACGTTTCCAGCGCTTCGGCCTCGATCAATTCGCCCAGGCCTTCGCGCACCGCGTGGACCGAATGGATGCGCCCGCGCCTTACGTGCTGCAGAATCGTCGACACCGTGATGTTGCGCGGGCTGACCACCACGTCGATGCCGAGCGAGCCGATCAGCTGTTCGTAGATCGACGTATTCACCAGTGTCACGGTCCGGTCACAACCGAATTTCTTGGCCAGCAGCGAGGCCAGGATGTTGCTTTCGTCGTCGTTGGTCACGGCGACGACGGTGTCCGTGCCCCGGATATTGGCTTCTTCAAGGATTTCCAGGTCCCGGGCGTCACCGTTCAGGACCACCGTGCTGTCCAATTGGCCGGACACGTATTCGGCCCGTTCCTTGTTGTGTTCGATGATCTTGGCTTTGACCCAGGGATATTCCCGCTCGATCTCCTGCGCCAGCACCAGCCCGATGTTGCCGCCGCCGATGATCAGAAGGCGCCGGGCCTCGCTGGCGTCGTGGCCGAATGCCGTCATGGCGCGGGTGATCTGCGCGGTATCGACGACGAAATAGACTTCGTCCCCCGTCAGCATCTGATCGTCGGCCTTGGGCACGATGGCGTTGCCGTCGCGCACCAGGCCGACGACGACGATGTTGAGGTCCGGGAACAACTGCGTCAGCTGCTTCAGCGGCGTGTTGACCAGCGGGCATTCTTCGGTGCACCGCACGCCGAGCAGCGTCACCGCCCCGTCGGCCAACGGGATCATGTCGATGGCGCCCGGAATGCGCAGGCGGCGGGCGACGGCCCTGGCGACTTCCATCTCCGGGGAAATGATCACGTCGATCGGCAAATGATCGCGCGAGAACAGGTTGGCCCACATGGGCGCGAGATAGCTTTTCTGGCGAATGCGGGCGATCTTGGTCGGCACATCGAACAGCGAATGGGCGACCTGACAGGCGACCATGTTGATCTCGTCCGTCAAGGTCACGGCGATGATCATGTCCGCATCGGCGATGCCGGCGCGTTCCAGCACGTCGGGATGCGAAGCATGGCCGACCACGGCTTGGGCGTCCAGCGTGTCGGATACACGGCGCACAAGATCGGGCGCCTGGTCGACGATCGTGACGTCGTGATTTTCCATGGCCAGCTGGCGGGCGATGTTGACGCCGACCTGACCGGCGCCGCAGACGATGATCTTCATTTCCGGCGTCCTTTTCGGATCGCGAGCCGACGGATATTCGAGGCGGTCATCAAGGTGTCCGGTCCTCTTCCGTCAGCCCCAGGGACTTGAGCTTTCTATGCAGGGCAGAGCGTTCCATGCCGACGAACTGGGCGGTCCGCGAGATATTACCGCCGAAACGCGACATTTGGGCACTCAGGTACTTCCTCTCGAAATCCTCGCGCGCGTCGCGCAGCGACTTCGCCAGATAGTCGTCCTGATTGTTCATCCCTTTGGCCTGCATTCCTTCGAGAAACTCCGTCGGCAGCATGGCGGCGCCCAGAACCATTTCGCTGTCGCCCGGCGCCAGGATCAGGACCCGTTCGATGACATTGCGAAGTTCGCGGACGTTACCCGGCCAATCGTAGCTCTGCAATGCCGCCAAGGCATCTTCGCCCAGCCGCCTTGGCTGCTGGCCGGTGGCGTCGGCCGCCTGGCGCATGAAGTGGTCGACCAGGGCCCGCACGTCTTCGCGCCGGTCGGCCAGCGCCGGAACCGTCAACGGCACGACGTTGAGCCGATAATAGAGGTCTTCGCGGAAATTACCGGCCGATACCTCGGCCTGAAGATCTCGGGTTGTCGAGGAGATGACGCGGACGTTGACCTGGACCCGGGTGCTGCCGCCGACGCGCTCGAAATTCTGTTCCTGCAGGACGCGGACGATCTTGCCCTGGGTTTCCAGGGGCATGTCGGCGACTTCGTCGAGCACCAGGGTCCCGCCGTGGGCGCGCTCGAACGTGCCGATGCGGCGCGAACCGCCCTCGCCTTCCGTGCCGAACAGTTCGGTTTCGACCCGGTCCGGTTCCATGGTCGCGCAATTGACGATGACGAAGGGGCCATCGGCGCGCTGCGACCGGGAATGAATGTTCCGGGCGATGATCTCCTTGCCGCTGCCGGAGGGGCCGTGGATCAGGATGCGGCTGTTGGACGGCGCGGCGCGTTCGATGACCTGTTGGATTTCGCGCATTGCCGGCGAGGCACCGATCAGATCGAGGGACGAACCGGCACGCAGACGCAATTCCTCGTTCTCGACCCTCAGACGCGCGGCTTCAATGGCGCGCCGCACGTTCAGCAGCAGACGGTCGGACTTGAACGGCTTTTCGATGAAATCGTAGGCGCCGTCCTTGATCGCCGTGACGGCGGTCTCGACCGTGCCATGGCCGCTCATCATCAGGACCGGGATTTCCGGGTGGTTTTCCTTGATCTTCTTGAGGATCTGCAGACCGTCCAACTCGCTCCCCTGCAACCAGATATCGAGCAGCACCAGGTTCGGGCGCCGGGCCGCGAGCGCGTCCAGCGCCGACTGGCTGTCGGCGGCTTCGCGGGTCTCGTACCCTTCGTCCTCGAGAATGCCGGCGGTCAGCGACCGGATATCGCTTTCGTCGTCGACGATCAGAATGTCATGCGCCATGGTTTGTCCGCTTCGATGCCCTAGCCCAACCGAAGGCTGGTTGCGACCGTCATCGGGTCCTTTTCGCTCGTGTCGGCGGATTCTTCAAGGTCGCGGAAGACCAGACTGATCCGCGCCCCGCCGCCGGGGCGGTCTTCCAAGCGTAGATCGCCGTGGTGGTCTTCCATGATCTTGCGCACGATCGCCAGACCCAGCCCGGTCCCCTTGGCCCGTGTCGTCACATAGGGTTCCGTCAGACGGTCGCGGTCGGTTTCGGGCAACCCGATGCCGTTGTCCTCGACGATCACGGAGACGGTTTCATCGCCCTCGCCGTGGCCACGCGCATCGGTCACCGTGACCGCGACGCGGCCCGCCTCTCCTTTGGTCCCGCCGTCAGCGTCGGCAGCCAGGCGGCTTTCCACGCTTTCCGCCGCGTTCTTGATGATGTTCGTCAGGGCGCGGGTCACCTGGCGCCGGTCGCAACGCAGCGTCATGTCGCCATCGGGAATATCCAGGTCGATGGCGACCTCGGCGTTGCGCGCCCGCTCCAGAACGACGACCTCGCGGATCAGGCGGGTCAGGTTTTCACTACCGATCGACGGCTCGGGCATGCGGGCAAAGGACGAGAATTCGTCGACCATGCGGCCGATGTCCTCGACCTGACGAACGATGGTGTCCGTGCAGGCCGCGAAGGTCTCGGGATCGGAGGTGACTTCGTCCTGATATTTCCGCTTCAAGCGCTCTGCCGACAGCTGAATGGGTGTCAGCGGATTCTTGATTTCATGGGCGATGCGCCGCGCAACATCGGCCCAGGCGGCGGCACGTTGCGCCGAGAGCAGCTCGGTCACGTCGTCGAAGGTAACGACGAAGCCCAGCAACTCGCCGGCCAGGCGTTCGGCGGCGATCCGGACCAGCAGGGTGCGTTCCCCCTCGCTGCGGGTCAGTTTGACTTCCGCGCGGTGCTGCCGCTCCGACCGTCGCATCGCTTGGCTGAAGAGGTCGGAGAACTCGGGCACAACGTCGGTCAGCAAGCGCCCCTTGGCTTCTTTCAAATCATCCCCGACAAGGACCGAGGCCGAACGGTTCGGCAGATTGATTCGGCCTTCCTTGTCCAGGCCGACGACCCCGGCGGAAACCCCGGCGAGAACCGTTTCCGTGAAGCGCCGCCGTTCATCCAACTCCCGGTTGGCTGAAATCAACCCCTCTTGCTGGCCCCGGATTTGCGCCGTCATGCGGTTGAAGGCGCGGGACAAGGATGCGATCTCGTCGTCCGCCCGGGGCACATCGACGGTGGTCGACAGATCGCCGTCGCGAATGCGTTCGGCGGCGGCGATCAGGTCGGAAACCGGCTCTGCCATCTGGGTCGCCACGGTCAGGCCTGTCCAGACGGCAGCCAGCAGCAGCAACACGGACACCACGGTGAAGACCAGGATGAAGCTGACCTGCAGGCCGCCGCGTTCGCGTTGTAGCTTCTGGTATTCGTTCACGGCGTTCTGAATGGTGTCGATATGGTTGAGCACGTCCGGGTTCACGAACCGCTCCAGGATCAAGTAGGTGTCGACGTAGCGGTTCAGCTTGTACATCGCGCGGATGCGGTCCTGATCGTCCAAGGGGATCAGAGTGATCTTGCCGGATTGAGCCTGTTGATAGATGTCGGGCGGAATGGCTTCGGTTTCCCGCGGACGGGAGAATTCGGACTGGGCGATGACCTTGCCCGTGCCGTCGACCATCATCGCTTCGGTAAACCCGCGCGAGCGCGTGTGGAAAGTCAGCACCGGGCCCAGACGCCAGGGCTCCTGCGTCAGGATGCCGGCGTTGGCATTCAATTCATTGGCGACGGCCAGGATATCGGTGCCGAAGTTTTCCCGATGTTCCTTGAGATAGGCGCCGGCCACGGTCATCGATTGATCCAAGGCCGTCGAAACGCGTTCGTTGAACCAGGCCTGAACCCCGTAATGCAGGAAGGTCGCGGACATGACGGCGACCAGGATCGCCGGGGCCGTGGCGACCAGGGCGAACAGGGCGACCATGCGGACATGCAACCCGGAGCCCGCCTGGCCGCGCCGCCGATCGAGCCATATCGAGAATAGCCGCTGCCCCACGACCAACCCCAGCAGCAGCAGAATGCCGCCGTCCAGATAGATCATGGCGACGATCAGTTCGATGTCCTGGCGGTGGGCCGGTTGGAATACCAGCATGAAGGCCGTGGCGACACAGGAGACGACCGCCGCCGCCGCCAGGCCATAGGCCAGCAGGCGTCTTTTGCTCGCCTCGCGCAGGCCGATCAGCGCCCAAAGCCGCCGCATCATGCCTGCCGCGGGCTCTGCCGACGATGTCATTTCTGGCCCCTGACCACCGGGATATCGAGGTCACGGATCTTCTTGCGAAGGGTGTTGCGGTTGAGGCCCAGGACCTCGGCCGCCTTGACCTGATTGCCGCGGGTCGCGCGCAGGGTCAGGATGATCAGCGGGCGTTCGACCTCGCGCAGGACACGGTCGTATAGCCCGGCCGCCGGCAAGGCGCCCGCATGGGCGCCGAAATAGGCTTCCAGGCGTTCCTCGACGACCTGCGACAAGCCCCGGTTGGATCCCGCGTCTTCGGCTTGGCCGCGATCGGCCAGTTCGGCGGAAATCGCTTCTTCGGAGATGGTTTCTTCCGAATAGAGGGCCGCCAGACGGTGGATCAGGTTTTCCAACTCGCGCACGTTGCCCGGCCAGTGATAGGCCATCAGGCGGTCGATCGCCTTGCCTTCGATGATTTTCCACGGCAGGCCCTCTCCCGCCGCCTTGGCGAGGAAGGTTTTGACCAGTTCAGGGATATCCTCAAGCCGTTCGCGCAGCGGCGGCAGGCGCAGCGGCACGACGTTCAGGCGATAGAACAAATCCTCGCGGAACCGGCCCTGACGGGTCAGTTGCGTCAGGTCCTGGTGGGTTGCGGCGACGATACGCACGTCGGTCTTGCGCGTCATGCGCCCGCCGACGGCGGTGTATTCACCTTCTTGCAGCACCCGCAGCAGGCGTGTCTGGGCCTCCAGCGGCATGTCGCCGATTTCGTCCAGGAACAGGGTGCCGCCCTCGGCCTGCTCGAACCGGCCCGAGGACCGCATGGTGGCGCCGGTGAAGGCGCCCTTTTCATGGCCGAACAGCTCGCTTTCGATCAACTCGCGCGGGATTGCCGCCATGTTGACCGCGACGAAGGGACCGCCCTTGCGCTTGCCGTAATCGTGCAGCACGCGGGCCGCCAGTTCCTTACCGGTGCCGGACTCGCCGGTGATCAACACCGTCAGGTCCGTGGATATCAGCCGCGCCAGGGTGCGATAGATTTCCTGCATCGCCGGCGACCGGCCGACCAGGGGTAGTTTCTCGACGCCCGACGGATCGGCGCTCAGGCCCTGCTGATCCGGCGGGGCTTCCAGGCCGCGGCGCACGATGGAAATCAACTCATTGATGTCGAACGGCTTGGGCAGATATTCGAACGCACCACTTTCCGCCGCCTTCACGGCGGTCAGGATGGTGTTCTGCGCGCTCATCACGACGATCCGCAGGTCCGGGCGGATCTCACGGATGCGCGGGATCAGGTCCAGGCCGTTTTCATCCGGCATCACCACGTCAGTGACGACCAGATCGCCCTCGCCCGCCGCGACCCAATCCCACAGGGTCGATGCCTGGCCCGTCGTCTTGACGTCCAGGCCGGCGCGGCCCAGCGCCTGGGCGACGACGGTGCGGATTGCCGCGTCGTCGTCGGCGACCAGAACGGTGCGATCGCCGCTCATACCGGTTCTCCCAATTCACCACCTTCATAGAACGGCAGCATGACCCGGAATTCGGTGCGGCCCGGACGGCTTTCGCATTCCACGACGCCACCATGATCGCCGACCAACTTGGCGACCAACGCCAGGCCCAGGCCCGTACCGTTGGGTTTGGACGTGACGAAGGGATCGAACAGGTTAGAAGTCAGGTCTTCCGGGATACCGGGGCCGTTATCGATGATCGAGACTTTCATGGGCAGGGCGACTTTTTCCTTCCGTCCGGACAGGGTGAACCGCACGCCGTGCTGATAGGCCGTCCGCAGGTTGATCTCGCCGCCGACCTCGGGACAGGCGTCGCAGGCATTCTTCACCAGGTTGAGGAAGATCTGCACCAACTGATCGTGGTCGCCGGGCACCGGTGGCAACGAGGGATCGAAATCGGCACGGAACCGGATGTTGGCGCCGAAACCGGTCTCGGCGAGGCGCTGAACCCGGTCGAGGACCTTGTGAATGTTGACCGGGTGGCGTTCGAAGGGGCCGTAATCGGTGAAGATTTCCATCCGCCCGATGAGCGTGGAAATACGGTCGGCTTCCTGGCGGATCAGTTCGGCCAGCGGCCGGTCGTCTTCCGAGGCATTCTGTTCCAGCAACTGCGCCGCGCCTCGAATGCCGGACAACGGATTGCGCACCTCATGGGCCAGCACAGCGGCCATGGAGGTAATGGAGCGCGCAGCCCCCCGGTGGGTCATCTGGCGGTCGATCATTTCGGTGATGCCGCGATCGAGCATCATCAGCACGATATTCCCCGGCGAATCCGGCAGTGGCGTCGCCTGAACGCTCAGGAAATGGCGGCCGAGGCGCGGGCTCTCAATAGCGAGTTCGTGTTCGGAAACCTGGGAATTCCCTTTGCGGACCTGCTGGATCAGACCATGCAACGGCGAATCCGCAGGGATGAACTG
>NZRL01000207.1 GCA_002696205.1 Rhodospirillaceae bacterium | reverse complement strand
CCCCCCGATCGGTTGCATCAGCAAGGGCAGGCAGGCCCCAGAATATTCCGGGAATCGATCCGAAAATCGCCAATTTTTCTTTCATGGCCATGTCCTTTGTTTGCTTCCTTCAAGGTGCAGACAAAACATTGTTAGCTCAATCCAATCTTGCACAAGCTCGGAGTTTGAAGCCTCCCCTAAGGTTAGGGTCAACACCTTAATTTAACTAATTACCGGCTTTTTTGGTTCGCATGTTTATGTCGTCGTGGCGCCGTTGAGTTTTTCCCGGCCAAGTGCTTTTGATAAAAGACAGAACGGCAACGATGTCCTCGTCGCTTAGGATGCCGGCATAGGCGGGCATGTCGCTTTCGTAACTGCCGCCAACGACCGCTGCAGGGCCGCGTTTCGTCAAATCGAACAATTGAGCGTCCGGGTGGTGCCAAGTATGCCCCGACTTGTCATGAGGAGGTGCGGGTAGGCGTCCGTTGGGCAGGCGTTCGCGCCAGTTGGCTTGCCCCCCCAACCCCGGGCCGTGGCAGGATGCGCATTGGGCCATGTAAATCTTCTGACCATGAGCCACTACCTCCGGGTCATTCGGACGCAATCGGATATCCGCCTCCGCACCTGGCATCCAGAACCAAACGCCGGCTCCGAGTACCGCAACACATACCGCGCCGGTAACGACGACCTTTAGTCTTCTCATCAGTGCGTCGTACTGGCCAAGCCGTTGATGATGGGACAGTCCGGCCGATGGTCGCCCCGGCACTTATCGTGCAGGTCCTTGATTGTTTCCCGAAGGGCTTTCAATTCCTCGATCTTCGTTTCGACTTCTTCAAGGTGTTGGCCCGCGATCGCCTTGACATCGGCGCTCGCTCGGCTCCTGTCCTCGTAGAGCGAGAGCAGTTCGCGGCAAGCTTCAACCGTGAATCCCAAGCCGCGCGCCCGATGAATGAAGTTCAGTTTGTGGACATCCGTCTCACTATAGGCGCGATAGCCGTTTTCCTGACGTTTCGGCACAACCAGGCCGATTTCCTCATAGTAGTGCAAGGTCTTGACCGACATGCCGCTTGCCTCGGCGGCTTGACCCACGTTCATCATCTCACTTCTCCTCGATTGAGACGGTCCTAAGACGCAACGCGTTCCCTACGACGGAGAGCGAGCTCAGGCTCATGGCTGCCGCGGCGAAGATCGGCGAGATCAAAATTCCGAAGAACGGGTAGAGAACCCCCGCCGCCACCGGCACGCCGGCCGCGTTGTAGACCAAGGCAAAGAACAGGTTCTGTTTGATATTGCGCATGGTTGCTCGTGCCAAACGGCGGGCACGGACAATGCCGTTTAGGTCTCCCTTAACCAGGGTGAACCCAGCGCTTTCAATGGCGACGTCGGCGCCGGTTCCCATTGCAATACCGACATCGGCCTGGGCCAGCGCAGGCGCGTCGTTGACACCGTCTCCGGCCATGGCGACCTTACGGCCTTGATCTTGGAGATCCTTGATAATCCGCGCCTTATCCTCAGGCAGGACATCCGCGCGAATCTCGTCGATGCCCAGTCTGCCGGCCACGGCCTTCGCCGTGCGTTCATTGTCGCCAGTGGCCATAACGATGCGGAACCCTTCGGCGTGAAGGGCCTTGATCGCGCCGACGGTGGTTTCTTTGACGGGATCGGCGACGGCGATCAGGCCCGCGATTTCATTCCCGAGAATGACGAACATCACCGTTTCGCCTTGATCCCTGCGGCTATCCGCGGTGGCAGAGAGTGCATCGCCATCCAAACCAAGGTCAGCAGCAAGTTTGGCGTTGCCCAGCGCGACCTGTTTGCCGTCGATGATGCCCTTGACACCCTTGCCGGTGACGGCCTCGAAATTCTCTGCCTTGGCGAATTCGACGCCCCGTTCCTCGGCACCTGATACGATGGCCTCGGCCAGCGGGTGCTCTGAACCGCGCTCCAAACTTGCCGCAAGCCGCAAGACTTCCGCTTCGTCATGACCGTCGTTGGGAAGAACGGCGACCAGTTTGGGCTTGCCGACCGTCAACGTGCCGGTCTTGTCGACGATCAGCGTATCGACCTTGGCGAAGCGTTCCAAGGCTTCCGCGTTCTTGATCAGCACGCCCGCCTGGGCCCCTCGGCCGGTTGCCGTCATGATCGACATGGGTGTGGCCAGGCCCAGCGCACAAGGACAGGCGATGATCAACACGGCAACCGCCGAAACCAAACCATACGCCATAGCCGGTGCCGGCCCCCAGATGGACCATGCAATGAAGGCACCAATCGCGACCAAGATCACAACCGGGACGAACATGCCGGCGACAGAGTCAGCGACCTTTTGAATAGGAGCACGGGAACGCTGCGCATTCGCAACCATCTCAACGATCTGGCTCAGCATGGTATCGGATCCGACCCGCTTGGCCTCCATGACCAGACTGCCCGTACCATTGATGGTGGCGCCAGTCAGGTCATCGCCCTCCGTCTTCTCGACCGGGACCGGCTCCCCGGAAATCATGGACTCATCGATGCTTGAGCGGCCTTCCAGGACGACGCCGTCCACCGGAACCTTGTCACCGGGGCGGATGCGCAGCTTGTCGCCGACCTTGACGTCCTCGAGCGGGATTTCTTCTTCCGAGCCGTCATCGCGGATAACGCGGGCCGTCTTCGCCGCCATATCCAAAAGCGCCCGGATCGCGGCCCCCGTCCGGTCACGTGCGCCAAGTTCCATCATCTGCCCGAGTAGGACCAAAACGACGATAACCGCACCAGCCTCGAAATAAACGCCGACGTGACCGTCCGCGGACCTGAAACCATCGGGGAAGATATCGGGTGCCATAACGGCGACGAGGCTGAACAGGTAGGCTGCCCCCACGCCCATACCGATGAGGGTGAACATGTTGAGCGAGCGGTTCACGACCGACTTCACGCCGCGCACGAAGAATGGCCAGCCGGACCAAAGAATCACGGGCGTTCCGAGGATCAACTCGATCCAAAGTGCCGCACGTTCGCCGACCGCCTCACGGATGAACCCAAGCCCGACGAACGGCCCCATGGTCAGGACCAGCAACGGCACGGTCAGAATAGCCCCCACCCAAAACCGCCGGGTGAAGTCGATCAGTTCAAGATTAGGCCCTTCTTCGCCTGTCGGCACCCCTATGGGCTCCAATGCCATGCCGCAGATGGGGCAATCGCCGGGAGCGTCCCGGACAATTTCGGGATGCATGGGGCAGGTGTATTTGGTGCCAACGGGGGAATTCTCGGCAGCCTTTTCGTGAGCGCCAGAGAGATAATGGTCGGGATCAGCCTTGAACTTACCGAGACATTTCTCGGAACAGAAATGATATGTCGACCCGTTATGGTCGAACCGCGGTTTTCCCGCGTTAGGGTCGACCGTCATGCCGCATACAGGGTCTTTCACCGCAGCCGGCGCATGGTGATGCCCATGGCCGCCGCACGAACCATGGCCGGAGCAACAATTGTGGCCTTGGAGTTTGTGGGTCTCCGCAGCGGTTTCTACCTGCTTACGTTCGCCTTCACCCTGTTTGGAATGCTGATCCATCACTAAATTCCTCTCACGTTGCTCAAGAGCCCCGGTTGAACTGATGATGGAATTTTGAGGCCTCCAGCAACAGGAGGGTCAAGCAAGAATTTTCACTCTCAAGCGCCATTTCGCCTGGCACCAAGGCGCACCGAATTCAGCCGGTACGGCGGAGGAAAAGCTTTTCCCCAAAGAAAACGAGGGCAATACCGACCGCCGCGGAATAGATCACCGTCATGTCGGACTGCGCCTTGATCACCAACAGCGCACCGAGCACGACGACATCCATGACAATGGCGATGATAAGCACTGTCGCCGAGGCGTTCACTTCCTTGCGCAAATGGCGCAGAACGCCCCAATGAACGACGATGTCCATAACGATGTAGAAGATAGCACCCAGCGCAGCGATGCGGCCGAGGTCAAAGAACGCGGTCAAAAGCATCGCCAGTACGATGGTGTAGACGAGGGTGTGCCTCTGGATATCCCCCGGCATGCCGAAATGGCTGTGTGGCACCAGCTTCATATCGGTCAGCATTGCGAGCATACGCGAGACTGCGAAAACGCTGGCGATCACGCCCGATACCGTCGCGATAATGGCGAAAGCAACCGTAAACCATAGACCCGTTTTTCCGAAGGCAGGACGCGCGGCCTCGGCCAAAGCGAAGTCGCGCGCACGAACGATCTCCTCAATGGTCAAATTCCCCCCAACCGCAAGTGCCACCAGGAAATAGATGACGACGCAGATGACAATNGAGACGATGATGGCGCGGCCGACGTTCTTGTTCGGCTCGACAATCTCCCCNCCACTATTTGTGATCGTTGTGAACCCCTTGTAGGCAAGGATCGCCAGGGCNGTGGCGCCGAGGAAGCCGCCGGCGCTGGTCGTTGCCGGATCGACAGAGACGCTCTTGAACGTNAACCCGGTGAGCCAAAGCCCGCCCACGGCGAACACGGCAATCCCGCCNATCTTGAGAAATGCCATGACGAAGGAAAATGTCTGGATAAAGCGGTTGCTGAGAACGTTCACAAAGAAGGCAAAAGTCAGCAGTCCGATCCCCATNGCAGGTACCAACCAATTTTTGTCTGCATCGACGTCAAACAGTTGCAGCGTGTAGGTGCCGAATGTCCGTGCNACCAAGCTCTCGTTGATAACCATGGAGAAATACATCAGGAGCCCGCAGGCGCCGGTCATCATGGTCTTGCCGTAGGCTTTCTCCAGNAACATGGCGATGCCACCAGCCGACGGATAGGCATTCGACATCTTGACGTAAGAATAGGCGCTAAATCCNACGATGATCGCCGCCGCGAGAAAGGCGAAAGGNAACCATTCGCCTGCGAGTTCGGCGACCTGGCCGGTCAGCGCGAAAATCCCGGCACCGATCATGACGCCTGTTCCCAAGGAAACGGCACCGGTCAGCGACAGGCTGTTCTCTTGATATTTGGCCGAGCGATCGTGACTGCCGTGCCCTTCGTGGCCGNGCGGATCGGTCATATCGCTTTATCCCGGTTTTGCCGTCATGAATGGGCACCGCCATGGTAGCGCACTTCGAGTTTGCTATCCGGCGNTACTGTCTTCCCGAGATTTACGCTGAACCGCGAGACCTTAAGTGCCGTCGTGATNCTTCTTCCCCGATCCGTGAAGGCCGCCCAACTCGCGTCGGGCTCGGCACCGCTATCGGTGGCNCGGACATGAATATGCCCTCGGCGGAGCCCTGCGCTTCCGAACTGCATCAACCTTCCGGTCAGCACGTAGCCNTCTTCCGTCTGCCACGCCTGCAACTGGTCGACTTCCGCTACGGACGAGTTGCCGACAGGTACCAGAACGGCCTTTTCAAANAGTTTCCCCGGCCCGAAGCTCGCGCANGCCNCCAGGATAGGTGCGGCAACAAAGATGGAGGCGATCGCCAACTTGGATGTCATTTTACATCTCCTTCCCAAAGACTGATGAAAANCCTGAAGCATCCTGTANGAGGAGGGTCAACACCAAGTATTCCGAAAAATATCAATCATGCGTGATCGTTCCGGACCCGATAGTCGCATACTGAAGAACCAGAACACCAATCACGGCGGACAACAGCGACCCGGATAGAACCGCAAGNTTCGCTGACGACAGCACCGCCGGNTCCGGAAATGCCCGTGTGGCGATAAACAAGCTCATGGTGAATCCGATCCCCGCAAGAATCGAAACACCGAATACCTGCATCCAGTTNACACGTTCCGGCAAACGGCAAAGACCAGAACGAACCGCGAGAAATGCTGCACCGAATATGCCGACCTGTTTCCCTAGGAACAACCCCAGGACGATCCCAAGCCAAACCCCTTCGCTGCTGCTGGAAAATGCCTTCTCGTCCAAAACCACGCCGGAATTGAAAAACACGAATAAGGGAACGACGAGCAGGGAGCTCCACAAATGGAGGGTGTTTTCAGCGGAACGCAGAGGGGATTTGGACTTTNTCCGGTCTCCGTGCATGGGAACGGCGGCCGCAATTATAACCCCTGCAAGAGCAGCCTCGACACCCGCTTTCAACATGCCTACCCACAGAACCGCTCCGACGATGATGTATGCAACAGGGTTAGTAACCTTCCAGCGATTAAGNGCGAACAGCCCGACAANCGCAGCCAACCCNACCACCGCCGGTACCNGGGNAAAATGCTCACCATAAAATACACCGATGATGATGACCGCCCCGATGTCATCGAACACGGCGAGAGCCGTCAGAAAGACTTTCAGTCCGATCGGCACACGCGGCCCCATCAGCGAGAGAATGCTTAGAGCGAGNACAATGTCGGTCGCAGTCGGCACCGCCCAACCNCGTATGCCCACAGCGTCACCCTGATTGAAAGACGCATAGACNATCGCGGGCACCGCCATNCCTCCCAGCGCCGCGAAAGCNGGTAGCGCCGCACTCCGCAAGGTGTTGAGCTGCCCTTCGAGNACCTGCTGTTTGATTTCGAAACCGATGATGACAAAAAAGATCACCATGAGGCCCTGATTGATCCAGTAAACCATTGGGCCTTCGATGAGGAGTTCGCCGATACGCAAGTGGACCGGCGTGTGATGGACCGCCTGATACAATGCTGCGAGGGGTGAATTGGCAGCGACCAAAGCAAGCGCCATGAATGCAAGCATGATGATGCCGGCACCTTGATCACTGCGAAGCAGGCTTTTCATTTATTCTCTCAGAAACAGAGGTTGGAGGAATGCACACGGCCACTTCACATGTTGTGTGGCCGGTAACTAATTCCGTTAGCGGCCTGCAACTCGCGAATGTAGCGGACTATGGCTCCGATATCCGCCTCGCTCACCTGTGGCTGCGGCGGCATGTCACCAAACGGCCAATGATGTTGCCGCACGCCCCGCTGGGCCGCGAGTACGAACGCGTAGTCTGCATGATGGCCGGGATTGTAGATGTCATGCACCAGAGGCGGCCCCTTGTCAGATCCGGCGGCGTTAGCACCGTGGCACTGAGCGCAGGTCGCGTCGAACGCCGCCTTGCCGACCTTCGCCGGCTGCGACAGCGTGGGCACCTTCACCGAAACGATTGTGTNTGTCCGTTCCGATGAGAGAATCGTCCAACTGATNATGGCAATNCCGCCTATGACAAACACACTCACAAAGATGGCGGGCACCTTCTCCATGATTTTCACTACTTCCCCTCCACGGCGACAACTTCTCTGGTGTTCAATAGCTCTGCTCGATCATTCTATTCATCCCCAGTCATGCGTGGATGCGTGCGGTGTGAAATCGACGGCGCCGCCGATTGCTGTTGCCCGCCGNTATGGCCATACAGAATCACCGGTTTGCCGGTTTCACCATCAACCACGATGGTGTTGACTTGAAACGCATGGTTCCGGTTGCCACCAGGAGCCATCACGGTCACGGCATANCGAGNNCCTGACGCGCTCTCCACAGGTGTNATTTTCANAACNGTAACACCGTAGTCAGCGGCGACTTTATTTCGAATTTCGTCCGCACTCATCTCAGCCCGCGCGCTAGATACCGCCGTAACTGAGACCACCGCCACCGCNGCCACTACGAAGANCCGGAAAGCGAGACCATATCGACNAAAAGCGTGCGCCCCGCCGNTCAACTTTGTTCTCATAACAAATCCNTCCATTTCCAATNTCATCCGATNACCAATTTCTCNGGGTTGGNGAAAGCATATGGCGGCACGACCAGATTGCGCGGCGCCGGCCCTTTCCTGATGCGGCCGGAGGTGTCGTAGTGAGACCCATGACAGGGGCAAAACCAGCCGCCGAAATCACCTCGCCGNCTCCCTTCTCGCTGACCAAGGGGAATGCAGCCCAGATGTGTGCAAATCCCAACGACAATTAACCACTCTTCCNTTTGGACCCGGTCCGCATCCTTCTCCGGATCCGGCAAGGCCGCGNCATCATCTGCCTTCGCTTTTGTAACGGCCTCCGGAGTACGACGATCCACAAATACCGGCTTGCCTTGCCAAACAACCGTAATCCGCTGGCCGCGCTCAATAGGCNGCAGGTTCAAGTCTGTCGATGCGAGCGCGAGCGTGTCGGATGCCGGATTAAGGCTGTCGATCAACGGCCAAACCGACAAAGCCACGCCGGTAGCTGCGAGCGTCGANGTTGAGACGATCAGAAAANCNCGTCTCGACCGCTCGTCAATCCTGAGGCTTTCAATATGTCCTTCNGATTTCATCATCGTGAAACAACCNGCTCACTTAGCTTGGTCGTTAACCCCGGATGCGGTTATGTCGTCGTATCGACCAANTNCCCAANCCGAGGGATAAACGCCGGAACCCTGGACCGGTANTCTTCGTATTCNGCGCCGAACTCCTTNAGCGCNGTCTGTTCCTCCGCATATGCCAGCCGGACGTACATCCAGACGAGGACCGGGAACATCGCCAGCGTCAGAACCGTCGGCCACTGAAAAAGGAATCCGATCATAATGGCGATAAATCCAACGTACTGCGGNTGACGGACCTTCGCATAAGCGCCNGTCCTCGCCAGCGTGCCGGNTTTCTGCGCCTGGTAAAGAACGCGCCANGCGGACGAAATCAGCGCGAATCCCGCCAGGATGAACGCGAAGCTCAGAATATGGAATGGACCGAAATGCGGGTTGCCCTGCCAGCCGAAGATCATCTCGGGCAGGTGGCCCGAATCATGAGCNAACCAGTCGATCCCCGGATAATTGCTCTGAAGCCAGCCGGATAGAAGGTAGATGGTCAGCGGAAAGCCATACATCTCAGTGAACAACGCGACCAGGAACGCGCTGAACGCGCCGAAGGACCGCCAGTCCGTTGCCGTCTGTGGCTTGAAGAAGCTGAAGGCAAACATGATAAATACCGCGGAGTTAATGATCACAAGGGACCAAAGACCGTAGGCGTTAGTTGNCTCACTCATGCGCTTGGTCCTCCACGATTATTGCCTTCGTCCCGACCGCCCTCGNTCTTCCCTTCCGATTGGTGGCCTTCGTGCCCCGCATGATCACCATGGCCANCGTGCCCGTGGTGCATNAAGAGNTGCATCAAGGGNCACANAAGAATAAGNAGCCATGGAAGATANGGTAACGCACTGGCCACGTGCGCCTGATGCTCGGTCCAGAGAAANTANCCGGCAACACCNAGNAACCCAGCAAGGACCAGGCCGCTTCGCGAAAACAACCCGCTCAATATGCCGTTGGAATGTCTTTCAGCCATNTTATCGCCCTCCAACTGAAGCCCACTACTGAACTAACTGATGTCCCTTGCCGCCGACNTCGATCGTGCCGNTCAGTTTCAGGGTCTTCGCATCGACAACCCATAGCTTCGGCAGTTCGACGCTNGANACATAGATCACGCCTTGGCCCTTGATCACCGCCAGATGGTAGGGTTGCGGTGCCAACGTCANTTCNCGCCGGTCACCNGAACTCAGNTCGATCNCAATGAGCTTGTCCGCGCCCTTGGCGCTCACAAAAAGCGTCCGGCCGTCCTCAGACACGTCAATGCCGTGCGGATCCTCACCGCCCTTTANAACCTTGGCAACGGCAAGGTGCTTAAGGTCGATGACCGACACAGTGCCGTCGCCGACGTTGTTGACGAACATCTTTCCGAGATCATCTCGAACAACGAGGTGCTCCGGGGCTTCTCCAACCTTCACCCTGTCGGAAACCCGCCAGTTGGCCGTGCGCACAATGCTGACGGAGTTGTCACCGGAATCGCTAACGTAAAGGCGGGCTCCGTCCTGCGAAAAGGCGGCATANTTNGGCACGGCNCCGGTCTTNACNGTCGCNACGACCNTGAACGNACCGAATATCGATNANNGACACNGCGTCCTGNTTNGGATGNGTNACNGCGGCGNANGNNCCNNTGGGTGANGCNGCNACNTGNTGNACNCCNCCCGGNACNTCNACNCGNCGNACCACNGANCGNTCNNTNACCTTGATGAAGNTNACGNGGCTTATGACGGCGCTCTTCGCCACCGGTCGGCTTGCTGGTTTCGCGTGATGCGCGGCATGGTCTTCCGCCGACACACCCGCAGGCCGTTCAGGTATTGTGGCGCCGGGNTCGANCTCCGTGAAGCTGCCGGCGATAAGGAGCTTCCCGTCGGGCGTCTTGGCAAGCCCGTGGACAGCCGGTACGCCGGTGATGCGCTCGACGACCTTGTTTGTATCGACATCGATAACCGCGATTTCATTGTTGCCGCCCATGGGGACAAAAACCACATTCCGTTCTCCGGCTGAGGCCGAGGAAAGCGCAGCCATCGCGAAATAGGCCGCCATGATAAGAAAGCCCAATCCTGTTGCGCGGGCCTCCGAAACTCGACTGATCGATTGCTGAAACATAACCCTCTCCATTCGCTCAAAACCGAATAAATCTTTGTATGAGGGCTCCGGCAGCAGGAGGGTCAAGTCAAAATTTTCTGCCTCGGTCGCAAACAGNCCCGCGACCAAATCTCAATGAAAAACCATGCCCTCAATATGAAATCCGGCGTCGACGTGGAGCGTTTCACCTGTAATGGCGGAAGAATAATCGCTCGCCAACATCAATGCGGCGCGNCCAACTTCACANGATTCGACGGTTCTCCGAAGCGGCGCCTTTCGCACCGTTTCATTCAGGAGTTCGTCGAAATGCTCAATCCCNGAAGCAGCGCGTGTTGCCACAGCGCCCGCCGAGATGGCGTTNACTCTAATGGAAGAGCGTCCGAGTTCATGTGCCAAGTACCGAACTGATGCTTCGAGAGCAGCCTTCACAGGCCCCATGACATTGTAGTGATCNACCACNTTCTCAGCACCGTAGTAGCTTAGAGTCATCAGGCTGCCGCCCTCTTGCATCAATGGCTCGGCAAGCTTGGCCATGCGGATAAAGGAATGACAAGATATCAACATTGATTCAGCGAACCCATCGCTCGAACAGTCGGTCAGCCTGCCATGCAGATCCTCTTTCCGGGCCCAAGCGATCGAATGCAGAAGAAAATCCAGTCGACCCCATTTTTCCGCTATCGTGTCAAACAACTTTTCCAACTGCCCGGGGACGGAGACGTCACAGGGAAGGAAAACCGGGGTTTCGATTTCGCGGGCAAGCGGCTCAACAAACGGCATCGCCTTGTCNNTCAGGTAGGAGATCGCCAGTTCAGCGCCGGCATTCCGGAAACNCTGCGCCGCCGACCAAGCAAGGCTGTGCTCGTTGGCAATACCAACGACCAGTCCTTTCCGGCCATTCAAATCTATGACTTCCATTCTCTGATACTCCTCCTGCAGTTCGAGCGAGTGAACCAATCTCACGTCGCCATCAATTCACTGCATATAGACATATGTCCCAGGGGCATCGCAGAGCGGTTTATAGCCTTTCCGCGCAGCCCCCATTCGAGGCGGGNCGACCAGTACTCCCGAATTCGTCGCAAGCCACTTCCGCCAACAGGGCCACCAAGATCCTTCATGATTGTCCGCCTGTGACTGCCAGGAATCAGGATCGAGATAGGCTTCGAGATCATCGTGAGCGGCGATTTGGTGGGATCGCTTCGCGTTGCCTGGCGGATTAACGACGCCGGCATTGTGACCACCAGTAGATAGAACAAAGGTGACATCGGCGTTGGTCTGAGCATGGATTTTATATACGGAGCGCCACGGAGCGATATGATCGGACAAAGTACTGACCGCAAAAATCGGAATACGGATGTCCCGCAATGAGATTGCTCGACCGTCGATGACATAGCGCTCGTCGGCAAGGTCATTATTCAGGAAGAGCTTACGGAGATACTCCGAATGCATTTTCGACGGCATCCGTGTTGCATCTGCGTTCCAGGCCATCAGGTCAATCATAGGCAGTCGTTCGCCGAACAGGTATGCGTTCACCATGCTTGACCATATAAGGTCGTTGGAGCGCAGGAGCTGAAAAGCGCCAGCCATTTGCTTGGTGTCCAGGTATCCTGTCTCTGCCATAATATTCTCGAGAAAGTTGACCTGAGCCTCATCGATAAACAGCATAAGTTCGCCAGCCTCGGTAAAGTCGGTTTGCGCGGCGAATAATGTCAAGGATACCAAACGACGATCATCCTCACGGGCCATCCACGCAGCCGCGATAGCCATAAGAGTGCCGCCGAGACAATATCCGACGCCGTGGATGCCCCTCCCAGGCATGATCGCAGAGATCGCATCAAGCGCCGCCATCACACCAAATAAACGGTAATCTTCCAGACTGAGCTCGCGGTCCTCCACCGACGGGTTCTTCCAGGAGATGATGAATACCGTGTGTCCCTGCTCGACAAGAAACCTGACCAGTGAATTTTCAGGGCTGAGGTCGAGGATGTAGTACTTCATTATCCAAGCCGGTGTGATCAGGATCGGCTCTGGATAAACCTTTCCGGATGCTGGCGTGTATTGGATAAGTTCAATCAATTCGTTGCGGAAAATGACCTTTCCTGGCGTGACTGCCAGATTGCGCCCAATCTGGAACTGCTTTGCCGCGGACGGGCGTTCACCCTGAAGGGCAAGTTTCCAATCCTCTACAAAATTCAGCGCCCCCTGAACCAGGTTTTGACCGCTGCTTTCCAGCGTCGCCTTTCGAAACTCCGGATTGGTCGCCGGGTAATTCGCCGGCGAAACAACGTCAAGTAGTTGGCGGGCGACGAAGGAAACTACCTGTTCATGATGTTTAGAGACGCCGGGAACCTGGGTCGTGGCGTTGTGCCACCACTGCTGGGTAAGAAGGAACCCTTGGTAGGAAAGCCGATAAGGCCAATCCTGCCATTCCTCGGCCGCGAACCGCTTGTCATGAGGCAAGNGAGCGATGCATGGTGCGCATTGAGGGTCGCAACAGGCACTATGGCTGAATTCGATATACCGCAAAAACTTTCGTTGTGCCTTGAGCACAAGTTCAATCTGCTTGTCCGGCGACATAAGGAGATGTTGAGCCCAATCGATGTACGCCTGAGAGAGAGCTGTAGGGCTGATCCCACCGGTTACCCGCCCAAGCGCAGCATTCAGCGGTTGGTCCAACGAAGGGTGGGTTTTGGGGGCATACTTGAGATCAGGCGCCTCACACTCCAGGCCATTCTTCATTTTGTTCATGGTCGCACACATCGTTCACGCTCCAATAGGACAACAGGCGCTTTCGGGTTGGGCTGCACAGTGAATCGCAGACTCGAGCTCTTCCTCGCGCCCTTGTTGTCGTTGAGCCGCCGATGACTGATGCATTAGGACGGCAAGCGCCATTGCCGCCAAGCGCGCCTGGGTCGGATCGGCACGCGAACTTAGGACGACCGGCGCGGACAATCCCAATACGATACCCGCCGCCGTGGCGCCTGCCAGATATTCTAGATTCTTGGCCAAGATGTTGCCGGATATGAGATCGGGAACGAGGAGAATATCGACATCTCCCGCGACCTCGGACACGATCCCCTTCACCTTTGCAGCGTCACTCGAGATCGCATTATCAAAGGCCATGGGGCCATCAATGACAGCGCCAGAGATTTGCCCCCGTCTTGCCATCAACGCGAGGCAAGCCGCGTCCACCGTCGATACAATCGCCGGATTCACCGTTTCAACAGCCGAGAGCACTGCGACCTTGGGTCTAGCGACGCCAAGGAGATGAAAGAGCGAGATGGCGTTCTGAAGAATTTGCGCCTTCGCGTTTAGGTCCGGAGAAATGTTTATCGCCGCATCTGTAATCGCCAACAGTTTCGGATAGGTCGGGATATCGACCACAAATACGTGACTGACACGCTGGCCGGGCAGTCTGAGCCCGCGATCAGAATCGAGANCCGCCCGCATCAATGCGTCTGTGTGAATTCGCCCTTTCATGAGTGCATCTGCTCGTCCACCACGAACGAGGTCAACGCCAACCCGAGCCGCTTCCTCCGCTTCTTTTGCAGTGATGATTTCAACACCGGTGATATCGGCGTCAATTTCACCCGCGNATGCAACAATCTCGTCCGGCGCACCGATGAGGAGCGGCACAATAAGANCGGCCTTCCGCGCTTGCNCCACAGACTGAANAACAAGCGTCTGGTCTGCTGCAATCACGGCCATTCGGATCGGCGGAAGCTTTTCTGCACGCTCAACCAGTTCTTCGAGCCCCTCAGCATGACTATGCACAGGCATTTAGTTCCCCTTTCCCCGAGGCGCTTTCCAAAACCGTCCGGACATGCCGAGCGATCACTGATTCCTCATCCGTGTCGAACGCATCAATGGGGACGCGGCTCCGATCAGTAGATACGACCGGAAGGTTTTGGGCATTTCTCTCTGGGTCGATTTCGACCCCCAAATAGGACAATCCATCACAAATTCGCGCGCGGATTTCAGGCGAATTCGCACCAATTCCACCGGTGAAGACGAGCCGGTCGAGGCCACCGAGAGACGCTGTCTGCGCGGCTAGATGCCTGCGAGCGTGATGGCAGAAAAACTCGATCGCCTCAGCCGCCTCGGGTAAATCCTGTTGCGCCAGAAGATCTCGCATGTTCCGGCTTAGGCCGGATCGACCGAGCAACCCGGATTCACGATAAAGGATATGCTGCAGTTCGGCGGGGGTTAGGTTCTTTTCCATCAGAAGGTAAAGGACGGCACCGGGATCGAGATCTCCAGGTCGCGTCCCCATGGGAAGGCCCGCTAAGGTGCTGAACCCCATTGAGGTTTCGATGCTCCGTCCCCCCTTGATCGCCGTCATGGACGCGCCGTTGCCCAAATGCGCGGCAACGATCTTCCCGTCCGCCGCCTCATCGCCGTGCCAACGACGCACTTGCTCGACAACGTACTCATAGGACAGGCCGTGAAAACCGAACCGGCGTATGCTGTCGTCATCGAACCGGCGAGGCAGTCCGGTCAACTGTGCAACGCGCGGAAGTCCATGGTGAAACGCCGTGTCGAAACAGGCGACCTGCGGAAGCTCCGGACAACGCAATTTCACCGCCTTGATACCCGTCAGGTTATGCGGGAGATGCAATGGGGCAAGAGGGATCAGTCGGCTTAGGCGATCTTCCAAGTCGGAAGTGATGATGAGCGAGCAATCGCATTCTTCGCCGCCATGGACGATACGGTGCCCGACGGACACAGGCATGTATTGGGTGCCCTGAAGCCAGTCGAGGAGCGCGTCGATGGCGGCAGCGTGACTTTCAACTTCGAGTGTCTCGTCTAAAATGGTCGCGCCAGAACCATCCAACACTGAAAACCGGCCAGCACCTATGCCGATCCGCTCGACCGCGCCACGCGCAATCCGCACAGAACTCTCGAACTCAGGAGAAAATAGCGCAAATTTTACGCTTGATGACCCACAGTTAATAACAATGATCGCCTCTTCAACCATCATCACGGCTCACCTTGGCTAGGCTTTTTATGCTGAGCTCAAATGGGTTTCGACTGTAAAGCAGGCGAAACACCTGCTCATTGCCCGCATCACGAAGCTCTCGGACGGTCTCCATTGCCTCGGCTACACGGCCAAAAAACTCCTGTTCATACATTATCATTGGATGCGCGTCGGGCATCGGACGTCTTTCTTTTTTGACCACGTCGGCAAGACCCGCGACTACCCTCATCCATGGGTTAAAGACTTCAGAGAATACGTAGCGGCTCATGCGCATTGGGTGCTGCCATTTGAGAGATTCCGCGATCCAGGGATTTGTTGCGGCTTGCACCCAAAGGCTCACGAACGTCCGATAGAAAGCTTCATTCGCCTCCGACACTGCTCGAACCCGTTCGAAAGATTCCGGTTGTTTCGCAAAGTCGATGTCCTCGACTTTGCGCTCTATGAACCGGACGGAAAATTGCGGTTTATGGCAGTCCGGATCGCCGCTCGGGTTGTCGATTTGCATCTCATAGAGCCCGGGATTCAACTCTTCGATCTCATCAAGGCTTTCAAGGATCGCGCGGTGTTCAAGCCGAGCGACCTTGGCCGAGACGAATATCCCGAGATGCCCGACATGCGGGTTCGTCAAATAGACGATACGTTGCCCTGCGCGCTTCAGGTCATCCGTATCCTTGTACACGGCCGGGATCCATCCCAAGGCCTGGTGCGGCGGGGTGATATTGTCGCCGTAGGAGGAGAAGATCACGAGCGGGTTTCGAATTCGCCGAAGGTCAGCGGTACAGCCGTTGCAAATTCGGAATTCGCCATTTTCAAGTTTATTGCCGATGAACAGGTTTTCGACGATCGCGACGATTTCCTCGCGGCTCATGAAATAGAACCCGTTCCACCATCGTTCAAATTCAAGAAACCGCTCGCGCTCCGTATCGACCTTGGCGAACAGTCCGGCGTACTTTTCCCAGATTGCCTTTTCCGGCTTCAGATTCTCAAAATTCTGCGCAAGCCACGCGCCATCGAAACGCCCGTCACCGAGATCGGCGGCAAGATGTGTGAGCCAAACGCCACCGAGAAGCCCGCCGGTTATCCGCATCGGATTAACGCCGGCTTCCCCCGCCCAATAGGACATTGGCGAGCCGTTAAGCACAGCCGGGCCGACCAAGCCCTCGCAATCCGCGGATAGAAGCGCCACCGCCCAACCGGCTTGGCAGTTTCCATACAATATGGGAGGTGTTTTAGGGTGGCGCTGAGCAACCTCATCGACGAAACGCCGGAGGGCATGCAACACGTCCGCAAGCGTCTGGCCAGGCGATGGTTCGGGATAGAACATTACGAAGTAAACCGGGTGACCTTCGTGCAGGGCCATGCCGACTTCGGAGTCGTGTTTGAATCCTCCGATACCCGGTCCGTGCCCTGCGCGTGGATCGATAACGATAACCGGGGGCTTTTCTGGATCAACACAGTCTTCCCAGCAATCCTCGCCAACTTCCGTGATCCGCAACAGCGCGTAATTTGAAGGTGACTCAAAATCGCGCCCATCAAGGATCATCTCATATTTGAAATCGAGCAAAGGCGGCAGGCCAGCGCGCTCATGGTCCAACATGTTGTTGGCGCGTTCACGAAGCGTGTCCAGAAACAGTATCGACCGCTGCCAGAGATCTCGCCCATATTCGGAAGCCTGGACTACCTTTTCTTCCGGAACGCCTAACAGTTCCGGCGATGCCTGATTCGCTCGACTAGATTGCGCTGCGTTTCCGACCTTGGTGGTCGAATCTCCCGCGTTCCCCCGGACTGCATGCCTTCGTTTCGTTGTTTCGTTCATCGGGAATACACCTCTGCAGAACCTTGCTGGTCACTTGGGGTTTGCCATCCGAATTTATGGCCATCAACGTAAAGCGTTATCCTTAATGGCTCCGGCGACCGGAGGGTCAAGGCTAATCTAAATGGGTAAAACCCGGCGGACGGCCGAAGCGATCAATCCTGAGACATCGATCCGATTGCTGTCGTGGCCGATCGTGTTGCAGGTCACAATTTCACCCGCGCCGGCTTGCTTCAATTCCGCGTAAGCATTGTCTGCAAATACCGCGTGGATGCCGATGCAAATCGGCGCGTGCAGGCCAGCCGCCCGGACATGCCCAACCGTTTCGATCATCGTACGCGCGGTCGAGATGATATCGTCCACCAGAACAGGCGTTCGGTCGTGCCATTTGTCGACCTCGGGAACAGTAACTTCGACGTCGCGGTCTCCTCTTCTCGTCTTTTCCAAGACGACGAACGGCGCCCCGGCATCCGCCGCAACAGCAGCAACCCATTGTTCACTTTCGCTGTCGGGACCGATCAACAAAGGTGCTGAAACCGCTCCTCTTATCCATTCAGAGACCAACGGGGCCGCATGCACCGTGGCACTCGGCACCGAATAAATTTCGTCAAGTGAACTGCGCCGGTGGAGATGAGGGTCTACTGTGACAAGCCAATCAATCCATGACGAGAGGACTTTGGCGAAATAGATGGACGACACCGCTTCTCCCAGATTGAACCTCTTGTCCTGGCGCATATAGGCGAGATACGGCGCAACAAGCCCGACTTTCGACGCACCAAGTTCCTTTGCCGTCCCGGCGGCGAATATCACCGGCAGAACCTTTTCGTCGGGACGATCCAGCGAGGCTACAATGATGACTTCTCTTCCATCGACGGGCGTTTCATATCGGAAATAGGACTCACCGTCGGGAAAGCGACGCACAACGAGCTTTCCGATCTCGCCTCCGATTTCTGCGGCAAGCGAATGGGCAACCACTTCATTCCCGGGCATGGGGTACACGACGGCACTCATACGGGCACTCCGATATCGAAGATGGGCGGGTGATGCTCGATGTAATCCAGCGCATAAGCCAATTCACCCGGCGTCTCGGCGTGAAGCGTGAAAAGCGGCGTTCCCTTCTCCACCTGGTCCCCGGGCCGTGTGTGCAATTGCACACCTGCCGCTTTCGCGTCCGGCGCACCCGCAAGTTTCGCCGCCATGGCCAGACGACGGTTGTCGAGGCCTAGAATTTCGCCGGAAACGTCTGCGTCAATTACCCGTCGTTGGGATGAAACAGGCGGCGTCCGCATACCCCCTTGCGCCTCGCATATCGCCTGAAACTTGGCCCATGCCGCGCCACTATCCAGAGTTTCTTCGGCTCTCTGAAAGCCCATGCCGGAGCCAGCAGCACCCGACAACTCGAGCAAAGCGGCCGCGAGCGCGACCGATCGCGCCCTAAGATCATGCGGCGCGTCCGGCTTTCCCTTCAACACGGAGAGGACATCCAAGGCTTCCAGAGCGGGCCCGATCCCGTTCCCAACCGGTTGCCGCCCATCGGTCTGTAAAACAGTCGACTTCAGGCCAATCTCGGAAGCCACAGCGGTCAAGTTTTCGCTGAGGGATTGCGCATCCTTTTCGCTTCGCACCTTGGCCGTCGGCCCGACAGGAATATCGAGAACGAGGTGCGTTGATCCTGCGGATAGTTTCTTCGATAGCACCGACGCAACGAGTTGCCCTTCCCCATCGATGTCCAAGGCCCTTTCGACCCGGATCAGGATGTCATCCGCCGGGCTGAGGGAAACAGCGCCTCCCCAGACGATACACCCGCCTTCACGCTCGACCACGCGCCGCATTGCATCGATGTTAAGATCGACCGGCGCCAGCGTTTCCATCGTGTCCGCTGTACCGGCGGGTGAAGTGATTGCCCTGGAAGACGTCTTGGGCATGGTCAGCCCACAGGCCGCCATGATTGCGACCACGATTGGGGTGGTTCTATTTCCGGGTAGACCACCGACGCAATGTTTGTCGACAATCGGTGAGGTTCCCCAGTCCAAAGTGTCTCCGACGGAGACCATGGCGCGGGTCAAGGCAACAATTTCCCGCCGTTTCAACCCGTGCGATGAACAGGCGGTGATGAAAGCGGAGACCTGAACGTCGGAATAGCGGCCTGCCACGATATCCTGCATGACCTCTTCCAAACCTGTGTCCGAAAACTCCGAACCGTAGACTTTCGCACGAACGAGGCTCAGGGAGTCCGGCGGGCGGGGATGCCCGATCGCCACCATGTCGCCTTCCTGGGCATCTAATCTGCCCCAAGCAGCTTCTGACAGCCCCGCCTCTCCTTCCGCCAACAAATCGCCTTTCACGCGGTTCAGCGTGGCGATGATCGATCGGTCGCCGGCAGTCACGCGGACACGGGCCATGGCGGCAAACCCTTCCGCGCGGCAGACGTGGCAATCGCTCCGCATATAGATAACCGCTTCCTGCTGCGTATCGATCCCAAGGCGCTTCAGGCGCAAGGAGTTTGTAGCTGTATCTTTCACGCGACGTCCTACTTCCAGCGTCTTATCCACGGCTCAATCAAGCGTGGCCTGGTCGCCATACTCGGGCACGACGCAGGGCCACTGCAATTCATCGGAGATGCGAACGCGCAGCGCTTCGGAAGCATCCGGCTCACCATGGGTGATGTAGGTCCGTTTAGGAGGCTGCGTGAAATTGCCGAGCCAGGTCAGGATTTCGTCCGCATCGGCATGCGCGGACAGCATGGAGAGGTTCGCGATCTCCGCGCGGATGGGAATATGCCGTCCATGTATTTTCACCGACTTTACACCTGCCACCAAGCTGGCGCCGCGCGTTCCGCCGGCCTGGAACCCCGTAAACAACACCGCATGCCGTTCATCCGGCGCATAGAACTTCAGATGGTGAAGTATCCGACCACCTGTCGCCATACCGCTCGCCGATATGATGATCTTAGGCATCGGGTTTTCATCAAGCGCTTTCGATTCCTCCGCTTCTCTCACGTAGGTCGCGACGTTGCACGCCGCGCGACACTCTTCGGCAGTCAGCCGGTGTTCCTTCATGTGGCGGCAGAAAACCTCGCTGGCGCTGACAGCCATGGGGCTGTCCAAGAACACCGGGAGGTCTGGTATACGTTTCGAAGCCTTGAGCCGCTGCAGATGAAACAGGATCGACTGGGCGCGGCCGACAGCAAAAGCCGGAATCAGGACGGTTCCACCTCTGGCAGCCACCCTTGAGATCGTTTCGGCCAAAGCGTCCTCTACGTTCACCCGATCATGAAGGCGATTTCCGTAGGTCGACTCCATGATGAGATAGTCCGCGCCGCGCACGATCGTCGGATCCACCATCGTCGCGCTGTTCGGGCGCCCGATATCGCCGGAAAACAGTAGTGATCGACCGCCGAATGACACACGGACGAACGCAGAGCCAAGAATATGCCCCGCCGGCAGGAATCTTATTTGAAGCGCATCAATGACTTCGGTGTCGACCTCGTATGGGCATGCGCGGAAGTGGCCAAGGCAATTCCGCGCATCCCTTTCAGTATATAGGGGGGCGGCCGGCCGGTGTTTGGAGAAGCCGTGTCGATTGGCAAATTCCGCGTCGCGTTCCTGCAGATGACCGCTGTCCGGCAGCAGGATCCCACACAATTCAGTCGTCGCAGAGGTGGCGTAGACAGGTCCCTTGAACCCATTCCTGACCAAGAGAGGAAGATATCCCGAGTGGTCAAGGTGTGCATGCGTCAGGACCACGGCGTCAATCTCGCTCGGCTCGATTGGCAGCGGGGCCCAGTTCTTCTGACGCAGCTTCTTGAAACCCTGAAACAGGCCGCAATCGACAAGCACCCGCTGGCCACCAAATGTAAGCAGATACTTTGATCCGGTGACGGTGCCGACACCTCCAAGGAACGTGAGCTGCGCTGTCATGACTGACTCCGAATGAGTATTTACATGAGAGGCATCGCTCTGGAGAGGTTTTAACCTTTCCGCGAGGCGAAGAAGTTGTATAGCGGCCCGAACACCAGCGCGACGTACCACCCGTATGCAACGCTCTCGACGAGGCCCAGGAAGAAGCTCGGCCAAGTGAGCCAGGTAAAGCCCGGCAACAGGGGCTGCCAGACCCGGTACATAGCGTGATCGGGGAACAAGAGATCGAACCCCACGCAAAGGATGAACGTGATTCCGAGAAACAGCCCAAGGCTCATTCCAAGAACGAAGACCGGCAACCTTGCGGAATTCGTTTTCAAGGATAGGGACGTACCGGACCGCGATAACGGATTTGATGCTTCAGACATTGTTTGCCTCCAGTTTCGGCACCGACCCATCAGCCTGCGGTCCGACATACAAATCAGGGGCAGCTTCGAAGACTTCACGGCATTCCCGAGAGCAGAAGTAATAAACGGACCCATCGTGAACGCTGGGTTTGGCGCTCTCCGTCCGGACCGTTTTCTTGCAGACGGGGTCGGTATCCTCTTCAGGCGGATACCACTTCAGGTTTTCCCCCTTCTCGTTGTCCGGCCCGTGATGTTTACGGGCATCGGAACGACCATGCCCGTGGCCCATGACGTGGCTGCCGCATCCCATGCGCATCATGAGGAATATGAACACGCCCCAAATGACGAAATAAACCAGTGCTTCCATTTAGCCAGCACTCCCTTAATTGTCTTCCCGCCGAGACTCTTAAGCGGAAACACCGTGAAGATGCCCCCTCCGGCAACCGGAGGGTCAAGGGAGAAATAAGATGAATGCGTTTCACGGTCTCCGTCGCGGTTGTGTGAAAGATGGCCCTCGCAAGAGACAAGGCGACAGGGAACGGCGACTGACCAGCAGATGCTTCCAGCATTGTCACAAACGAAAGCCGAAAACAAAGGCGGAGAGCTCACTCGCAACGGAATGAGGCTCCCCGCCATCATAGTTTCAAAACAGGATGCGGGTATTTCGTCGCAGTCGGCGCCTTATTGAGCAGGCTGCATCCATCCCGTATGGCGATCGACTTCGAATTTCTGAACGACCTTGTCGTCCTTGTTCACGATTTCGACTTCGATGGTGTCGCCATCTTTTTCAGTGACCTTGCCGAGCTTGATGTCCTGGTTGCCGGTCCATACCAAGCGGTGCTCCATCATGTGTTTCACTTCGTCGGCCTTCAGGTCCCGGCGCAGGATCTGCATCCGGCCCCAGCCACCCATCATGGGCATTTGGCCGCCCATCATGCCGGATCCCATCATGGGCATCTGGCCCATCATGCCGCAGCCACTCATCATGGGCATCTGCCCCATCATGCCGTAGCCACCCATCATGGGCATCTGGCCACCCATCATACCGGGACCTCCCATCATGGGCATTTGGCCGCCTATCATACCGGGACCACCCATCATGGGCATCTGACCCATCATGCCGTAGCCACCCATCATGGGCATCTGAGACTGGTTGCCAGATGACGCAGCCGGACCGTGGGCGTAGGCCGTTTCAAATGATGCAACGCTGAACACAACGGCGACCGCGATCGCCACAATGATCTTCCGTGAACTCATCTTCCTCACCCTTTCATGATTGCGGGTTTGCGAATACTGAAGATGCGGACGCTACTCATTCTAGCGTCGCGAACACATGACCTAGGTCAACTCCCCTGGGCTATTCATCCAAATGCGGTAAATTCACCGTGATCGCATGTCGCTTAGGCTCCAACGGCATCCGGAGCGTGAGAAGCAATTACTTTGGTCGCGCCCCGGTCCGGATACCATTAACTAAAAAGTACCGGGCACTCTCGGCGGCATTTGTTTCTGAGAATAATGTAGATGAGATGGAGTGTGCCAAGGCCCGCCAACAAGCAGAAAAAGGATATATAAGCATAGCTTAGGAACAAATAGACTGCCGTGACGATGACGATGAGTGTCACCGCGAACAACCGCACGTGTAGATATGTCGAGAGCAGAGGCGGCAGGACAATAAGCAAAAGATAGACGGCGTAGGTCGTCGGGCGTGGCACCAAATAGTCCAAGAACATCGTGTCTTCATAAGCCAGCGATCGGTTGTTGACGCTGACATTGATCCAATCAGGATTCAGCAGGTGCGGCATGAAGAGAATGCTGCCGAGGCCAACGCCGGCGACAACGAAAATATAAAACCATCTTTTACGCCGGCTTTCCGGGGGCTCCAAAACGTATACGGAGAGCGGAATCCACGCAGGCCACATAAACCACGAAAAGAACATGAAGCCGAGCGCGGCCCACCAGACCATTGTCGGATCGCCGACATTCAATCCCATCCAGACATGCCCCTCGAACAACTGCTGGACGCCAGCCATCGCGGGCATCAACGCGAAGGGGAGGTAACGCCTGTTCAACGCCACGGCCTTATAGGTCGCGAAACCGCCGCCGGCGATCAACACGCCGCCGGTCGCGAAACTCACGGCTTCAGAAAAACACATCTCTCGCGCGGGCCATTTCAGATCATGCTCATAAGTTCAGTCCTCAATGTATATCTGTCACGCGCCGCCATGTGAAATGCTCATAGACCCCGGACCAATAGGCGCCGAACATGACGGCGAAAAGAAGCTCCTCAATGGGCATGCCGTAAATCAATATTCCGGACAGTGACTCAAGATTCCAAACCTTGCCGATGTAACCAGGTGACAGCCACTCCAGTCCGGCAAGAAAGACTAGGTAATAGACAAGGAACAACACGCCTCCGACCCAAGTTTTGGAAATCAGGTCGCGTCGACAGAGCATCGTCGAAACGGCGCCCAATGCCATGGCGACGATCGCCGGATAGATGGGGTTCCACTCCATCAGATAGAGGACAGGGAACACAAGGAACGGCGTCGCCACGGCCCAAAAATGAAACCGATGACTTGCGAGCCGGCGCGCCATCGAACTCATTCGTCCGTGACTTTTTCCCGTCAGGATGTTGTACGAAACCGCGCCGACCCCGCCGATGCCAAAGCAGAAAATGAGGCTTTCGATATCGAACCCCGTCCGTTGCGCGAGATCGAAGAGACTGGGTGGGTTCCAATACTCAGGCACGAACAAGGGCTCCGTCAAACCGAACGGTGTCGTAAACAGGCTCGCCCAAAGAATTACTCTGCGATGGGCCGGGAACGCGCCAAAAGCCGCCAGCCACGGAACAAGGAATGCGGACGCCCAGACAAACCACACGAATTTTTCCGGCACCAGCTCATGCATGACATGCCTCCTTCTGCTACACCTCCTGGAACACGCTAAAATCGAGGTAGCGCATTAAATGGATTCCGACCAACCGAAATCTTCCGTCTCCCGCATTTCGACGCTGCAGATTCTCGTGGTGATGGTGCTTTGGGCGTCGTGCTTTCCGCTCATCACGGCCGGGATCGGGTTCTCGCCGCATTTGACCTTCGCAGCCTTGCGCGCGGTTATCGCGGGCGCAGCGCTCATGATCCTCGCGGCCGCACTTCGCCGTCCTCTTCCCGCCACCGGAAGGGATTGGGCCATCATCACCTTTATCGGCCTGGGCGCAACGAGCCTCGGATTCCTCGGCATGTTCCATGCCGCTGAATTCGTGACGCCTGGCATCGCAACGGTTGTCGCCAATACACAGCCGCTCATGGCGGCGTTCCTTGCCGCACTCATGCTTGGCGAAACCGTTTCCGTTCGGGGGAAGCTTGGATTGCTTTTGGGATTTGTCGGGATCGTGGTGATCGCCGTCCCGCAGTTCTTTTTAACTGGCGGGGAAACCTACGCCCTGGGTATCGCCTACATTTTGCTGGCGGCAGTCGGAATCACGATCAGCAACGTCTTGATCAAGAAAATCGCCGGCAAGGTTGACGTGCTGATGGCGATGGGCCTGCAAACGCTTATCGGGAGCGTTCCTTTAGGGGCAGCTGCTTGGTACCTGGAAGATCCCGCAAGCGTGCAATGGACGCCTGCCTTCGTTGCCTCTTTGCTCGGTCTCAGTATCTTCGGGACGGCTCTTGCGTATTACCTCTGGTTCTCGGCGCTCGAACACACCCCGCTCAACCGGGCGAACGCCTTCGCCTTTCTCGTGCCGATATTCGGTATTCTTCTCGGCATGACCTTCTTTGACGAAACGTTCGGCTGGGCACATTTTATCGGCATACCGTTGACGATCGTCGGCGTGACGTTGGTAAGCCGGTCAGGTGATACGCTTTCACTCAACAGACATCGGGCCGCATCGTCGCCTGCCGACTAATTATAATTCCACGTCATCTCCATGCCTTCGGCTCGCAGACGCAGACTTCGCCAGTGTACGGCTCGTCACGTCGCCTGATCGATTGGTCTTACGTCATTCTCTTCAATCTTATCCTTGACCCTCCGGCGACTGGAGGCCCTATGTTGGCAACCATCGGAGAACCAATGGAATGGAGTGACTTCGATGATCGGCATTCAGACAGATTTTTATTCCGGCCTTATTCCGCCCATCCCAACGGTCGAGACAGAGGCTGCGATTGCCTCATCGGCGCCTCTGGCTGCAGATCAGGCGGATCGCCTTGATCTTCAGGAAAGTGAGGCGAGGGGCATCGAGGGACCGGAGCGTCGGTCGCAGTTCGCGACGTTCGTCAGAGACCCGGAAATCGTAAATCAAATATTGGAAGATACTCAGGGCCTTGACCGCTATCGGCAACGCCAGGAAGAGCTCCTGCGGCAAGCCTCCCTTGTCACCGACGCCTATGAACGTTCGGTCTTCATTTCGATGATCGACCCTGGTCGGGCCATGACGGTTCTTGGAACTAGAGAAGACATGAAGCTGATAGAGTCCTAAAGAGATGTCAGCTCTACGATGCCCAAGGCAACAGTGGAGTTCTCTGCGAACACAGAACGTGGGGAGGTTCGGATGGGCGCCGCAGTGAGCATATCGTTTTTTCTGGTCATCACGACTTTCCTCCTGCATTACGCCGTCTTTCGATGGCTGTCCGGCGGGATGTCGAACATTGCGATGACGGCGGAGCAGCGGATTCTGATCATTTGGCTGCTGACGCTCTTCGCCCATGTCGTTGAAGTCGCCCTATATGCAGCGGCCTATGCCTTCGGAGAACGAACGCTTGAGATCGGCAGTCTAGACGGCCTTCAGATCGTTGGGCCGTTGGACTATTTTTATTTCTCCATTGTCGCCTATACCTCCCTCGGCATGGGTGACATCGTGCCATCGGATCACTTACGCTTCATTACAGGCATCGAGACCTTGAACGGTCTGTTGCTGATTGCTTGGTCCGCATCATTCATTTACATCGCCATGGCGAAACTTTGGTCCTGGCGGACTTGTGTGGAACCGGAAAGGCGGAAGCCGAAGTGATCCAAGCGGCGTTCGCCCACCGCCTCGGGCGGGTAAAATCACCGGCCGGTTTTCTCCAACACCGAGACTTGGAAGCGTTGCTCATGCCCTTTGGGCGTCAGATGTACATGCTTCTGTGCTTCCACCGGGCGTAACGCTCCCGGTGCGATCGCCTCGAGTGTCTCGATTAACCCTGTCGGTGAATAACGCATAACAGGCAATCCGGAGCATTTCTCCGGCCCGTCCTCGGCAAAAGTCATGATGATCGCCTTGCCGCCGTCCCTGAGCGCGGACAGCAACCGCGTGACATAGGCTTTCCGGTCGTCTTCCGTTGTCAGGAAATGGAATACCGCCCGGTCGTGCCAAAGGGCATAGGCCTGGTCGGGGTTCCATTTTGTCACATCGGCCGTGACCCACCTCACCTGATCGGTCCGCGGCCCCAGCCGACACTTAGAGACGTTCATCCCTGCGTCCGACAGATCCAAAATCGTGACGGCTCGATAGCCGGTATCGACCAGGCAGTCGACAAGCCTGGATGCACCCCCGCCAACGTCGATCACCGGATCGCACAAGGCGGCATGTTTTCGGATCAGCTCGACCGACAGCGCGGGCTCCGTCTCGAACCAGGTGAGCGCCGCTTCGTCCCGGGTTTCGTATACACCGTCCCAATGTGCCGGCCGGTCGTCCATACTATCGCCTCCCATTTGCGCCCCGCCGCTTGCCACCGCCAAATACCGATGCGCACGAGATCCTAGCGCTCATGCTCCCCTTCGCGCCCACCGCAAGGCAAAGATAGGCACGACGATCCATTGCAGCAACGGCGTCAGCCCCGTGCCGATCACCGGCAGCACGGGCATGATGTCCGCGTAGGCCCAGCTGCCGCGAACCTCGGTGTTCAGCCACTCGCTGAACACCGTATAGGTGAAACCGATTACAAGAGTGAGAACGGCGACGGCGCCGACCCCCCGCCCAGGCCAGCCGCTGTTCCCCGCGATGACCAAGGAGCCGATCAAGGCCGCCGTTGCAATCAGCAGGTCGCCGCCGGCGCAGTGCAGTCCGGCAAACAGGATTTCCGGCCAGGTGCCGTCACGCCAGATGGTGTAGAACGGCATCTGCGCGGCCTCCCAAAGAGCATGCCCCAGAGCGGAGAACGCAAAATAGCGCCGGATGGCGGTCAACCAATCCGGCCGCGTGGGCGGCATCCTCATCGGACCCACTCCCGCGTCATTTCGGGCCGGTCGCGCCGAGCCCGAGGACCGGCATGGTTACGTTGATATCGCCGGCCTTCTCGAACCGCAGGTTCAGCATCAGCGTCTCCCCTTCGTGCAACCGTTTGCGCAAGTCCATGAGCATGAAATGCAGGCCGCCCGGCCGGAATGTCACTTCTGCGCCGGGAGCGATATCGAGCCCGCCATGAGCCAGCATTTGCGCAACGCCGTTTGCCAGCTTCGATTCATGGATCATCACCGTGCCCGCGGCCGGCGATGTAACCTTAAGTAGACGATCCGGTTCATCTCCGGTATTGCGAATGGTGAGATATGCCGCACCGGGCCGCGACTTCAGGATCGAGGCCCGAGCCCAGGGCTTCTCGACGGCGATGGACGGGGCGTCGGCCGATGCGCCGCCTGCCGCCGCGACCGTGCAAAAGAAGACTGTGACAATCGCCAGAATCAGTTTCATCGGCCGCTCCTCTCTTTCGTCAGACGTTTCTTGATTGCCGCGGCGATATCTTCGGGCGGGTTCCGGTTCTCCGAGAACACGGCGTCATAGGTGCCCTCGGGAGTCATCAGGTACATGTATCCGGAATGTCCCATGAGATAGCCGCCGGGAACGTCCGGCTTGTCTACTCGGCCGACATAGATCCGAAAAGACTTTGCCGCTGCCTTGATCTGTTCCTGTGTGCCGGTGAGCCCGACAATCCGCGGATGAAACGCACCGACAAATTCAGCAAGAACCTCGGGTGTGTCGCGCCCCGGATCGACCGTTATGAACAGCGGCGCCACCTTCGCGGCGTCGTCGCCCAAGAGGTCCAGGGCGCGTGCCATGACCGAAAGCGTCGTCGGGCAGACGTCGGGACAGAACGTGTAGCCGAAGAACACAAGCTGCCATTGTCCCCGGAAGTCCTTTTCCTTGACGGCGCGGCCGTAATGGTCGGTCAGGTTGAATTGGGTTTTGATCAATGCCTCGCCGACCTGCCGGGCGGTCGGTGGCTTGGCCGGCGCGAAGGTTTTCCAGCCGGCGAACCCGGCCGCCGCCATGGTCGTCACCAGGATGAGGGCCCAGGCCGCCCGGCGCACGATCTTGAGGCGACGGCCAAGTGCGGGCGTTTCGGGGGCGCCGTCAGGCATCGTCCGCCTGCGTATTCTTCGTCTGATTGGATGAGCATTTGCCGTGGCCGCTGCCCATGCACATACCGAGCGCACACATGGCGACGCAGGGCAGAACGCCCAACAGAAGGGGCGCCAAACCCAGGGCGACCACCGCACCCCAGTTCATCGCCAGACCTCCCCCGACGGCGGCGAGCCCCAGCAGGATCCTCCCCCTGCGTCCCGTGACGAAAGGCCAAACCGAGTTGACGGCGCGCTGCGCGGCCGAGACCTTCGGTTCCGCATGTTGGATATCGTTCATCGTTCTATCTCCCTTGGCGTCCTACCGCCGCAATCCTTTCCCGGAACAGGCCGACCAATTCTGGTGCGTCCCATTCCGCCGCGCCGACCAAGGCCCCGATCTGGCGGCCCTCCGGATCGATCAGGAACGTCGTCGGCAGGCCGCCCAACTTCATGGCACGCATGATCCCCGCCTGCTGGTCGATGTAGATGTTCAGGTTCCGGATGCCGATCCTGGCGTAGAAATCGCGCACGACCTTTATGCCCGCCCGGTCGATCGAAAGCGGCAGGACGTGGAAGTCTTCGCCCCCCAGCAGTTCTTGAAGACGATCCAGTGCGGGCATTTCCTTGCGGCAAGGCGCGCACCAAGTCGCCCAAATGTTCAGAAGAACGTGCCTGCCACGGAAGTCTGCGAGCCGGCCTTGACGACCGTCCTCGTAGGCGAACGCGATCTCCGGCATGGGCCGGGGTGCGTCATGTAACGCGAATGTCTTCCGCGGTCCCGCCGCCCGCGCCGCCACTGCGGGCAACAGCAAGGGGGCGCCGGCCAGCAGGGCCACTGTCCGACGCCAGGTCAGGCCGGTCATTGTCCGCCCGCCCTTCTGGTGACATCCCGTTGGCGGGTGCGGAACCGTTCCGGCCAGGTGCTCTTGATGAAATCGAGCACGGACCGGATCTCGTCGTCGGAAAGCACGTCCCCGAAGGCGGGCATGTCGCTCTTGTAGCCTTCGGGCGCCAGCGGCGGGACGAGGCCGTACTTGGTCATCCGAAACAGGTGATCATCCGGGTGGTGCCAGGTATGGCCCGTCCTGTCGTGCGGTGGGGCGGGCAGCCGTCCGTCCGGGCGGCGGATCTGCCATTCGGGCTGCCCCTCCAGGTTTTTGCCGTGACAGCTGGCGCAATGGGTCTGGTAGAGCGCGCGACCCTCGGCACGGGTGCCCGTCTCGGGTGACTGCGCGGCAACCGGCAGGGAGACTGCCCCAACGGTTGCCGCCGCCAGCATGAATGCGGCTCGCTTGATGTCCGCCATCATTCGACCGCGAAGACCTTTGCCGGCCCTTGGCCGAATTGATAGACGGTGAAGGGCGCTTCTTTGGCGCCCGACATCCCTGGCGATCCCTGGGGCATGCCCGGCAGGGAAATTCCCTTGATGTCCGGTCGATCAGCCAGAAGCTTATCGATGGCGGAGACCGGCACGTGCCCTTCGACCACGTATTTGTCGAGCACCATGGTGTGGCAGCCTTCGAAGCCGTCCGGCACGCCCATATCCCTCTTCATCAAGGTCAGGTCGTGGGATTCCTTGACCGTCACCTTGAAGCCGTTCTGGCGCAGATAGTCGGCATAGCTTTCGCAGCAGCCGCATTGCGGGTTCTTGATGACTGTGGCGTCGGGCCGTCCTGCAGCGATCGCGGAAGTCGACGCGGAGACGGCGAGCAGAGCCGCCAGGGCGGCGGCATGGAAATTGTTTTGAATGATCATGAGTTTGTTCACTTTCCTGATTTCAGTCCATTGACGTGTAAGGTCGGCCGTCTCAGGCCACTTGGATGACGCCCATCATGCCGCCGGCTTGGTGTTCCAGGATGTGGCAATGGAACATCCAACCGCCGGGATTGTCGGCGACGAAGGCGATCTCGATCTGTTCGCGCGGCGCCATCAGCACTGTGTCCTGCCATTCCTTGTGACGGGTCGGCTGACCGTTTCGGCCGATCACCCGGAACGAGTGGCCGTGCAAATGGATGGGGTGGTACCAGGACGTCCGGTTGTCGAGGGCGAGGATGTAGGTGCGGTTCCGTGCCAGTGTCAGGATCGGGTCCATGACATGGCCCGTCGCAACGACGCCGTTGACGGTCCAGGCTTTGCCGCTTTGCATCATCTCCATCATGCCGACCTCGCGGCCATCCATTCTGGCCATCGACATGCCGCCCATCATGCCGCCGCCGAACACGATCTCGTGGCGCTCGGCCGACGTCAGGTCCGGCTCCGGCATGGTATTGGCCGGTAATGCCGCAACCTCGCCCATCGGGTTCTCCGGCAGGCGGCTTGGGCCATAAACGACATCCAGCAACCGGTACTGCAAACGCCGATAGAAGGTGTCCCTGACGGCGAAGGCGTCACCCGGACTGCCGGTCAGATCCAGGATCAGGTCGATCCGCATGGCCGGCCCGATGTCCAGCCGTCCCGTCACCCGGTGCGGCTCGACGGGCTGACCGTCGTAGGCGACGACCTAGGGGCTATGGCCCTCGAACTCCAAACCGAAGACGCGGGCGTTGGCGGCGTTGATCAGGCGCAGGCGGATGCGCTCCCCGGCGCGGGCTTCGAACACGTCCGTGATCCGGCCGTTGACCGTCACGGTGTTGCCGATGCGGCCGGCATGGCTCATGTCATGGCGATTGCCGAAGTCGTCGCTGATCTGTGCGGTCTTCAACAGCCGCCAGTCGTCGAGTACCCAAGTCACGTCCCGGTCCACTTTCGGCGGGTTCGGCTCCTCGATGATCAGGGGGCCGTATAGGCCACGGCCGATCTGTTCGGAACTGCGTTGATGGGGATGATACCAGTAGGTTCCGGCGTCCGGTGCCTCGAACTCGTAGATGAAGGTCTCGCCGGGTGCGATCGGCTTTTGCGTGAGATGCGGCACGCCGTCCATGGCGTTGGGCACGCGGAGCCCGTGCCAATGGACCGTGGTCTCTTCGGCGAGGCCGTTACGCACCGCGACGCGCAGACGTTCGCCCTGACGCACCCGGATTTCCGGGCCGGGCACGCGGCCGTTGTAGGACCAGACATTAGTTTTGGTTCCGTCACTGTCGATCAGATGGGTCGCCCCAGGTGCGGCGGCCAAATCGAAACGACGAACGGGGGACGAAGACGCTGCCCAGGCGGGCATGGTGGCCATCCCCGCCACGGCGCCGGCAGCGGCAAGGAAGGAACGGCGCGACAGGCCGTCGATGAATGTGTTTTGCATGGCGTAGTTTCCATTCTCGGATATGGACAGGAACGGGCGGATATGCCCGTTCCGACAAGACGCCACCTCCCTTGAACCGAGGAGGCGGGCCTTGGGGTGATGCGCAGCGAAAGCGAATGCCTTCGCCGGCAAAGCACTAACCGAGAATGGGTTTGGGGGGAGACGGGTCGGGAGTAGGTGCGGCCGAGCGCATCGCGCGCGGGCCGACCGCGTGAAACTCCCTGACCTCGACGGCGTCGGCCGCCTTTTCCGCATCGACCGTGTTGATGGCGGCAAGATGGCAGGCGGAGGCGCAGCTCACGGGTGCTTTGGCGTCGCCGTCACCGGTACCGCAGGCGCTACATGCGTTGTCGCCTGGGCCTTGCGCGTCACCGGCCATGGCCATGTCGATGCGCATCTGCCCCGCTTGGACGACCGAGACGACGGACCCAGCGCCAACCGCCAGAAGCAGTGCGAATATCAGGAAGCGGGATCGCAGAAGCCGTCTCATGGTCGGGGAGTGTTCCCATCAATCGTGGCCGGATCAAGGCAAAATTCGGCCTTGACCCTGAAGTATACTTCAAGGGTTACGATGCCTGGAATCGATGGAGATATTGAAATGCTGAACATCGGAGATGTTGCCGGGCAAGGCGGCGTGACCGTCGAGACCTTGCGCTATTACGAACGCGAGGGATTGATTGAGGCGCCTGACCGAGATGCAAACGGCTATCGGAAATACGCGCCGGAGGTGGTTCGGCAAATCCAGTTCATCAAGCGCGCCCAGGATGTCGGGTTCACCTTGAAGGACATTAAAGAGCTTCTTTCATTGAAGGCTGATCCCGGCGCGTCGTGCCGCGATGTGCGCGCGCGGGCAGAGGGGAAAATATCGGAGATGGGGGAGAAGATCGTGATGCTGCAAAGGATGAAGGCGGTCTTGGCCGACTGGGCCGCCGCATGCCCCGACGCGGGGCCGGTCGACCAATGCCCGATCCTGGATGCCTTGGACCAGGAAACGGAGGGACATCATGGCAGCCGTTGAATTCGTCTACGAACGATCCTGTCCCAACGTGCGGGACGCGCGGGCCCGGCTGATCGAGGCATTCCACGCCGCCGACCTACGGCCATCTTGGACGGAATGGGAGGTAAACGAACCGGCGACGCCTGAACGCGTGAGGCCCTTGGGCTCGCCGACAATCCTGGTCGACGGGAAAGACATCTCGGGCCTTCCCCTCGAAGAAGTCAGCTCATGTTGCCGAATTTACGTGTTGGAAGGCCACGAGCGGGGCGTGCCGCCGCTCGATCAGATTGTTGCGGCCTTGACGAGAAACGCCGAACCCGAAGCGACCGCCGGGGCCTTTCGCTTGAATGCGGCCATGGTGCCCTCCATCGGCGCCGCCTTGCTGCCGAAACTCGCCTGCCCCGCCTGCTGGCCCGCCTATGCGGGACTGCTCGGCAGCCTTGGCATCGGGTTTGTCGATTACACGCCGTATCTTCTGCCGCTGACCGGGGCCTTTCTCGCCTTTGCCGTTTTCGCATTGGCCTACCGGGCGCCGGCCCGGCGCGGCTACGGACCGTTCGGCCTAGGGATTATCGGCGCGGAGATTGTATTGATCGGCAAGTTCGGCTTCGACAGCGACACAGCCATGTGGGGCGGCCTCGGCGTGCTTGTCGCGGCATCCCTTTGGAACACCTGGCCCAGATGCAATGACGACGGATCGGGCCAAACCGCCGAGTGTCCCGCTTGCGTCGGCACGCGGGGCTAATTTCGTCATTTACTCAGCAACGGAGATCGAAACGATGGCTGACAAATGTAAAATCGAAATCTTCAGCTCCGGTTGTGCCCTCTGTGAGGAAACGGCCGAACTGGTTAACCGGATGGCTTGCTCGAACTGCGAGGTGGTCATCCTCGACATGAACGAAGCCGGTGTGGTTGCCAGGGCCAAGGAACTTGGCGTGCGCTCGCTGCCTGCCGTCGCGGTGAACGGTACCCTTGCCTCATGCTGTGCCGGGCGCGGACCGGAAGAGACGGCATTGCGTGCGGCCGGCGTCGGAGCTGGGTAAGCTAATTTTGAATGCTTACTCTGCGCTTACCGGGCACGAAAAAACGCCTTAGCCGATTATGGCTAAGGCGTTGAATTTGTTGGTTGCGGGGGCAGGATTTGAACCTGCGACCTTCAGGTTATGAGCCAAACATGCCTAGGGTTAATGGGGGTTACCGAGTTATAACAACCTATTCTTTTTGTTATGATTTATGGGGTTTATCGTTTAATCGTTGATACCGTGGATTCCTCATTTTAACGCAAATAGGTAGCCCCATGGTAGCCCCGAATGAAACGATCAACTTCACCAAGGCGCTGTTAGCCGCCCTGCCCTTACCCCCTGTGGGCAAGCGTCACTCATTCAAGGACGCCAGGGTGAAGGGTTTGATTATCCGCGTGACGGCCAACGGCCAGAAGACCTTCCAGCTCTATCAGAAGCATCAGGGGCGGCCTGTCCGGGTCACCCTCGGCACGTTTCCCGACATGACCATCGAGAACGCCCGCAAGGAAGCGACGAAGGCCAAGGGCGCCCTGGCGGGCGGAACCACGTCGACCCCGTGTATCGGCGCGGACGATACGATGCAGAGGACCGACAGCAATCTGCTGCTGCAGCGATTGCCTCTGTTCTGGTGCGGTGCTGACCCGTGATTCTGTGGCCAATTCTCAAGGTCACGGCCGAGATGGTGACGGACCCAACAATCTATTAACTTGGGGCCAGATCTTTTTTTGTTACCCCTCTTGAAGCTCTAGTCACTGGAGCCCCCAAATCAATGGTGCCAACTTCCCTTACACCGCCTGCGGCCATGACTCGAGTCAGCGTGCGGCAAATAACATTTAGGAGCTGTAGAATGGGTACACCAGGCCCCTCTTCCGAAAAAGCGGCAAAGCCCAGTATGAATTGTCCGGTCTGCGCCGTCTCTTTGGTTATGACCGAACGCCAAAACATCGAGATCGACTACTGTCCCGAATGTCGGGGGGTCTGGCTCGATCGCGGCGAACTCGACAAGATCATCGAACGGAGCCTTCAACCACAAAACAAGGTGCCGAACGATGGTGGGCGCGACAATCGGGACGACGATGGATACCGGCGCGGAAAACATGGAGGGGGCCATCACGGCCGAGGCTATGGCCGCAGGTCGTGGCTTAGCGAAATCTTCCATTGATCACAGAAGACTGTTAGAGACGTATGTGAAAAGTCAAAAACAGCTATGCTTGTAATATTGGAGAGGTAATTTTTGGACTGGGAACTCGAATTAGTGCTTGCCAGCAGGACTATCCTTGCGACTGTCCTTGGGGGACTTATCGGATTGGAGCGGCTATGGCATCGGCGCGAAGCCAGTGTGAGGACTTACGCAGCGGTTGCCATGGGTGCGTGCGTATTTGCACTCATCTCGCAACACATACCGGGCGCAGAGCCGTCCCGCATGGCGGCCAACATTGTGGTCGGGATTGGATTTTTGGGCGCTGGCATCATTATGCACAATGGCAACCGTACCCATGGGTTGACCACCGCGGCCACGGTCTGGGCGACCGCGGCGGTCGGTACTGGCGTGGGATTTGGAATGTATGTCCTTAGCGCGTTGGCGGCCGTTATCGTCTTTCTCATTCTGGCGGCTCACCACTTGCCATGGCTAAGCTCAAGATACGATCGTCGCGCTGAAGATAAGGACGAGTGATGAACAAGACTCTATTCGAAATTCGGTTCATGCGGAGTCGTCAGTGCGCTCGAAAACCACTCGTGCGGGCGGTGACCTCGGCTGCGGCACGGACCAGGTCCATGTTGGTTCCAACTGCAAGCGGTAGAGTGGAGTAAAAATGGCTCAAACTGTTCAGCTCGATCTCCCGCTCCTCCTTCCCGAGGTGCCGGACGCGCGTGACGCTTGTGTGCAGCGACTAACCGAGAGCCTGGAAACTCGGGAAGGCGTCGAACGCGCTCATATTCGCGAAACAGAGGATGACCAAGGCACCGAGCTGTGCATTCACTACGACCCCGGCGTACTGCCCCTGGCCCGCATCCGCCAGATCGCCGAAGCGCTTGGAGCCCAAATAACCGCCAAATTCGGCCATGTGGTTTGGCAAGTCGGCGGCATTTCGGATCAGCGTCGCGCGCGGACGGTCAGTGAGCGGGTACGCCGCTTGCCGGGAGTTCTCGAGGCGGAGGCCAACGCCACCGGACCGCTGCGGATCGAGTTCGATCAAACGCAAACCGATGAAAACAAGATCCGCGCTGCTCTTCGGGACATGGGGGTGTCGCAGGAGAACGCGAAGCCCGGCACGCGCGAGACTCCTGACGAGTCCCGCGACCATGACCATGATCATGCTCACGGCGGTATTTTTGGGGCGCAGACCGAATTGATCTTCGTGGCCCTGTGCGGCGTGCTTCTGCTAATTGGCTGGCTGCTGCCGAAGTTTGTGGCAATGCCGCCATGGACACCCCTGTTCGTCCTCGTTCCGGCCTACTTTTTTGGTGGCTATTACGCCCTGCGCGAAGCCGTCGAAAGTGTGCGGAACGGCCGATTTGAGATCGACTTTCTGATGCTTGTGGCGGCGGCGGGCGCGGCGGCGCTCGGCGAATGGGCCGAGGGCGCCCTGCTTCTGTTTTTGTTCAGCCTTGGGCACGCCCTGGAAGGCTACGCCATGGGCCGCGCCAAGCAGGCGATCGAGGCACTCGGCGCCTTGGCGCCGAAGACCGCGACCGTGCGAAGAGATGGCAGCGTCGAAGAGGTGGCCGTCGACGCCCTGCTGGTTGGCGATACCGTGCTGGTGAAGCCGAACGAACGCCTGTCCGCCGACGGGTTCGTCACCAAGGGTGAAAGTAGCGTAAATCAGGCGCCGATCACTGGTGAGAGTGTGCCGGTGGACAAACTGCCCGTCCAGAATGCCGCGAAGGCAGCCGAGAAACCCGATTTGGTGGATGCCACCAGCCGTGTTTTCGCCGGCACCATCAACGGTGGTGGCGCCCTGGAGATTCAGGTCACCCGCACATCGGTAGATTCGACCCTGGCGCGTGTCATCAAGATGGTGAACGAGGCCGAAACCAACCAATCGCCCACACAGCGTCTTACCGATCGGTTCGAACGCATCTTCGTTCCGGCGGTTCTGATTCTCGCCGTCACGCTTTTGTTCGCGGGCTTCGTTGTCGACGAACCCTTCAGCGCCACTTTTTACCGCGCCNTGGCGGTTCTGGTGGCGGCGAGCCCCTGTGCGCTCGCCATCGCGACGCCGAGCGCCGTACTTAGCGGGGTCGCACGCGCTGCGCGTGGCGGCGTCCTCGTCAAGGGCGGTGCGCCGCTTGAGAATCTGGGGCGACTGACGGCCATCGCGTTCGACAAGACCGGCACATTGACCGAAGGCAAGCCGAAGCTGGTCGATGTGGTAACTGCCGAGGGCGTCGAGGACAAAGACCTGCTGCGCGTGGCGATCGGGGTCGAGATGCTGAGCGACCATCCTCTCGCAGCCGCCGTTGTCAGGGACGGACGCGAACGCCTTGGCGACGCACCTGTCGCCGAGGCATCTAACCTGCGCAGCATTACCGGCCGTGGTGTCGTGGCCGAAGTCGATGGCGAGACGACATACATCGGTAAGGACGACCTCTTCGCTGAGGTCGATGGGCCGCCAATTCCTGACGACTTGCGCTCCCGGATCGAAACGCTGGAAGCAAACGGTCGCACCACGATGATTGTCCGGCAGGGGACCCGCTATCTCGGCGCCATCGGACTGATGGATACGCCGCGCGAAGCGGCGCCGGCGGTTATCGAGGCGCTGCATAAGATCGGCATCCGCCGGATGATCATGCTCTCAGGCGACAATCAGAGGGTCGCCGACGCGGTGGCGCGGGCGATCGGCCTTGATGAGGCACGCGGCGATCTGATGCCGGATGACAAGGTAGAGACGATCAAGAAACTGCGCGTGGAAGCCAAGGTCGCAATGGTTGGCGACGGCGTCAACGACGCGCCGGCGATGGCGAACGCCACGGTCGGCATTGCCATGGGCGCGGCGGGCTCCGATGTCGCGCTGGAAACCGCCGATGTGGCGCTGATGGCGGATAACCTGAACCATTTGCCCTTCGCCGTGGCGTTGAGCCGGTCGACGAGCTCGATCATTCGACAGAACCTGTGGTTTAGCCTAGGGGTTGTTGCCTTTCTGGTTCCGGCTACTATCCTCGGTCTCGGAATTGGTCCCGCGGTGGCGGTTCACGAGGGATCGACGATCGTCGTTGTTTTCAACGCGCTGCGCTTGCTCGCGTTTCGCTTCACCAAATATGACGGTCGATAGAGAAGCCAATATGGAAGCGTTGGCGTCATCGGCCAGGCAACAAGAAACCACAGCAGGGAGCGCCAAATGAAGTGGCTCGAAGAGACCATCGAATGGATTATCTTCCAGAGCCGCTGGATCTTGGCTCCGCTCTATCTGGGGCTGGTCGCAGTACTCCTCTTACTCGGCTTCAAATTTCTTCAGGAGCTCGTGTCCTACATCCCGACGATCGTCTCATCTTCGGGCAATGACACAATTCTTGCCGTCCTGTCGCTGATCGATCTAATTCTCGTGGGCAATCTCGTTTTGATGGTGATTTTTGCCGGGTACGAAAATTTTGTTTCGAAGATCGAAACGAACGGACACCCCGACCGCCCTTCATGGATGGGGGCCGTTGATATGAGTGGGCTCAAGTTCAGTCTCATAGCGTCAATCGTGGCGATTTCAGCGATTCAATTGCTCAAATCATTTATGCACGTGGAAAACCTAACCGACCGGCAGCTTGCCTGGCAGGCGGGGATACATGGCGTGTTCGTGGTGTCCGGCCTTTTGCTCGCTCTGAGTGATAGATTGAAGCAAAAAGATGGCTAACGGCGCCCAATTGTGGACCCTCCGGTGCGGACGACGCTTCGCGCCCAAAAGAGGCGCCCTAGCCAGATGAGTATGGAAACCATCAAATCACGGCTAGAAAACACATTGACGTCTCCGAAGAGCGCCGGCTTCGCCATGTTCGGAGCGATGCTATTAGCCTTTATCTGGGTCAACTCCTCTTTCAGCAGCTCTTATGAAACGATCCACCATGCTCCGATGTCTTTTACAGTCGGGACATTCAGTATAAGCAAACCAATAATCCTCTGGATCAATGAGGGCTTGATGGTCTTCTTCTTCTTCCTGATTGGCCTAGAGATCAAACGAGAAGTACTTGAGGGGCAGCTTTCTTCAGTAACGCAAATTGCGCTTCCTGCGTTTGGTGCAGCTGGCGGCATGGCGGCGCCAGCGCTGATCTATCTCTTTTTTAATCTCGGAGATCCTGTAGCAGTCAGAGGTTGGGCCGTTCCAGTCGCCACCGATATTGTTCTGGCGTTGGCGCTTCTGGCACTTCTTGGTGAGCGAGTGCCGGTTTCTTTAAAGGTTTTTCTCACAGCTCTGGCGATATTCGACGACCTGGGAACGCTTGTTGTTATCGCGGCCTTCTATACTGAAGGCCTCAGCCTGCCCTCTCTTGCTCTGGCCACCCTCGGTCTTGCCGCCCTCTTCATCCTGAACAGGCTTAGGATCGCGCGCCTAACTCCTTATGCATTGACCGGCGTTTTCGTATGGGTGGCGGTACTGGAATCTGGCGTTCATGCGACGCTCGCGGGGATGTTGATTGCCTTGAGCATTCCAATGAGAGCCTCCGGCAAAGAAGTTCTTAAGCAGCTTGAGCATGATTTGACGCCTTGGGTAGCGCTCGGGGTTGTTCCAGTGTTTGCGTTCTTTAACGCAGGGATCGATTTAGAGGGCGTAACGGTGGAGTCGTTCCTCAGTCCAATCAGTCTTGGTGTAGCGCTCGGGCTGTTCATCGGCAAGCAATTGGGTGTTTTTACCGGTGTAGGCATAGCGGTCGTTTCCGGGATCGCCCGATTGCCCACCGGCGTCACTTGGCCTCAAATCTACGGCGCATCGGTCTTGACTGGTGTGGGTTTTACGATGGGGTTGTTTGTCGCTGGCCTCGCGTTTGTGCAACCTGGTTTAATCCTCAGCACGAACTTCAGTATTATTGTTGGCTCCTCCCTGTCCGCGCTACTCGGCATGATCGTATTGACGAGAAGCTGCCGGCCTAATCCTAAGATAGCAGGATGAAGTAGCGCAGCGCGTTTTGCGAGAAAAACTACATCAACGGCGACAGCGTCGGAGAGGATCTCAAACAACACTCTACACCATACTCGGAGCGATCATAGGCGTCCTGGTTCTGCACCCCTTTACGGCGATTGCGTTTTGGCGTTGACCTGCTGCCTGACAACTGGACCGTTTTGAGTTGGAATTTTCCACTTATGATCCCCGTTGTGGGAAGAGGAGAGTTCCATGAAGAGGTCGAGGGTCACCGATGCGCAGATCGCCTTTGTTCTCAAGCAGGCCGAGGAAGGGACATCGGTTGCCGAGGTTTGTCGCAAGGCGGGGATTGCCGAAGCAACGTTCTATAACTGGCGCAAGAAGTATGCTGGGCTGATGCCGGCGGAGATGAAGCGGCTTAAGCAGCTTGAGGAAGAAAATTCCAAGCTGAAGCGGCTGGTTGTCGACCTGTCGTTGGACAAGGTGATGCTGCGGGACGTCATCAAACAAAATGTATGGTCCGCCCCGCCGTTGCAAGGTTCGACTGTGATGACGTTTCGGTTTATCGAAAGGAGCCGTCAAACCCGAAAGTGCAAATGATCCTGTACGTTATCGCGAGCTGGCTCAATTGCACGCGCAACTCGCCATCCTTTCATGAACGGTTCGAAACTAGGAGATCGAGCATAACAGTGCACCGGCGGCGCAGCGCCTAGTCTAGAGCATCGAGCTTGGATGGAGCTTGATTTCAGGTGGTACCCATATGGTACCCGAACGCATCGCAAAGGCATGAGCCAAGAATCGAGAAGCCCGCCACCCTATTGGGATCGCAGGCTTAATTTGGTTGCGGGGGCCTGCAACCATCTTTATTTACACGCTTCGGCTACACAAGAATAACCAACTCAGGCCTGACCTTCCCTTTGAACCGCCCCGGGATTGCCGGAGGCTCCAACTCTTGAGAGGATGGAGCGATGAAAAATCAAGGAACACTCGGGCGTTATTCACCGCAAGCGCGCTGCGGATAGAGGTGTAGCATGCAGCGCATACGAGTCTATGTCTCAGTGTAAGTCCGAAAAACTCTGGGAACCCCCGGCGGCGGATGAGAACGACAGCGTGACCCGCAGCCCCGGATCGCTCTGAAGGTTCTGCTCATCGGTTTGTCATTCAGGAATGAAGGGACCATGGCAAAGCGCGGATATTGCTGCGGCGAAAGTCCTTATCCACCGACGCGCCATTCAATAGGCGTCAATTTTTAGTATTGACGCCGTGCCCACCTGTCGTGGGGTGATGGCCCTTCTCGTCCATCATCACGACCCCGTCGAATATGGAAAACTTCGCCCTGAGGACTGGGGCAAGTTTCGACTCCGCCATTTCGGCAGCAACGGCGAGTTTCTCCGCTTGGGTAGCAGGCAGTCCGAAATCCACCAAAGCGGCCGCCTCCTTCAGCGCATCGCCGCTGCACAGAACGATCTCCCAAACACCGTGCTTGTTTCGCATCAGTGCGCGCCCCCCACGATCGCCCTGTGCCCAACCGACGACAGCAGCATCCCCAATGATCGTGACGGGCTCGACTGTCAACGGCGCATCCGGTTGATCGAATGTCGAATGCAGCAGGTGCCGGATCGCGCCCGCATCCCCTGCATCGTCGGCTTGAACGGCGCTCGGACAAACAAACACGATCATGCCAAGCAAGAAAAGAAGGCGCAGGGAGATGGTATTCATGTGAGGTGACTCCTTATCGATCCGCATCTCGTAACCGCATTTGGTCATCGTCATTAAGCTCTGCAACGAAAAACATGCGCTTGCCATTATCGACAACTTCCCGTAACACGGACGCGTCCTTGGTTCCCCGTCAACGGAATTCAGTCCGGGGGATCAAAAGGGAACGCAGTAGGGTTTTACCCAGCAGGGGGGCCTGATCTGCGGCTGTACCCGCAACTGTGAGCGGCGAGGCGACGGTCATCTTATGTCACTCGGGCACTGCCCGGGGAAGGCGGACCCAAGCCAACGACCCGTGAGCCAGGAGACCTGCCAAGGAACGCGTCGCCCAGCCGCCGATCGGGATTTGTCGGAGGCGCGGTAGAGACCGTTTGTGGTGACGCCTTGTTGGTGCGGCAGATTGCCGGTCATCGCCACGGGGTGTCTGCGTCGTTCCCTTAGACTTGGGAACCTTCCCCCAACGATACCGGCAGTCCGTTCCGTGCACTTGGTGTGTGCCGGACGGTCCCCTGAACGCGCGAACGAGGTGTCTGAAACCTGTATGGGTTCGGAGCCGAGGGGTTGGTCCGTTCCGGGGTTTCATCAAGGCATCGAGCGCGCGCGTCATGCGGCCCGTCCGGTTGTTCGAGCGAACAACCGGAGGAGGTTCAAATGAATGCTCGTGTTTTAAGGTCCAAATTCCCCGCGCGCTGCACGGTGGAGATCGCCGTGTTTTGTATGATCCTTGCTTCGCCGATAATGGCCAGCGCGGAAGAAACCCAACCCGGCCAGACAGCACGGATCCTTCCTGAAATCGTCGTGTCGGCGACCATGGTCCCAACCCCGTCAGAAGCTGTGGGCAGCGCCGTTACCGTCATCACGGCAAAGGAAATCGAACGCAAACAGGTCCGCGTGCTGTCGGACGTGCTGCGCGAAGTTCCAGGCTTGGCCGTCAGCCGGTCGGGCACCGTCGGCACCCAGACCCAAGTGCGCATCCGCGGCGCCGAGGGGAACCATACGCTGGTGATCATCGACGGGATTGAAGTCAACGACCCCAGCGGCGGATCGGAATTCGATTTCGGCCAGTTGCGCGCCATCGACATCGAACGCGTCGAGGTCCTGCGCGGGCCGCAGTCGGCGCTTTACGGCAGTGACGCCGTGGGCGGGGTCATCAACATCGTCACGAAACGAGGCCAAGGCCCGGCGGAGATCGGCATCAGCGCCGAGGGCGGATCCTTTGCGACAAGCATGGGTTCCGTCAGCCTGCGTGGCGGCACCGAAAAATACCACTATTCCATCGGCGCGAGCGGTTATCGCACAGCCGGCATTTCTATCGCCCCGGAAGAAGACGGCAATACCGAACTGGATGGCAATGAAAACGCCACCATAAATTTCAAGGCCGGTGTCACCCCCCTAGATAACCTGTCCTTCGACCTATTCGGGCGCTACGTGAAGGATTCCACGGAAACGGACAATCAGCCCTCCGTTGCCGGAATCATCAAGACCGTGGATGCCGATAAACAGACGGATACCATCCAGCGCAGCGGCGGGTTGCTCGCGAGATACAAGTTGTTCGACGGTGCCTGGGAACAGGCCCTCGGTGCCGCCGTACACACGGACCGCGCCGATAGCCGCACCAATGGGATCGAGACTTATCATGCAGACGGCGACAAACTGCGATTCCACTACAAAAGCAATCTGTCTTTCGACACACCGGATATCGCCAATGCACAACACGGTCTGACCATTCTGGTGGAACGCGAGGACGAAACCCAGTTCACGAAAAGTAACTTCAGCACATCGGACCGGGACATCACCAACTACGGTTATGTCGGGGAGTACCGCGTTTCCCTGTGGGATCGCCTACACCTGACCGGCGGCATCCGTTACGACGACAACGACATCTTCAACGACAAGCGCACCTACCGGATGACGGCGGCTTACGTCCACCACGAAACCGGGACCCGCCTGCACGGCAGTTACGGCACGGGGGCAAAGAATCCGACCCTGTCGGAGCTGTTCGGCTCCACCGCCACCTACACGGGGAATCCGAACCTACGGCCGGAAACCAGCCGTGGCTGGGATGCCGGTGTCGAACAGGGTTTCCTCGGCGACCGTCTGATTGCCGACCTGACCTATTTCAACAACCGCATCACGGACCTGATCTCGGGCAGCGGCAACACCTCGGTCAACCTGGACGGGATCACAAAAATTCAGGGGGTCGAGTTGTCCGTCGCAGCGAACCTGGGCCATGGCCTGAGCCTGAAAGGCCAATACACCTATACGGACGGGCAGGACGCCAACCGCAAGGAACTGGTCCGGCGGGCGAAGCATATCGCAAGCATGAACCTTGCCTATGCGTTTCTGGACGGCAAGGCAAAGGTCGATCTGGGGGTCGATTTCAACGGCGTCCAACGCGATACGGAGTTCTCGAACTCTTACGGCACGAGCCGATCGATCAGGTTGGACGAGTACTTTTTGGTCAACATCGCCGGCTCCTACGAGATCAAGGACGGGGTGGAACTGTTCGCCCGGGTGGAGAACCTGCTCGACCAGAAATACCAGGAAGTCCTGTTCTACGACGAGCCGGGGATCGCCGCCTATTTCGGCATCCGCACCCGGTTTGGTCTCTAGGTCTCGGGAAAGAACGGCTTATGCATCCCCCATCACAGCCTTTCCCCATACTCTCCAAGGCGTGGGGACTGATGGTCGCGGTGGTCGTTCTTTCCACGGCGCCCACGGGCGCCACCCTGGCGGGGGCACCGGTTGGTGCTCCCGCCCCCATCCCGACCGAGACCGTGAAGGGGAAACCACAGAGGATCGTGTCCATGAACCTGTGCACGGACCAGCTTGTCCTGCTGCTGGCCGAACGGGACCGGATCGCCTCGATCTCCTATCTGGCATTCGATCCGGAGATCTCCCACCATGCGCTCCTGGCACAGGGACTGCACGCCAACCACGGCCAGGCCGAGGAAATCCTACCCCTGCGGCCCGACCTGATTTTGGCCGGCACCTACACCACACGGGCGACGACGACGATCCTACGCCGGTTCGGTCACCGCATCCTGACTCTCGACCCCGCAAGCGGGTTCGCCGACATCCATGACAACATCCGCCGCGTCGGGAAGGCGTTGGGCGAAGCGCCCAAGGCCGAGCGGATCATTTACGATTTCGACCGCCGCTTGGCGGATGTTCGGCGCCGCTCATCTCCTGGCCGCCTTGCTCCGCGCACTATTGTTCTTCAGCCGCGTGGGATGACCACCGGACCCGGATCGCTGGTTGACGGTATCCTACGTGCTGCTGGTCTGCGCAACCTGTCCGCCGATTTGGGGGTTACGGGTATGGGCTTCCTGCCGTTGGAACGGCTTATCGCGGCCCGGCCCGACCTGCTGGTCGTTGCCGCCCGCACGGCCGAGCGACCGTCGCTGACTCATCAAGCATTGCATCATCCTGCCCATGCGGCTCTTGGCGATGCACGGCGTATCGAATTGCCCGCCAGTCTGTGGACTTGCGGTGGGCCTCAGGCGGCGGAGGCCGTTGCCCGCCTGGCCAAGGCAGCCGATACCCGGGACGAAGGAAAACCACGGCCATGAAGCTATCCCGTACCGACCGGTCGTTTGATATCCCCTTTCCCTTCCTGCTCGCGGGTCTGGTGTTGTTGACGTTGGTATTGTTCGCCGCATCGGTCGTCTTCGGGCGCGCCGGGGTTCTGATCCCGAATGCCGGAATACTGATCGGCGCGCCCACAACACCCGAAGCCGTGATCCTGCGCGAACTACGCCTGCCTCGGGCAATTCTGGCGCTTGTCGTCGGTGGCGCGCTGGGCATGGCGGGCGCCGCTCTACAGGGGCTGCTGCGCAATCCGCTCGCCGAACCGGGTCTTGTCGGCGTATCCGGGACCGCGGCGCTAGGTGCCGTCGCCACGTTCTATTCGGGGCTCGCCGCCGTCTACCCCCTCGCCTTGCCGCTCGGCGGCATGGCCGGGGCGGGCTTGGCGGTGGTCTTGCTGTATCTTTTGGCCGGCCGCGACGCGCCGATCCTGACATTGATCCTGGCCGGGGTCGCCATCAACGCCATGTCGGGAGCGCTGACCACTCTGGCGCTCAATCTGTCGCCCAATCCCTACGCGGCGTTCGAAGTCTTTTTCTGGCTGCTCGGCGCGCTCACCGACCGCAGCATGGACCATGTCGACCTGGCTCTACCGTTCATCACCCTGGGCATGGGTTTGCTGGCAACGACCGGACGCGGATTGGACGCGCTGACCCTGGGAGAGGATGTCGCCCGCAGCCTGGGCATCGGCATCGGTGGGTTACAGGCCCGGGTGATCATCGGCACCGCCCTGGCCGTGGGGGCCGCCGTCGCTGTTTCCGGCGTGATCGGGTTCGTCGGTCTGGTCGTGCCGCACCTTTTGCGGCCCGCCGTCGGGCACGCGCCGGGCCGCTTGTTGCCGGCGTCGGCGCTGGGCGGTGGCGCCTTGACCCTGGCCGCCGACATCGCCGTGCGCTTTGCGACGGACGGGCCGGAACTGCAACTGGGCGTTCTGACGGCGATGATCGGCGCGCCGTTCTTCCTGGCCCTGGTTCTGAGAACGCGGAGGGAAGGGCAATGACCATCTTGTCGGCCCATGATCTGGTGGTGACGCGAAACGGGCGCCGCCTGCTCGACGGCATTTCGGCCGACTTCGGCCCCGGCCGCCTGACCGGGCTGATCGGCCCCAACGGGGCAGGCAAAACGACGTTCCTCAAGGCATTGTTGGGACTGATCCCGGTCGACGGCGGCGAGGTCCGGCTGGACGGCCTCCCGCTCACCAATTACCGTCCTTCCGACATCGCCCGCCGCGTCGGTTACCTGGCCCAGGGCGCCCCCTGCCACTGGCCCATGTCCGTGGAACGGATCGTCGCCTTGGGTCTGCTGGCGAACGGTCAGGACCGCAGGGCCGAGGCCGCCGCCGGCAAGCAGGCCATTGCCGATGCCCTCGCCGCTACGGGAACGAACCATCTGCGCCATCGCGCCGTCACAACGTTGTCCGGCGGCGAGCGGACTCTGGTGATGATCGCCCGCTGTCTGGCCGGCGGCGCACCGATGCTGCTGGCGGACGAACCCGTCACCGGATTGGATCCGCGTCATCAACTGGATGTTATGGACATTCTGCGCCGTCGCGTATCGGAAACAGCGGGGACCGTCGCGGTCTTGCACGACCTAACCCTGGCGGCACGCTACTGCAATCATCTGATCTTGATGGCGGACGGGCGCATCTTCGCGCAGGGCACGCCCGACGTTGTGTTGAAGCCCGGGAACCTTGCCGCGGTCTATCGCATCAAGGGCGGGCTGCACTTCGTTGACGGCCGACAGATCGTCGTTTCACATTCACCCGAGGAGAACCGAACGTGACCGGGACCCAGACTGAAGACTTCACAGATGCGGTGGCACTGGTCCATCAACACATGCGAACCGCGACCACGGGCTGGAGTATCGGCTCCTTCGGCGTGATCGCTGAATTCCATCGCGACGCAGACGAGGTGGCGGAAGTTGTTCTCCGAGATACCGGCGGCACGGTCGTCACCGGCAAAGGGGCAATCCGCATCGACCTGAAAGAAGACGCGACGGTCTTTCCCTATGAAACGCCATCACGCAACCGAAACCGCTGGAACCAGGGCGTCAACATCTGCCTGCCCGACGACGAGGCGGGGCACATGGCTGGGCGCGTGGGGCTGACGGAGATCGGACCCGACAACGATGCCGTTCGCAAAGAAGACCGAGGTGCGGTGCTGTTCGACCTGGGTTTGAGACTGCCCCATGTGGATGCCTGCGTGCGGACCCGCGATCCCGACCTTATTAAAACGCTGCGCGCCCATGGCGGTGCGGACATGTTGTCTTTCGAAGGTCCGGCCATGACGGCAGTCATCGCGAAAAGCCCGCACCGGGTATTTTTGTCTCGCCTGGGCCGGGTCGAGGTCTATCAATACATCCCGTCGCAAGCCAATGGACTGCCCACTCCCCATGGCCCGCACACCCATCTGTTGCCGCGTCTGGCGGCGCACCAACGCACTCATGCCGCCAACGTGCCCTTGCCCGAGGGCTGGCTGCCCTGCCTGTCGATGTATCCGGCCAATCCGCTCAGCGACGGCCTGGGCAACACCCGGCCGTTCGATCCGGACGCGCACGATGCGTTCCAGGACATCGTCCTGCGGTTTGCTCATGCCGATTACCTGCACCTAAAGCGCCGAGTGATCGAGGCCGTCGGCCAAGGCCGGATGATCAACATGACGGATATGGACCGCCCGCACCGGGCCCTTGTGCGTGCATGTCTGCGTCAGCTTCGCTACGCGGACTGGCGAGTTTCGACCGAAGAATGCTGAGTTCTTAATCCTGTGGATGGTTGCGGGAAAATTGGCTTCGTTGCCGTGTTCTTTAGGTGTGCATCTCGAATGTCTTTCCATATGCTTTAAACGCCTCGGCATAGGCGGGCACGGCCTCGTTGATCCGAGGGTCATCTTCAGCGTTCTGGATCATGAGCGCCGCCGTGAGTTTCGGGACATCGGCTGTCATCGCTGCGCGACCGTAATAGGGAACAGCGACAGTGCGCGCGTCACCCATTTCGACCGCAAGGGCGTTGACCACTCCGCCCCAGAAATGGAACCCTGTCGCGCCAAGCCTGCCGGTCGAAAGCGCGTGGGAGTTTATGAAGCGTGCCCCATTCAACAGATCGGTGAAAAGTTACTGCTTGTCTAGCCGGCTTTGCATACCCTTGCCGTCCTCGTCGTTTCCGGGATAGCCACCGACCCGATAGGCCTGCTTGACACAATTCACGAATGCCTCATCATCCTAGTCATGGTCAGCCCTGCGTGGAGTTTTGATCCATCCCCGCAGCGCCTTCCACCTTGCCTTACCTTGCAGGAACTTGATTCCATCTGCTTTCCATAGGTTGACCCTTGGATTTCGGCGGCTGGGATCCGGCCAAACAAAAACGCCCATAACCTGTTGAGGTTAGGGCGTTTTTTATTGGTTGCGGGGGCAGGATTTGAACCTGCGACCTTCAGGTTATGAGCCTGACGAGCTACCGGGCTGCTCCACCCCGCGTTAATTCCGTATTCCCGGGCCGATGCCCGGTAGCAGTTTTTGTTCGTGCCGCTTCGCGTTGCTCCGCGATCACCGGCGGGCTGCTCCACCCCGCGCTAATTTTTTTTTGCGTCACGCCGTTGGGCGGTCTGCGCCACCCTGCGTCGCGAACGAGATCTGATTAGGGTGTTTTGTGAGAGGAATTGGTTTTTGTTTGTTTCGGAGCCCGGTTTGAAGACCTGGCGGTGACCTACTCTCCCACGCCTTAAGACGCAGTACCATCAGCGCTGGAAGCTTTCACGGCCGAGTTCGGGATGGGATCGGGTGGGGCACTTCCGCCATAACCACCAGGTCGTCAAACCGGGTTCCGGTCACGGGCCCTGTTTCCATGAGGAAGGGGCCCCGTGCATATCCATAATCAGGTTTTGAATACCGAGTATCGGTTCTTCCGATACGCATTTCCGATAAGTTGTTCGCGCTCGCCGTCGTCGCACCCTTTACAGGGTGCTCGGGGCGACCGCCCTCTTATCCATACGTATGGAGGAGTTCTCAAGATCAATCGAGCCATTAGTACCGGTCAGCTTCACACATTACTGCGCTTCCACACCCGGCCTATCAACGTGGTGGTCTTCCACGGCTCTCAAGCGAGACCTAGTTTTAAGGTGGGCTTCCCGCTTAGATGCTTTCAGCGGTTATCCCTTCCGGATTTAGCTACCCTGCTATGCCGCTGGCGCGACAACAGGTCCACCAGAGATCCGTCCACCCCGGTCCTCTCGTACTAGGGGCAGATCCTCTCAAGTCTCGAACACCCACGGCAGATAGGGACCGAACTGTCTCACGACGTTCTAAACCCAGCTCACGTACCACTTTAATCGGCGAACAGCCGAACCCTTGGGACCT
>NZRL01000206.1 GCA_002696205.1 Rhodospirillaceae bacterium | reverse complement strand
CGGCCACGGCGCGCGCGGCGTCCCGCGCCACCCACATGGGCTGAAACCCGGCGACCATCAGCCAGATCACCATGGCCGTCAGAATGCCGCCGGAAATCAGGGAATTTTCCAGGGCTTCGTTCATCACGTGATGTTTCATCGCGGCCGCCGTGGTGGCCAGCAGGTAAAGCGCGAAGCCGATGAAGAACCAAGTGTGCCAGGACGTTTCAGCACCGAAATGGACTGGTAGGTAAGCGGCGGCCCCGCCCAAAATCAGGCCGATCAGCGCCCAAAGCCCGCCGGTCACCCACAGCAGGCGCTTATCGTACCAGGGGGCGCTGCCGTCCAGCACGGCGATCGCCGAGTGGGCGCAGATCAGGGCCAGCGCCGGATACATCGGCAAGACGTAGTGGGGCAGCTTCGTCGGGATCAATTCGAACAGGATCCAGGCGGGCACCAGCCAAGCCAGACAGAACCGCAGGGCCGGATCCGTGCGTTCCTTCCAGGCCCGCCAAAGCGACGGCCAGGCCAGGAACACCGCCGGCCAGAAGAACAGCAGCATGGTCAGGACGTAATATCCCGGCGGCGCGCCGTGGGATTCCTGACCGCCCAGCAATTTGGGAATCAGGTCCGTGGTGATCGCGGTCATCACGAAACCGCCGCTGTCGCCGTCGCCGGTCTTGTCCCCGATCAGGATGAACCAGGGCAGGGCGAGGACAGCGGCCAGGGGCAGGCCCCAGAGCCAGCCAAGTCCCTTGACCCACTTGCCCGAGCGGTCGGCGATGGCCAGCGCCGCGATGGTCAGGACGGAGATCAGCGCCCCCAGCGGTCCCTTGATCAGGATGCCCGCCGCGACGGCCAGCCAGAACAGCAGCGACCAGCCGACGCCGGGCGGGCCGTCGCCCGCCTTCGCCGCCATGTAATGCCGCGCCAGCGCCAATTGCTGGGCCAGGACGCAGGCCAACAGGACCGCATCGGTCTTGGCCTGATGAGCCTCCAGGATCAGCAAGGTCGAGGCGGCCAGCATGGCGCCGGCGGCGAAACCCGTTTTGCGGTCGAAAAGAAGACTGCCCAACGCGAACGTCAGAAGCACGGCGGCCCAGGCGCCGAAGACGGAGGGAACGCGGTAGGCCCAGATTTCCCGCGCCTCCACCGACGACAGCCAATGGACGCTCGCGGCCTGCAGCCAATGGATTCCGGCGGGCTTCTTGTGGCGCGGCTGGTCCTGAAAGCGGATATCGATGAAATCGCCGGTTTCCAGCATCTGCGCGGTGGCCTGGGCGAAACGTGCTTCGTCCCGGTCGAGCGGCGGCAGGGATCCGATTCCCGGCAGGAACAGGACAAGGCAGAAAATCGTCAGCAGGACATAAGGCTTCCACCCCTCGGTCGGGACGGTCAGGAACCGTCGCCCGGGGCGGAACGACGTCGCCTTTTTATCGGTCTTCGCCCCGGTCACGATGGCGGCGCCTGAATCTGCGCGTCGTCGACGAACCAGCAATCCATGCGGTCCCAATAGAACGCAAGATAGCCCCGGATCGCGGCGCAGGCAGGGATGGGATCGGGATAGGCCCAGGCGAGGTTGTCTTCCCCGTGATCGCCCAGGCGGAATGTCCAATAGGACGCCGCACCCTTGTAGGGGCAGATCGTGGATTTATCCGTCGGCGTCAGGAAATCGGCGATCCGCACGTCGTCCGGCGGGAAATAGAACACGGCCGGATGGCCGGTCTCGCGCAGGATCTTGGCCTGGGTGGTGTCGGCGATGACGATGCCGCAGACGGAGGTGCGGACGCGATGCGGGAAATCGGCGATTTCGATCCGCTGATCCCCGGAGCCAGGTGTGGGATCAGCCATTGCCCGCCGTGGTCCCGGCGGCCGGGCCGGCCTCGCCATCGTCGGGGACCAATTGTTCGATCCGCTGGGTCATGCGGCGGATTCGTTCGCGCTCGCTGGCCGATTTCAACTGGCCGCAGGCCGCCATGATGTCGCGGCCGCGCGGCTGGCGGATCGGCGAGGAAAATCCGCCGTCGTTGAGGATGCGCACGAACTTGTCCATGGCTTCGGGGGTCGAGCATTCATAGGGGGCGCCCGGCCAGGCGTTGAACGGGATCAGGTTGAATTTGGCCGGGATGCCCTTGACCAGGCGCAGGAGCTGCCGCGCGTCGGCCTCGGTGTCGTTGACGCCTTTCAGCATCACGTATTCGAAGGTGATGCGCCGGGCATTGTTGGCTCCCGGATAGCTGCGGCAGGCGCGGATCAATTCCTTCAACGGATACTTCTTGTTGATCGGCACCAGGATGTCGCGCAGCTCGTCCGTCACCGCATGCAGCGACACGGCGAGATTTACGCCCAGGTCCTCGCCGCATTTTTCCATCATCGGCACGACGCCCGAGGTCGACAGCGTGATCCGTCGTTTCGACAGCGCAATGCCTTCGCCGTCCATAATGATGCGCAGGGCTTTGGCGACGTTGTCGTAATTGAACAGCGGTTCGCCCATGCCCATCATGACGATGTTGGAAATCATCCGCCCGCCGTCCCTGGGCGTCGGCCATTCGCCGTAGGAATCGCGGGCGACCATGAACTGACTGACGATTTCGTCCGACGTCAGGTTGCGCACCAGCTTCTGCGTGCCGGTATGGCAGAACGTGCAGGTCAGGGTGCAGCCGACCTGCGACGAAATGCAGATCGCGCCCCGGTCGTCTTCGGGGATGTAGACGGTTTCGGCCTCGTTCCCGTCGTCGAATTTGACCAGCCATTTGCGCGTGCGGTCCTCGGACGTCTGCTCGCGGCTGACGTTCGGGCGGCGCACTTCGAAAACCTCGTCCAGCTTTTCGCGCAGCGGCTTGGCCAGGGTCGTCATCTGGGCGAAATCGGTCTCGCCCTGATGATAGATCCAATGCCAAAGCTGCTTCGCGCGGAACGGCTTTTCGCCGACGGCGGCGATTTCACGCGCGAGTTCCTCGCGCGACAGGCCGACCAGGTTGGTCTTGCCGCTCGTCTCGGGCGCGCCCATTTGCGCGTTCTGGGTCGATTCCGTCGTCATGGGCCCTCATATAGCGCGTCCGGGGCGGTATCCCAACGGATAAACGCGAACCTTTTGATCCGCGCAAATCAACGTCCTTGTCCTCGCGGCCCGAAATCCCGGCCTCGCCGGGCTGGCGGCGGGATCGGGATTTGCGACTAGACGCCGCAGGCCTTGCCGATGGCTTTCCAGGCGGCGGTGAAGCCGGTCAGGGAATAGGTGTCGGTGGTCAGGGTGCCGCGCGACGAGGTTCCCTGCACGACCATGTCCGCCCCCCGGATCATCGATTGGACCAGTTTCGCGTCGGCGCCTTCCTCGGCGAAGGCGTGTTCACCCGCCGTGAACAGCTTGAAGGTCGCGCCGCCGATCTCCACCGATACGTCCGAGCCGCTCTTGTACGTATAGCCCGTGGTGATCGAGACGATGCCCTTCTCCTTGTCCTTCGGCCGGTGGGTGACCAGCATCACCACGCGGCCGCGTTGGGTGTACTTGCCCTCCATCTTCTTCGGCTCGGAGCCCATGTAGCAGATCTTGTTGCCGGCTTCGGTTGCCGTATAGGCCTCCCAATCGCCGAACAGGCCGATCAATTCCGGCGCCGCGCGGGCGGCGGTCGGGGTCAAAAGGGCGGCCAGCGCCGCAAGGAGGATCAGGACGGGAAGGGCGGGTCGTTTCAACATGGCCAATAGATAGCCGGGACGGCGCTTCGTCTCAAGTCCGGCATGGCGGATGGGTGGACCTGACCTCGATGCTTGCCAGCGCCGCCGTTCGGTGGCATGGGAAGGCATGACCGACCATATCCACTCCTCAATCCGTTCCGACAGCCCCGTGATCGTCGAGGTCACGCGCGGCACCCTGGTCGAAAGCCGCCACCGCGTTCATGCCGTGGTCGCCGACGCCGCGGGCGAGATCGTCCATGCCTGGGGCGAGCCAGACCGTGAAATCTATCCCCGTTCGGCGATCAAGCCGCTGCAGGCGATGGCCCTGATCGAGACCGGAACGGCGGATCGCTGGGGTCTCAATGACGAGCGCATCGCGTTGGCCTGTGCGTCGCATTCCGCCTCGGCGGCGCATGTGATGGCGGTCGAGGCCTGGCTTTCCGACTTGGGTCTGGGCGAGGGCGATCTGGAATGCGGGCCGCAGGTCCCCGGTGACGAGATGGCGGCGAACGGCCTGATCAAACGGGGCGAAGCGCCCTGCAAACTGCACAACAATTGTTCGGGCAAACATTCGGGCTTTCTCGCGACGGCCCTGCATCTGGGCGAGCCGACGGCGGGCTATATCCAGGCCGACCACCCGGTGCAGAAGCGGTTGTACGACGTTCTATCCGAAATGGGCGGGGCCGAATTGTCGGGCACTGGGCGCGGTGTCGACGGTTGCGGCATTCCGGTCTACGGCATGCCCTTGTCGGCGCTGGCCCGCGCCGTGGCGAAAATGGCCGGGCCCGATGCGGCAAAGCTGGGCCCCGTGCGGACGGCGGCGGTCACGCGCATCCGCGAATCGATGGCGAAACACAATTTCATGGTTTCCGGGCGCGGGCGGCTGGACGTCGCCGCCATGTCGGCGGGGATCGCCACGGCCAAGCGGACGGGGGCGCCCGTGTTCGCGACCAAGACCGGGGCCGAGGGCGTGCATACCGCGATCCTGCCGGCGCATGCCGGCCGCCCGGCACTGGGCATCGCGGTCAAGGCCGAGGACGGCACCAAGCGGGCGTCGGACGTGGTGATGGCGCATCTGCTGGCCTGGCTGGGGGCGGTCGATGCGGATGCCGGAAAGGCCGAACTGGCGCCGTTCCTGGAGATGCCGGTGACGAACTGGGAAGGGTCGGTGATCGGCCAGGTGCGGCCCGAGGCCGGATGGAACCGGGCCGGTGAGTAGGTCCCCGGGGCAGCGCCCCTACTTGTTGTAGACTTCCGGCGGCGTGTCTTCGAAATCCGCCATCCGTTCTCGTTCCTTGCGTGAGAAACGCCCGCCGAACTGGTGATCGGGCAGGTCTTCCGTCGGTCCGCCTTCGCCGATCGGGCGCGGCGCGAACCGGCCAAGGCTGATCAGCCGGTCGTACATCACGATGGCCCCCGCGATCCCGACGTTGACGCAGAAAGCCATGGGAATCTGAATGACGTGATCGCAGCGCGCGATCATCTGGGGGCTCAATTCGCCCCGTTCGGGCCCCAGGACATAGGCCGCCTGCTGCGGGTGGCGGAAGCTCGGCAATTCCGACGCGTTTTCCAGCAATTCGACCCCGACCAGGCGGCAGCCTTCAGGCAGCATCAGATGGTCCGCGTCGGGGAAACTGTAGAACGGCATATGCCCGCCGCTTTTCGAGGTGTCGGATTTCTGGCCTTCGGTCCGCTCGTAGGTCGCGTCGACGGTGAAGGCGAAGGACGCGCCGAAGGCATGGCCCGTGCGGAACAGGTTGCCCACGTTCATGGTCTTGGAAATGCCTTCGACGCCGATCCCGAAATAACCGCGCATACCGTCTCTCTTTTCCTTGGCTTCTTGTCTTGAATTCCCAACGGGCCGGCGGCGGAGCCGTTGCCCTTTGCCGCCCGTTATGGTCAGGTTGCGCAACCTTGGCCAATTCCGGCCCGAAATCAAGCTTCGGCCGCCCGGCCGCAAAAGACAGGAAGACCCGAAGGAGACCCCATGCGCGCGGTTGTCTGCACCACATTCGACGGCATCGATGCCCTTTCCTGCGTCGATGACGCCCCCGAACCCCCGATGACCAACGGCGCGGTGCGCCTCAAGGTTCATGCGGCGGGGATCAATTTCGCCGATACCCTGATGTGCAAGGGCCAATACCAGGTGAAGCCGCCGTTCCCGTTTTCCCCGGGCCTGGAGGTCGCGGGTGAGGTGCTGGAAGTGGCGCCGGGCGTGACCCGTGTGAAGCCCGGCGACCGCGTCATGGCGACAGTGCATTACGGCGGCTATGCGTCCGAGGCCGTGACCGATGCCTCGACCGTCTATGCCATTCCGGACAACCTGGATTTCATCTCCGCCGCCGCCTTTCCCATCGTCTACGGCACGTCCCATGTCGGCCTGCGCGATAAATTGAAATTACAGGCGGGGGAGACCTTGCTGGTCCATGGCGCCGCCGGCGGCGTCGGCCTGACCGCCGTCGAAATCGCCAAGAAAATGGGCGCCACCGTGATCGCCACGGCGGGCGGCCCGGACAAGCTTGCCGTCGCGAAGCAATACGGCGCCGACCATCTGATCGACTACCGCGAGGAAGACATCCGCCAGCGGGTCAAGCAACTGACCGACGGGCGCGGGGTCGATTGCGTTTACGATCCGGTCGGCGGATCGGCCTTCGATGCCTCGCTTCGTTGCACCGTGCAGGGCGGGCGGATTCTGGTCGTCGGTTTCGCATCCGGAACGGTGCCGCAGATCCCGGCCAATATCCTGCTGGTCAAGAACCTCTCGGTCCTCGGGTTCTACTGGGGGGCGCATCGGGTGCTCGACCCGGACCTGTTGGAAGATTCCTTCGGCGAGCTTCTGGGTTGGATGGCGGCGGGCGACCTGCGCCCCCATGTCAGCCATGTCTTCGACCTGGCCGATGTGAAGGACGCCATGAACATGCTGCTGTCGCGCAAATCGACCGGTAAGGTCGTGTTGACCACGGGGGCCGGTGCCGGGTCGCTCAACTGACGATCCGATAATCTGCCGGGCCGTTCCTCACTCCGGGGCGGCGGGCAGGCTGACGGTGAAGGTCGCGCCGTCGCCCAGGTCCGAGGACACGGCGATCGCGCCGCCCGCTTTTTCGACGATCCGGCGGCATTCCGCCAATCCCATGCCGTCGCCTTCGACCAGGCTTTGCTTTCCGGCACGGGCGAAGCGCTCGAACACGCGGGCCTGATCGGCCTTGGCGATGCCGACGCCGTTGTCGCGGAACGCGATATGCACCATGCCGTCCTGGCGTCCGGCCGAAACGTCGATCGTTAGGTCCCGGTCGTGGGCGCGGTACTTGATGGCGTTGTCCAACAGATTGTGGAACACCCGCGTCAACTGCAGGCTGTTACTCGACACCGCCGGCAGATCGGCGACCTGGACCGAGGCGGCGACCGCCTCTATCTGGGCATTGAGGCCGGCGGCCGCTTCGCGGAAACAGGAGGTGGCGTCCGCGACCTGGACCTCCGTGCCGGTTTCGCCCGACCGGGCGTCGGCCAGAAGATCGTTGATGAACCGGTTCATGCGCAACGCCGCTTCGTGGGCTGAATCCAGAAACCTGCGCTGCGTTTCGGGGATGGCGGCACCCCCGCCGTGGGTCACCGCCTCGATGTTGCCGATGACCGCGTTTAGCGGCGAGCGCAGGTCATGGGCGACGGCGCCGGTAAATCGGTTCAATTCCTCATAGGCGGCGCGAAACCGGAACTGCGCGTTGCTGTAGGAGGTCCAAAGGAAGCCGAGGCTCCAGCTGATCGCCAGGATGTTGTTCAAGAACAGCACAAGGTGGTCCACGGTGATGATCTGCTCGACGAGCTCGGCTCCCGAGCCATAGAGCGGGCGCGTGAACACCAGGACCAGGTGGAACAGGGCCCAGAACCCGAACAAGCCGCCCAGAATGCGGCAACCCGTCTGCAGGCCCTCGCGTTTTTCGGATAGCAGGTCGTAGGCCGCGAGACCGCAAAAGGTTGCCGAGGCGACGGAAGTTACGGCCAGACTGAATGACAAGGATTGCTCGATCGCGCTGAAATAGGCGATCCCAAGGATACAAACGGCAAGCAGCGATACTTCGGTCCGCCACCGGAACGGTAGCTCCTGCAGGCGGCGCATGGCGCGGGCGGCGAACATGTCGGCGGCGCAGATCAGCGTAAGCGGCCCAATCGCCATCACATGATTCGATCTGTCGACGACGATAATCCCGGCAAAGGCCCAAACGGCGCCCAATGTCATGGCGCCGGTCATTTCGGGCAGGCCGTTGGCCCGGAAACGCGTCACCCGGAACAACAGCAGGATCAGCGCCATCGTGCCTTTGACGACGAACAGCGAGAACAGCAAGGACGAGGTGTCGAACATGAACAAAGTCAATACTTGCTGGAACGGACCCCGGCAATTGTTTGCTTGAGGCGTCCGGAGAATTTCGGCGCGACGCCCTGCCGTCATGCCGTCATGCCGGCTGCGGCATGGGGGCGGGGGGCGAGGGCGGGGCGCTCAACTGACGATCCGATACCCTGCCGGGCGATTTCTCAATCCGGGGCGGCGGGCAGGCTGATGGTAAAGGTCGCGCCGTCGCCGAGTTCCGAAGCGACCGAAATCGTGCCGCCCGCCTTTTCGATGACCCGGCGGCATTCCGCCAGACCCATGCCGTCGCCTTCGACCAGACTTTGTTTGCCGGCGCGCGCGAACCGGTCGAACACCCGGGCCTGATCGGCCCGGGCGATTCCCGTGCCGTTGTCCCGAACGGAAATATGCACGACCCCGTCATCGCCGCGGCGGGCCGAAACGTCGATGCGAAGCGGCCGGTCGTGCGACCGGTATTTGACCGCGTTGTCGAGCAGGTTCTGGAACACCCGGGTCAGCTGTAGCCCGTTCGCGGTGACCCGCGGCAGGGCGCCGACCGAGACCTCGGCGGCGACCGCTTCGAGCTGCGCCGCCAGGCCGTCCCGCGCGGCGCGCAGGCATTGCGCGGGCTCGACTGCCTCTTCGGACGGCGTGCCGTGGCCCGTGCGGGCGTCGGCCAGCAGATCGTTGATGAACCGGTTCATGCGCAGGGCCGCTTCATGGGCGGAGGCGAGGAACCGGTCGCGTGTTTCCGGCTGCTGATTGGGGGCAAGGTGGGTCGCTGCCTCGATATTCCCGATCACCGCGTTCAGCGGCGATTTCAGGTCATGGGCGACGGCGGCGGAAAACCGTTCCAGGTCTTCATAGGCGGCGCGCAGTTGGTGTTCGGAGGCGTTGTAGATCGTCCAGAGCAGGCCCAGGGACCAGCCGATGACGATGGCCAAGCCGATGAAGGCATAAAGTATATCCAACGGCACGATCTGGCCGCCCGGGCCGGGCACGCCTTCGATGAACGGCCGGAAGAAGACGCGGACGGTGTGCAGCGCCGCGAACACGGCGAACAGGACCCCCAGGATGCGGCAGCCGCTTTTCAGCGCGGGGTTCTTTTCCGCCAACAGACGCCGCGCCGTCATGCCGGTGACGATGGCGTAAAGGGCGGACAGTGTGGTGAAAATTCCCGCGACGCTGTGTTCGACCACCGCGAAATACCCGATGATCGCGATGGCCAGGGTCGCCGTCGCGGCTTCGCGCGCGGGCTTGGGATCCCGTCCCTGCAGGCGGTCCATCGACCGCGCCGCAGCCATCGCTGTGAAGACGAAGCAGGACACCCCGGCGGTGCCGAGATAAAAATTCTGACTGTAGGTCCCGAAGCCGGCGATCAAGGCACCGGTTCCGCCCAATGCGGCGCCCAAGGCCATTTCCTTCAGGCCGTTGGCCTTGGTCCGGACCCGCCAGAACACCATCAGCACCGCCGCCATGATGAACTGCATGACGGTGAAGGAAAACAGGATGGAGCTCATGTGCAGCATGACGGCCCTGCGGGTGCGGTTGCGCGAGCGGGCCGGCGGGGGCCTCCCGGAAGGCGCTTTATATTACAGCGTCCTAACGGGCGGCAATCGCGGTTTTATTTATAGACCGTTCGGGCTCAGGCCGCCTGGGCGGCGGGGCGCTTCTCGTCGATCGGGATATGCAGGGCGGCGGCGGCGATGCCCAAAGCGATCGATCCGTACCAGACCAGATCGTAGCTGCCCGTCGTCTCATAGAGATACCCGCCCAGCCAGACGCCCAGGAAGCTTCCGACCTGATGGCTGAGGAAGGTGATCCCGAACAGCATGGACAGATACCGAACGCCGAACATATGGGCGACCAGGCCGGAGGTCAGCGGCACCGTGCCCAGCCACAGAAGCCCCATGGCGCCCGCGAACAGCAGGATATTGAGTTCCGTCTTGGGCGCGATCAAAAGGGCGATGATGCAGAGCGAGCGGAGAAAGTAGAGCCAGGCCAGCACCCATTTCTTGGAGAACTTACCCCCCAACGCGCCGCAGACGAAGGTGCCGACGATATTGCACAGCCCGATCAGCGACAGGGACAGGGCGGCGATGCGAAGATCGATGTTCAGGATTTCCAGGTACTTCGGGAAATGCACGGTGATGAAGGCGACCTGAAAACCGCAGACGAAGAACCCCAGGGTCAGCAGGATGAAGCCGACATGGGCATAGGCCTCGCCCAATGCCTGGCCGAGCGTCAGGTCGCCCGGCCCGCCGGCCGTCTGGCGTTCGCTCACCGGTTTGGCGTCGGCGGCGAGCGGTTGGCGTGACATCAGGAAGCCCAGCGGGATCGAGATCAGACAGATCAGGGCCAATGAGACCAGCGCGCCGGTCCATCCCTGGGACTCCATCAGGGCCTGGCCGACGGGGGCCATGTAGAATTGCCCGAAGGAGCCGCCCGCGCTGGCGATGCCGAGCGCGAGCGACCGGTGTTCGACCGCCACCCGGCGGCCGACGGCGCCCAGCACCACGCCGAAGCCGGTGCCGCTCATGCCGATGCCGATCAAGAACCCGGCGCCGAGGTGAAAGGACATCAGGCCGTCCGCCGTGCCCATGACGTAAAGCCCCGTGGCGTAGAGCATGGCGCCCAAGGCCAACACCCGCATGCTGCCGAATTTATCGGCAATGGCCCCGGCGAAGGGCGTGGCGACGCCCCACATCAGGTTCTGGATGGCCAAAGCCAGGCCGAAATCGCCCGGCGTGATCGAAAGATCCCGCAGGATATCGGTCTGGAACAGGCCGAAGGTCGTGCGGATGCCCAGGTTCAGACTGGCGATCAGACAGCCGGCGAAGGCGACGATCCAGACGGCGATGCCGATGCGTTTGGCGGACATGGGTGGTTCTCTCTCCAAGGGCGCGGCGCTTTGCGGCCGCTTGATCGACGATGCAGGTAAACTATACGGGCGGGCGTTGGTTCATCTCCGGGGCCGGATCGGCGGTGGAAATATCGGGTGCCGGGGCGGTCCTGCCGCGCAGGCGCGCGACCATGGACGGCGGCGTCAGAACGACCAGGTTCCCGATCAGCACGCAGCCGACGCCGACGACCGCCCCCGCCGTCCATTGAAAGCCTTCCATGAAGGTCGACACGGTCAGCGCGACCAGTGGAAACAGGACCGAGGAATAGCTCGCCCGTTCCGGGCCGATGCGCCCGACCAGGGTCAGATAAGTCGCGAAGGCGATGACGGTCGACACGACGGACAGGAACAACAGCGATCCGATATAGGTCGCCGTCCATTCCATGCGGAATTCGGCGCCCTGTGCCACGCAATAAATCAGAAAGAACAGCGATCCGTAGACCATGCCCATGGTGTTGGTGCGGACCACGCCCAGGCCCCGGCGCTGGTTCAGGGCGGAAATCAACATCCCCGACGCCGCCGAGGCCGTGCCGCAGAGCACCAGGACGATGCCCTTGGCGCCGCCCGAATGAATATCGAACAGCATCAGTTCCGGCCAGAAGATCACGGTGATCCCGCCGATTCCGAAAATCGCGCCGACGATCATTCGCGGCTCCAACCGGTTGTGCAGGAACAATGCCCCGCCCGCGACATTCATCACGATGACCGTGGAAAACAGGATCGAGACCAGACCCGACGGCAGATACTGCGCGCCCAGATAAACCAGATAGAAGTTCGTGCCGAACAGAAAGGCGCCCTGGGCGGCGACCCAGAGATGGTCGCGCGGGCGGAAATCGATGCGCCGTCCGGTCACCAGGCAGAATGCGTACATCACCGCCGCCGAGATGGCGAAGCGGTAGAACACCGAGACTTCGGGCGCCACGACGCCCAACTGCAACTGGACGCCGTACCAACTCAGGCCCCAGGCGAAAACGGTCACGGCGTAGAGGAAGAAGATCAAGGGTACGGGCCTGCTCTGGCTCGGCGATAAAACAAAAGAGGGACGGAACCGGTCGCCGGGACCGGTTCCGCCCTAGTATGGCACGCCTCGTGCCAGGGAAAGTGTAGGCTTCTGGATCAGGAAATCCAGAACGGCTTTTCGATCTCGCGCCGGACATCGGTCTCGGTCAGGCCCATGTCCTGGAGCATGCGTGCGTCCATTTGGGCGAGATGGTTACGCATTTCATCGCGTTTCTGCCATTCGACGAGAAGGCTCGGGAAATTGAAGACGGCCTTGACGGCGGAAACGGTGAATGAAGCGAGGACCTGTCCGAGAGGGAACAGGCCCGGGCGGCCGGAGAATTGACCCGCGGGTTGCGTGGTCGTCGATGACGAGGCCATTGGTCCTGTCCTTGTTTCAATGCCCGGAAAATTCAGCGGGCGGGGTTGAGGGATCGGTTCGGTAGGCGCGCCGTCCGTGGCGCAGGGATTGAATAGGCCGGATCAATGGCCCTTCACAAACGACAAAATCTTCTTTATGGATTAGAAAAAATTATCCATATGTCATGATACAATTATAAAAACATTGTTTTTCAATCAGATAAAAATTCAATCTTTTCGATCGTCACCGAAGTGATAAGGAATTTTAATGTTATGGTACAATCATGTCCCGCCGCCTGCCGCCGCTGAACGCGCTGCGCGCCTTTGAGGCCGCCGCCCGCCACCTGTCCTTCACCCAGGCGGCGGACGAATTGAACGTGACCCAGGCGGCGGTCAGCCATCAGATCCGGGGGTTGGAGGACTGGTTGGGCTTTCCCCTGTTCCGGCGCCTCAGCCGCGCCTTGGTCCTGACCGAGGCCGGGCAATTGCTGTTTCCCGAAGTCCGCGAAGCCATGGATATCCTGACCACGGCGGTCAACCGGGTGCAGCGTCAGGACCAGGAAGGGGTTCTGACCGTCACGACGATGGATTCCTTCGCGCAATCCTGGCTGGTGCCGCGCCTGGGCCGGTTCCGCCAGACCCATTCGGAAATCGACGTGCGTCTGGTGATGAACGACCGCATGGTCGATCTGGCGCGTGAAGGCGTCGATGTCGCCGTGCGCTATGGCCGAGGCGCCTGGCCGGGGCTGACGGTGACGCTGTTGCGCACGGAAGAACTGTTTCCCGTCTGCGCGCCCGACTTGCTGGCCGACGGCCCGCCGTTGGAAAAGCCGGAAGACCTCGCCCATTACACGCTGCTGCACGACGAGATGCCGCTGGATTGGAAGCATTGGCTGGACGCCGTCGGCTGCACCACGGTTAATCCGGAACGGGGCCCCGGCTATACCCATTCCAATCTGGTGCTGCTGGCCGCGCGGGCGGGCGAAGGCGTGGCGCTGGGGCGCAGCGTCATGGTCGCCGACGATCTGGCGGCGGGCCGTCTGGTTCGGCCCTTCGATTTCGCCCTGCCGGCCCCCCAGGCCTATTACCTGGCCTGCGTCGAAGGCACCGAGGACCGGCCCAAAATCCGCGCCTTCCGCGAATGGCTGGTCGGCGAATTCGAAGCGGCGGAACACCAGAACCCGAGCGCACCGCTCGTGGTGTGATCCGGCGCGATCGCTGACGAAGCGCCTTTCGCGGGGGTCCCCGCCGCGGCTAAGCTGGCGGCAAATCATCCAAGGAGACATCCGCCATGCCCGATACCCCACCCAAACTGAACGGCCTGCGCCATCTCGCCCTGGTCGTCGAAGACCTGGAAGCCTGCGAGGACTTCTACCGCACTATCCTGGGCATGGAGGTTCTGGTCCGCGCCAACGACAATCTGGTTTATCTGACCTTGGGCAACGACAATCTGTCGCTCGGCCGGGCGCGGCCCGGCGGTCCTGCCGCGCCTGTCAGGCGGCCGATGGATCATTTCGGCTTCATCGTCGATACCAAGGACGATCTGCAGGCCTGGTTCGAGTTCATGCAGGAAAAGGGCGTCAATCTGTTGGATGCGCCGTCGGATCATTTCGACGGGGCGCGGTCGTTCCATTGCACCGACCCGGCCGGCAACGTGATCCAACCGATTTATCATCCGGCCTTGTCGGGTCAGGTATTTACGGGTCCCTGACCTGCTTGTCGGCCCGGCCGGTATCGGGGTTCGGCGACAGGAAGGGCCGCTAACCGGCGCCGGGTCGCGACCCTTCCGCTTCCTCCCAGAGGTGCCGTCATCGGCGCCCGCCAAGGCTTAATCGTCGGGATCGTTGAACGCCGCCCCGGTGGTCAGCGGCGCCAGCCGGATCAGCCGCGAATCCGCGACCGCCGCCTGACGGTGGCGCATGGCCTCCCGGTATCCGGGGTCGAAGACCATTTCGGCGAAGGCGCCGGGGCTCGGGTATTCGGCGATGAAGCAGACATCCCAGTGTTCTTCTCCGGGGCCGATCAGCACCTGTTCCAGGCGCCCGCGCCAGACGATGCGCGCACCCAGTCGCGCCAGGACCGGGGCGCTCGCCCGGCCATAGGCGGCATAGGCCTCGGCGCCCGTTCGGGGCATCGCCTCGGCGTCGGTCTCCGGCGGCACGTCTCCGTAATCGGCGCGTGGCCGCAGCTTGATCAGGTTCAGCATATGGACGGGGCCCGCGCGGTCGTCGTCGCGAAACGCGCGGAAGGCCTCCTTGGTAAAGGCGGTATGGCTCATGACGATGTCTCCTGGGCCCCGGCCGACCGGGCGAGAAAGCGCCCGATGCCGTCACGCACCGCCGGGGTCGCGGCGGCGCGGGCGAATTGGGCCGCTTCCACGGCCAGGCCTTCGTCGATGCTCAGGTTAATGCCCCGGGTCACCGCCGCCAGGCTCGTGGCGACGCTGACCGGCGATTTCTCTATGATCCGGTGCGCCAGTTTCTCGGCCTCGTCGATCAGCCGGCGTGCCGGGACGACCCGGTTTACCAGGCCATAGTCCAGCGCGTCGCGCGCGCTGATCGGATCGCCGGTCAGGATCATCTCCATCCCCCGCTTGCGGCCGACCAGACGCGGCAGGCGCTGGCTGCCGCCGAACGGCGGCGGAAAGCCCAGGTTGATCTCCGGCTTGGCGAAGGTCGCCGTCTCGGCGGCGACGGCCAGCGCCATGGCCTCGGTGATTTCGCAGCCGCCGCCGAAGGCCAGTCCATTGACCGCGGCGATGATCGGTTTGGGAAACCGCTCGATCCGCGAGGTCAGGGCCTGCCCCCGGGCGACGAACTCGCGCAGGGCGACCTCGACCCCGGCATCCACGAAATGGGCGAACTCCTTGATGTCGGCGCCGGCGCTGAAGGCGCGTTTTCCGGCGCCGGTGACGATCACCGCGCGCATCGCCTCGTCCCGCTCGATCGTATCGAGGTGACCGGTCAGGGCGTCGATCACGGCATGGTTCAGGGCGTTCAGCTGGCGGGGCCGGTTCAGCGTCAGGATGGCAACCGGGCCGCGGTCGTCGCGCAGCACGGTTGGGGCGTTGTCAGGGGCCATGGGGCATTCCTTCTCAATGAATTAATTTCACTAAAGGGTCGGCCGTCAGCTATAACTGCGCGAATTACAGCGCAGCAAACGCGTAAAATTCACTCATTGGCCAAATAAATTTCATCTTTGCCATGCGTCTGCCACCTCTGACATCGCTCCGTGCCTTCGAGGCCGCCTGTCGCCATGAAAGCTTTGCCGCCGCGGCCGAGGAACTGCACGTCACGCCCTCGGCGGTCAGCCATCAGATCAAAAGCCTGGAGGACCACCTGGGCGTTGTCCTATTCCGGCGGGAGGCGCGCGCGGTGGTCCCGACGGCGGCGGCGCGGCGGGCCTATCCCGGTCTGAGGCGGGGATTCGATGAAATGGTCGCCGCGATGGATGCGGCACGACCGCCCAAGACCGGGCCCCTGGTCGTCAGCGTCGTGCCGTCCTTTGCCATGAAATGGCTGATCCCGCGCCTCGACCGGGGCCCGGCGGATGTTCAGGTGCAGATCGTGGCGACCCGGGATTATGCGGACCTCTTGGCGGGCGAGGCGGATCTGGCCGTGCGGTTCGGCATGGGCGATTACCCCGGCCTGGAAACGGTGCGCTTGTTCGAAGAAACGATCGTACCCCTGGCCGCGCCGGCGCTGTTGGAACATGGCCCGCCGCTCGCGGGGCCCGGTGATCTCGGCCGGGTGACCTTGTTGCACGACGATTCCATGACCTTCGATCCGCTGGCCCCCGATTGGCGGACCTGGCTGGCGGCGGCGGGCGCGCCCCAGGTCGACAGCGCCGGCGGCCCCCGGTTCACGGCGTCGGAAAACGTTCTGCAGGCGGCCCTGGCCGGGGCGGGGGGGGCGCTCGGCCGCTGGTCCCTGGCCGCCGACGATATCGAGGCGGGGCGGCTGGTCGTGCCTTTCGGCCCGTCCCTGACGCTGACCCCGGCTTACTACCTGGTCACCGCGCCGGGCCGGTCCGAGCGGCCGGAAATCCGGGCGTTCCGGGACTGGCTGATGGCCGAGGTCGCGGATTTCCAGGCCCGGCCCGGCCGGCCGGGCACCTGAAATCAGCTTTTCAGATCGGCGAGGTCCTCGAACAACTTCAAAGCCTCGGGGTTGGCCATGGCTTCCTTGTTCTTCACCGGGCGGCCATGGACGATGTCGCGCACGGCCAGTTCGGTGATCTTGCCCGATTTGGTGCGCGGAATGTCGGTTACTGCGACGACCTTGGCCGGGACGTGGCGCGGCGTGCAATTGGCCCGCACCTGGCCCTGGATCTTCTTGGTCAGGGCCTCGTCCAGGACGACGCCCTCTGCCAGGCGCACGAACAGCACGACGCGCACGTCGTGGTCCCATTCCTGGCCGATCACCAGGCTTTCGACGACTTCGTCCAGCTTTTCGACCTGGCGGTAGATTTCCGCCGTGCCGATGCGCACGCCGCCCGGGTTCAGCGTCGCGTCCGACCGGCCGTAGACGATCATCCCGCCGTGTTCCGTGATCTCGATATAATCGCCGTGGGTCCAGACATTGGGGAACTGTTCGAAATAGGCGGCGCGGTAGCGCGATCCGTCGTCGTCGCCCCAGAACCCGGTCGGCATGGACGGGAACGCCCTGGTGCAGACCAGCTCACCCTTTTCGCCGATCATCGGCTTGCCGTCGTCGTCCCAGCATTCGACGGCCATGCCCAGGGCCGGGCCCTGCAATTCGCCGCGCCAGACGGGGCGGGTGCAGTCGCCGCCGGCGAACACGCCCATGATGTCCGTGCCGCCGGTGAAGGACACCAGATGCACGTCCTTTTTGATGTTGTCGTAGACGTATTCGAAGCCTTCCGGTGCCAACGGCGAGCCGGTGGAGCAGAGCATGCGGACCGACGACAGATCATGGCTGTCTTTCGGGCTGATGCCCGATTTGGCGACGGCGTCGATGTACTTGGCCGAGGTGCCGAACAATGTCATCTTTTCCGCGTCGGCATAATCGAAGATTGTTTCGGGTCCGGGATGGAACGGCGATCCGTCATACAGCAGCAGACAGGCCTCGCAGGCCAGGACCGACACCAGCCAGTTCCACATCATCCAGCCGCAGGTCGTGAAGAAATAGACCCTGTCGTCGCGCCGGATATCGCAATGGATGGCTTCTTCGGACGCGTGCTTGAGAATCGTTCCGCCGACGCAATGGACCATGCATTTCGGCGCACCCGTCGTGCCGGAGGAAAACATGATGTAGAGCGGATGATCGAACGGTACCTGGGCGAATTCGATATCGCCGGGCGCATGGTCCGCCGTCACGTCGGCCAGCAGCCGCGCACCCGCCATCATATCGACGTCGGGCCGGTCGCCGGGGTCATAGGGGGCGACGATGACTTGTTCGACCGAGGGCAGGCTGGCCAGGATTTCCGCGTTCTTGCCGCGCACGTCGTGGCGTTTGCCGTTGTAGAAATAGCCGTCCGTGCAGAAGAACACCTTGGGTTCGATCTGCCCGAACCGGTCGAGCACGCCCTGCACCCCGAAATCCGGCGAACAGGACGACCAGACGGCGCCCAATGCCGTCGCCGCCAGCATGGCCGCCACGGATTCCGGCATGTTCGGAAGGTAGCCGACGACCCGGTCGCCGGGGCCGACGCCCTTGGATTTCAACTCCTGGGTCAGGGACGAGACCTGATCGTAGAGTTCATTGAAGGTCACGGACCGCCGCGTGCCGTTTTCCGACCGGAAGACGATGGCCTCGCCGTCGTCGCGCCGGCGCAACAGGTTTTCCGCATAGTTCAGGCGTGCCCCGGGAAACCATTTCGCCCCCGGCATCTTGTCGCCATCGACCAGGACCGTGTTCCCCCAGGTCGAGGCGATGACGCCGGTGTAATCCTTCAGCGCTGTCCAGAACCGTTCCCGCTCGTTCACGGAAAAGGCATGCATCTCCGTCGTGTCGGCCAGGCTCAGACCCAGCGTTTCGTTGAGATGAAGGCGGAATGCGTTGATCGTCGATCCCTCGGCATAGTCGGGGGAGGGCGTCCAAAGGGGTTGATCGGCGTGTGTCTGGTCCATGGCGGTCGGATGTGCTCCCTGGCCGGTCTTGCTGCCGGGTCTTGTTGTCTTGTTGATGGTTTCGCGCATTCTGCATGGCCGGGCGGCGGGCGGCAACGGCCAGTTTCCGGCGCTGGGTTGGGGAAAGGTTCTTGCGTCAGCCGCCGCCGGGTTGGGCGAAGCGGACGATCGCCACGGCGGCGACCCAGCCCGCATTGATCAGGCAGGCGACGGCATAAAGATAAAGCGCGCGGCCGATGTCCTGGGCCGTCGCCTGGGCCCGGCCGTCGCCGATCCAGGGATCGCGGGCGATTTCATGGGCGTACCGCCGCGGCCCGGCGAGTGCGAGGTCGAGCGCCCCCGCCATCGCCCCCTCCGGCCAGCCGGCGTTCATCGACCGGTGCTTGCCCGCATCGCGCAGCATGGTCTTGATCGCCCGCCAGGGCCGCCCGCCCGGCGCGAAGGCAGCGCCGATACAGATGAACAGCCCCGAAAGCCGCGCGGGGATCAGGTTCAGCACGTCGTCCAGCCGCGCCGCCGTCATGCCGAAGGCCCGGTATTTCGGCGTTCGGTGGCCGATCATCGAATCCATGGTGTTGACGGCCTTGTAGATGAACAGGCCGGGCGCGCCGAACAGCACATAATAGAAGACGGGGGCGACGACCCCGTCGCCGAAGTTCTCGGCCGCCGATTCGATGGCCGCGCGGGCGACGCCCGGGCCGTCCAATTGCGCCGGATCGCGGCCGACGATGTGGGAGACGGCGTCGCGCCCGGCCTCCAGGTTTTCCTCCAGGCCCTTTTTGACCGCCCGGACATGGTCGTAGAGCCCCCGCTGCGCCAACAAGAGAACCACGCAGAACAGCTCGATCGTCCAGCCCAACGGATGGGCGAAGGACAGCCAGGCGATGCCGACGCCGATTCCCCCGGTGATGCCGGTCACGGCCAGGACGGTTACCGCCCCCCGGATCGCGCGGTCCATTTCCGGGCGTTTGTCGCGGTTCAGCTTGCGATCGAACCAATCGATCAGCGATCCCAGAACGGCCACGGGATGGCGCGCGCGCTTGAACAGCCAGGGCGTGTCTCCCAGATAGGCGTCCAGAACGATGGCAAGCAACAGCAGGATCAGGGGGTCGAAGGCCTGGTCCCCGGCGCCGATGAGATTGAGCAACAGCATAGCCGGGGCAGAATGGGGCGGCGCCCCGTCCCGGTCAACAAACGCCGGTCCTACCGAGCGACCTCATTTATCGCTTGGCATGTGTCTTGCGTGCGTTTCGGGCGGACGCCGAGGCTGCATTGTCCGGCCGTTCAGGATAGGGTAAGGGTCGTCTAATACGTTACCGCCGCAATTCCATTGGGCCGTGTGGTCCAGGGCGGCGGGCGACGGGCCCGTGCAGGGAATTCCTTTTTAGTGGTGCGAAAACATGGCTGAAGAAGAGAAACCGGGCGGTCCCGATGCCGCGGCCAAACCGAAAGCGGCTGGCAAAGGCAAAGGCAAGGGAAACGGCAAGAAAAAGGGCCTGGGCAAGGGGTTTGTCTGGGGCATCGTGCTGTTGTTCGTGCTGCCGGCGACGGGCCTTTTAGGCTGGTACGCCTATCAGGTCCTGGGGCATGTCGCACAGGACAGCCAGGCGGCGCTCGACCGCAAGGCCAAGGAATTGGCGGCAAAGGCCAATAAGTTCGCCAAACGGGCGGCGAAGGAAGGCTTCAAGGTCTCGGATTTTGACGCCTGCGCCCAGATCAAGGAGCAGTACCGCATCCCGGCCGGGATCGTGTACACGGAATTCACCCAACGCCAGCTGGTCGGTTTGTCCAAATTCGCATCGGACGAAGAGGTCACCGAACGCTGCATTCAGTTCGCCAAGGCCGTCGCCTACATGGAGCGCATGTCGCATCACGCGCGGCACGTCTACGTCTGCCAAAAGGCTCAGTTCAACGCCGACAAATCCGGGCGTTATTTCCTGACCTCCGATGCCAATGGAAAGGGCGTCATCGAGCACCTGGGCGGCGCGCAAAAGCTGCATCCCATTCCGGCGGGACAGGCGATCCTGCTGCGCGGCTGGCAGATCTTTAACCAGGGCGACGGCTGCATCATCGTCGGCATGTCCAAATCGGGGACCTTCTCGTTCCGCGGCGGCGTGACGATCATCGAATAGGCTTCTGTCCTTCCGGAACCCACCCTGAATTCCCGTCCCTAAAACCCGCGGCGGCACTTGCATCCCGGCCCTCCCGGCGCTATAACCCGCGGCTCGACCGAGCGGCATGGCTTTGTAAAGGGCATGCCTGGCCGCTCTTAAACGACCATAGACCAATAGTTTGCCGCTTCCGGCCTTTCCGGCGCGGCATATATGAAAGGATGTCGAAATGCCCAAGCTGAAGACCAAGTCCAGCACCAAGGGCCGGTTCAAGGTAACCGGTTCCGGCAAGGTGCGCGGCAATTTCGCCTTTAAGCGCCACAACCTGCGCAAGCGCTCCACCAAGATGAAGCGCAAGGCACGCGGCACGATGGTCCTGGACGCGACGAACGCGCGCCAGATCAAGTCCTTCGCGCCGTACCTGTAACGCCGCGTTACTTTTAGATTTAGGAGAGCTGGACAATGGCACGAGTTACTCGCGGCGTCACCGCGCACGCCCGCCACAAGAAAGTCGTCGACCGCGCGAAGGGTTATCGCGGCCGTAACAAGAACAACTTCCGCATTTCGCTGGAAAAGGTCGAAAAAGGGCTGCAATACGCCTACCGCGACCGCCGCAACAAGAAGCGGACCTTCCGCCGTCTTTGGATCACCCGTATCAACGCGGGTGTGCGCGAGCACGGTCTGACCTATTCCCAGTTCATGAACGGCCTGACCAAGGCCGGGATCGAACTGGACCGCAAGGTCCTTTCCGATCTGGCGGTGCGCGAACCGGAAGCTTTTAAGTCGCTGGTGGAACAGGCCCAGGCCGCCCTCGGCAACTAACCGATTCACTGCCGGCCGGCGCCCGTCAAACGGCGCCGGCACCCAATCGAACAAAGATGAGGCGCGGCCATGGAGAGTGTCGAAAAGCTCCGTGAGGAACTTCTTGCCGCCGTCGAGGCGGCGGCGGACCTGGATGCGCTGGAACAGGTGCGCGTTTCGGCCCTGGGCAAGAAGGGCCGCATCACCGATCAGATGAAGGGCCTGGGCGGTCTCGACCCGGACCAACGCCGCGAGACGGGCCAGGCGCTGAACGCGCTCAAGGATTCCGTGGCCGACGCCATCGACGCCCGCAAGGCCTCGATGGAGGGGGCGGCGCTGGACGCCCGCCTGGCCGAGGAAAAGATCGACGTGACCCTGCCGGTGCGCCCGGAAGAGATGGGCCGCATCCATCCGATCAGTCAGGTCATCGAGGAGATCGTCGCCGTCCTGGGCACCATGGGCTTCAAGGTCGCCGAAGGTCCCGACGTCGAAGACGATTGGCACAACTTCACCGCCCTCAACATTCCGGCCGACCATCCGGCCCGCCAGGACCATGACACCTTCTATCTGCCCGCGCCGGACGGCGAATGCGATGAGGGCCGTCTGGTGCTGCGCACCCATACCTCGCCGGTGCAGATCCGCACCATGCAGAACGGCGAGCCGCCGTTCCGCGTGATCGTGCCGGGCCGCACCTATCGCTGCGATTACGACGCCACCCATTCGCCGATGTTCCATCAGGTCGAAGCCCTGATGGTCGACGAGAAGACCCATATGGGTCATCTGAAAGGCTGCCTGGAGGAATTCCTCCGCGCCTTTTTCGGCATGGACGATCTGCCGGTCCGGTTCCGGCCCAGCTATTTTCCGTTCACCGAACCCTCGGCCGAGGTCGATATCGGCTGTTCCCGCGAAGGCGGCGAATTGAAGATCGGGCGCGGCGGCGATTGGTTGGAAATTCTCGGCTCCGGCATGGTCAATCCGAACGTGCTCAGAAATTGCGGCATCGATCCCGACAAGTACCAGGGCTTCGCCTTCGGCATGGGGGTCGAGCGCATGGCCATGCTGAAATACGGCGTGCCCGACCTGCGCACCTTCTATGAATCGGACCTGCGCTGGCTGCGCCATTACGGGTTCGCCTCGCTCGACATGCCCAGCTTGACCGGGGGGCTGAACCGATGAAATTCACCCTCGGCTGGCTCAAGGACCATCTGGAAACCGATGCGTCGCTGGACGATATCCTCGACCGCCTGACCATGGTCGGGCTCGAGGTCGAAGCCGTCACCGACCGGGCCCAGGGCCTGGAAACCTTCGTCGTCGGCGAAGTACTGGACGCCAAGCAGCATCCGGATGCCGACCGCCTGCGGGTCTGTCAGGTCAACACGGGCGCGGAAACGGTCGAACTGGTCTGCGGTGCGCCCAACGCGCGGACGGGCTTGAAGGGTGTCTTCGCGCCCTCCGGCTCCTACGTGCCCGGCACGGGCATCACCCTGAAGCCGACGGAAATCCGCGGCGTGATGTCCAGCGGCATGCTGCTGTCGGAACGGGAAATGGGCCTGTCTGACGAACACGACGGCATCGTCGAACTGCCCGCCGACGCCAAGATCGGCGACCGCGCCGTGGACGTCATGGGCCTGGCCGATCCGGTCATCGAAATTGCGATCACGCCGAACCGGGGCGATTGCCTCGGCGTGCGCGGCATCGCCCGCGACCTGGCGGCATCGGGCCTGGGCACGTTGAAGCCGCTGAACGCGGCCCCGGTCCCGGGCACCTTCGACAGCCCGATTAAGGTCTCCCTGGATTTCACGGGCGACACCGCCGACGCCTGCCCGCAGTTCGTCGGCCGCTACTTCAAGGGCGTCAAGAACGGCCCCAGCCCGAAATGGCTGCAGGACCGCCTGCTCGCCATCGGACTGCGCCCGATCTCGGCCCTGGTCGATATCACCAACTACATCGCCTTCGAATACGGCCGTCCGCTGCACGTCTTCGACGCCGACAAGGTGACGGGCAATATCCACGCCCGCCTCGCCAAGCCGGGCGAGACGCTGCTGGCGCTCAACGACGAGACGTACGAGCTCGACGGCGAGATGACGGTGATCGCCGACGACAAGGGGGCGGAAGGCGTCGCCGGGGTGATCGGCGGGCTGGAGACGGGCTGCACCGGAGAGACGGTCAACGTCTTCCTGGAAGTCGCCTATTTCGATCCCGTGCGCACGGCGATGACCGGGCGCAAGCTGAACCTGCAGACCGATGCGCGCTACCGGTTCGAACGCGGCGTCGATCCGGCCCTGTTGAAGCACGGCTGCGAAATCGCGACACGGATGATCCTGGATCTTTGCGGCGGCGAGGTTTCCAACGTCGAGATCGCCGGTGACGATCCCTTGTGGTTCCACACCCTCGATTTCGATCTGGCCAAGGTCGCGACCCTGGGCGGCACCGAAGTCGACAGCGTCGAGGCCCGCCGCATCCTGGAAGCTTTGGGCTTCTCCATTCAATCCGACCAGGGCAGCCGCGTCACCGTGATGGTGCCCAGCTGGCGCCCCGATATCGAAGGCCCGGCCTGCCTGGTCGAAGAGGTCGTCCGCATCTATGGCTACGACCGCATCCCGGCCGTCAGCCTGCCGCGGGACGAACCGCTGCCGGAACTGGCCCTGAGCCCCCTGCAGCGCCGCCGCGCCCAGGCGCGCCGTCTGCTGGCCGGCCGTGGTCTGGTCGAGGCCGTGACCTATTCCTTCATGCCCGATACGCAGGCCAAGCTGTTCGGCGGCGTCGACGACGCCATGCGCCTGCTCAATCCGATTTCGTCGGACCTGGACGTCATGCGCCCGTCGATCCTGCCGAACCTGTTGGCCGCCGCCGCGCGGAACCAGGCGCGCGGCTACGGCGACATGGGCCTGTTCGAAGTCGGCCCGCAGTTCCCCGGATCGAAACCGGAAGATCAGCAATCCGTCGCCTCCGGCATCCGTGTCGGCAAGACCGGCCCGCGCCATTGGGCGACGCCGCCGCGCGACGTCGACGCCTATGACGCCAAGGCCGACGCCCAGGCGGTCCTGGCCGATCTCGGCCTGCCCGCCGACCGCGCCCAGGTCACGGCGGAAGCCCCTGCCTGGTATCACCCGGGCCGCTCGGGCGCCTTGCGCCTGGGCCCGATGATGCTGGCCGCCTTCGGCGAATTGCACCCGGCCGTTCTCAAGGCGCTGGACGTCAAGGGACCGGCGGTCGGCTTCGAGATCTATTTCGACAACCTGCCCGCCGCCAAGGCGAAGAAATCGGCGGCCAAGGCCGGGTTGAACCTGTCGGCGCTGCAGCCGGTCAACCGCGACTTCGCCTTCGTCGTCGATGCCGGGGTCGAAGCCGCCAGCGTCATCAAGGCGGCCTTCGCGGCGGAAAAGGGCCTGATCGTCGACGTCTCGCTGTTCGATGTGTACGAAGGCAAGGGCGTGGGCGAAGGCAAGAAGTCGCTGGCCATCAACGTGGTTCTGCAGCCGGCCGATAAGACGCTCACCGACGCCGATATCGACGCCGTCGCCGACAAGGTCATCGCCAGCGTGGTCAAGGCCACGGGCGGCGAGCTGCGCGGCTGATCGGGTGATGGTGTGAAGCCGCTCGGCGATCTTTCTGAAAACGCCCGCCGCGACATTCGCGGCATCATCACCGATGTGGACGGCACCCTGACCACCGAAGGCAAGGTGACCTCGACGGCGCTGGCCGCACTCGAGCGCGCCCGCATGGCGGGGCTCAAGGTCGTCGCCGTCACCGGCGCCGCCGCCGGAACCTGCGACGCCATGGCGCGGACTTGGCCGGTCGATGCGGTGATCGGGGAATCGGGCGGTTTCGTCTTCCGCCTGCATCCGGACACCGGCCGCATGGTGCATCTGCATATTCTGGCCCGCGACGAACGGCGGGCCCATTGGGCGCAGTACGAAAAAGTGCTGGAGACCATCATTGCCGAGGTCCCGGGCGCGGCACTCGCCGCCGATCAGGCATATCGCGAGACCGATCTTGCCATCGACCATGCCCAGGACGTGGCGGCGCTGGGTCAGGAACAGGTTCTCAAGATCGTCTCGATCATGGAGGCCGCGAGCATGACCGCGACCTATTCCAACATTCACGTCAACGGCTGGCTCGGTCCCTACGACAAGCTGACCACGACCTGCCTGGTGCTGCGCGAATTGTTCAAGGCCGATGTTTCGGACGAAGGCGAACGGGCGCGGTGGCTTTATCTGGGCGACAGCCCCAACGACGCGCCGCTGTTCGAATTCTTCCCCCATTCCGTGGGGGTCGCCAACGTCGCCGAATTCGCCGGCCGCCTGGATGCGGAACCGGCCTTCGTCACGGCGGGGCCGTCGGGCGAAGGGTTCGCCGAAGCGGTCGATGCGGTGATTTCGGCGCGCGGCGGCTGACGGCCCGTCTGCCCGATCAGTCCTCGGGCGCCGCGACGGCGAAGACCTGACAGGCCGACGCCCGGCCCTTGACCGTGATCTCTCCCTTGAAATCGAATTGGTAGGCGCCGCGGCAGGCGTTGACGGTTTCCTGCGTGCACATGACGTAGGTGCCGTATTGCTTGTTCAATTGTTCCAGGCGCGCGGCGATGTTCACGTTGTCGCCCAGCACGGTGAAGGTCAGGCTTTCCGCCGTGCCGAGGGCGCCGACCGTGACCGGTCCCGTGTTGACGCCGCAGCGGGTCGGCAGGCGCACGCCGTCGCCGAAGGTCCGGGTATCGCAAAGCCGTTGCAGGTCGAGCGCGCAATCCAATGCCCGGGTCGCATGGTTTTCCGACGGCGAGACGGCGTTGAAGGTGATCAGCATGGCATCGCCCTCGAACAGCAGGATGACCCCGCCGTGGCGGGCGATGACCTCGCCGACGGCCTGGAAATAGGCATTGATCGTGGACGCCAGTTCCTGGGGCGACATGGATTCCGAAATCGTCGAGAAGCCCTCGATATCCGTGAACAGGATCGAGGCGACCTTGCTTTCGCCGTCGCCGGGCTCGATCGCTTCGTCGGCGCCGGTGATGCGCGCGGCGACTTCCTTGGACACGAACCGGGTCAGGTCCTGGGCCGCCGTGCTTTCGGTGATCGCGCGGTAGAGCGATCGTTGCGCGCGCAGCACGGCGATCGCCAGCACGCCGGTGACCATCAGGATCGAGACGACCTTGTCGATCTCGGCGCCGATCAGGATCGCGTTCGACGTCATGTAAACGACGTAGTCGCGGGTCAGCATGGGGGCGTATTCGGTATTCGAATGGATGGCATAGACCATCAAGGCCAGCCAGCCGACCGCCGCCGAGCCGCCGGCGAGGACGATATACCCCGGCTCGAACCGCAGCGTGCGCAGGCCGATGAAGATGAAGACGTACATCAACGTCGGCGCCTTCAAATAGAAGCTCGCCGGTTGCATGTATTGGATATGGAACGACCAGATCAGGATCATCAGCAAGGCCATGTCGATGACCACCGAGATCATCAGGAACGGCCGCGTCAGGGCATTGCGGTAGGCGCCGATCAGGCGCACCGAGGTGAACACGAAATAGAACCCCAGCGCGTAGGGCACCAGTTCGACATCCGGGTTCATCCCGGCCTTGGGTGCCGCCAGCCAGAGCCCGGCGAACAGCAGGACCAGGGCCATCTGCACCCAACTGATGAGCTTCTCGCTCTGTTGCTGTTGGGCGGCGATGCGTTCACGCACGCGGGCGGGCAGCCGGTCCGCGACCGGTTCGCCGAAGATGAAAGCGGAAAGGCGGTTTGCCATCAGGCAACGATGGACTGCCCGGGCCGAAAGCTCAATCACCGAAAACGGACCCCTCTGTTATCGGGGCCTGTTTAGCAGAGGCCGCCGCTCACCGGGGATCACCTCTGCGTCATCGGATCGGGGTGCCTGGGATGGCGGAGGTCAGGCGGCGGCTTCGTCGCTCTTGCCGTCGCTGCGCAGGACTTCCTTCACCGCCTCGCATTTATTGCGAAGATGACCTTTCAGGATGGCGGCCAGGCGGGGGGCGTCGCGGGCTTCCAGGGCCGCCAGAATTTCCTCGTGTTCTGCCATGGCCTCGTCCCACCGGCCGGAGGTGATGGACGAAATATACCGCGCGCGGCGGATGCGCCCGGCCAGCCCTTCGTACATCGTGACCAGCAGGTCGTTGCCCGCCACGGCCATGATCTTTTCGTGGATCTTCTGGTTGATGGCGAAATACTCGGCCCGCTCCGCCCGGGTATGATGCAGCGCCATCTGGTAGTGCAGGGCGCGCAGTTCGGCGATATCGGCGTCCGTCGCCTTGGCGCAGGCCAGTTCACCCGAAAGGCCTTCCAACGCGCCCATCACGGGGAACATCTCGTCCACGTCCTCGGCGGTCAGGCGCGCGACCCGCGCCCCCCGGTTGGGCAGCAGTTCCAGTGTGCCTTCCGACGCCAGGACCTTCAACGCCTCGCGCAGCGGCGTGCGGGAAATGCCCAAAGTCTCGCAGAGCATTTTCTCCGGCACCTTCTCGCCCGGTTTCAGATCGCCGTCATAGATCATCGACCGGATGCGGTTGACGATGGTGTCGTGCAGCGACGGGCGGGCGATGGGCGTGGCGGGCGTTTCGTCCATGGGCTTATTCCGTTTCCAGATAACGTTCGAGAACCTGGGCGACGTGGACCGCCTCGCGCGGTGTGCCGTCGGCGATCTGATGGCGGCAACTGGTGCCGTCGGCGACGACGACCGTATCGGCGTCCGCACCCCGCACGGCGGGCAGCAACGACAGCTCGCCCATGCGTTTGGATACGGCGACGTTGTCCTTGTCGTAACCGAAGGCCCCGGCCATGCCGCAACAGCTGCTGTCGACCGTTTCGACCTCCAGCCCCGGCACCAGGCGCAGGGTTTTTTCGACGTTGCTCATGACGTTGAATGCCTTCTGATGGCAATGGCCGTGCAGCAGCGCCTTGCCCGCACCGGTGTCTTTCAGCGGCAAGTTCAGGTTCCCGGCCTCGGCCTCGGATGCCAGGAACTCCTCGAACAGCATGGCCTTCTCGGCCAGCGCCTTGGTCTCCTCGCCGGGCAGCAGCACCGTGAATTCGTCGCGCAGGGTCAGCAGGCACGACGGCTCCAACCCGACGATGGGCACGCCCGCGTTGACGTAGGGCATCAGGGCTTCCAGCGTTCGGGCCGCTTCCTTCTTCGCTTCCTCGGCGAGACCGGCGGCCAGGAACGTCCGCCCGCAACAGAGCGGCCGGGATTTGTCCGGCGCCTGCGCGGTGACCACGCGGTATCCGGCAGCCGTCAGCACCCGGCGTGCGGCGCGCAGATTTTCCGGCTCGAAATAGGTGTTGAAGGTATCGCCCAGCAGGACCACCGCCGGGCCGACGGGGCAGGCCTCGCCCGGGCCGGGGACGCCTTCGCTCCGGTCGGGGGCGGCGGCCCAACGGGGCAGCGTGCGGTTCGCCGCGAAGCCGAACATCTTTTCGGAAATCCAGGCCATGCCCGGGATCTTGTCGCGCAGGTTCAAGGCCCAGGAAATCTTCGACGCCATCGGGGCGTAGCGCGGCAGGTAGGCGACCAGCTTGTCGAACATCCGAAGGCCGTGGCGCTTGTTGTAGGCGTTCAGGAATTCGATCTTCATCCGAGCCATGTCGATGCCCGTCGGGCATTCCCGCTTGCAGCCCTTGCAGCCGACGCAGAGCTTCATCGTCGCCGCCATGTCGTCGGAGGCGAAGGCGTCGGGGCCGAGCTGACCCGAGATCGCGAGGCGCAGGGTGTTGGCACGGCCACGGGTCAGGTGCTGTTCGTCGCCGGTCGCGCGAAAGGACGGGCACATCACCCCGGCGTCGCGTTTGCGGCAGGCGCCGTTGTTGTTACACATCTCGACCGCGCCGGCGAAACCACCCCAGTCGGACCAGTCGAGAAACGTGTCAATCTTCTGGGTTTCGTATCCCGGCTTGAAGCGGAACAGGCTGCGGTCGTCCATCTTGGGCGGATCGACGATCTTGCCCGGGTTCATCAGGCCCTCGGGATCGAACTCGGTCTTCACTTCCTTGAAGGACTCGACCATTCGCGTGCCGAACATGGCTTCGTGGAATTCGGACCGGACCAGGCCGTCGCCATGCTCGCCCGAGTGGGAGCCCTTGTACTCGCGGACCATCTCGAAGGCTTCTTCGGCGATGGCGCGCATCTGTTTCGCACCCAGGTCCTGTTTCAAATTCACCACGGGCCGGACATGCAATGTCCCGACGGAGGCATGGGCGTACCAGGTCCCTTCCGTGCCGTGCTTGTGAAAGACCTGGGTCAGACGGTCCGTGTATTCGGCCAGGTCCGGCAGGCGCACGGCGCAATCCTCGACGAAGGAGATCGGTTTCCCGTCGCCCTTCATCGACATCATGATGTTGAGGCCCGATTTGCGGACTTCCCAGATGTCGCGCTGGAAGGCCGGATCGACGGCCTCGACCACCGCGCCCGGGAAGCCCAGGTCGCCCATCATCTCGACGAGCTGCTTGAGCTTGGCGAGCTGCGGCTCCAACTCCTCGCCCGCGAACTCGACCAGCAGCAGGGCGTCGGGCTCGCCCTGGACGAAGCGTTCGACGGTCGGGCGGAAAATCTCGATATCGCGGGCCAGGCCGATCATCGTGCGGTCGACCAGCTCGACCGCCGCCGGACCCAGCGTCACCAGATGCTGCGCCGCGTCCATGCATTTGTAGAAGGTCGGGAAATGACAGACGCCCAGCACCTTGTGTTTCGGCAGGGGCTGCAGGTCCAGGTGCAGCTTGGTCGAAAAGGCCAGCGTGCCTTCCGACCCGATCAAAAGATGCGCCAGGTTCGGATGGGTCTGTGGGCGGTACAGGGTGGCGTCGGCCCAGGACCCTTTGTAGGCGCCGCCCGGCATCAGCGAGTCGATGTTGTACCCGCCGACCCGGCGCATCAGATCGGGGAAGCTCTCCTTGATGTGATCGGATTCGCGCCGGCCGATGGTCAACAGATTGGCGACCATGTCCTGCTGCTCCGGGGTCAGGCTGGCGGCCGGCGCATTCGATGACACCTCGCCGAACTGCATGGCTTGGCCGTCCATGGTGACGGCGTCGATGGCGCGGACGTTGTCGCGCATGGTGCCGTAGACGATGGACCGCGAGCCGCAGGAATTGTTCCCGGCCATGCCGCCGATGGTCGCGCGGGACGAGGTCGACACGTCGACCGGGAACCACAGGCCGTGCGGTTTCAGGTAGGCGTTCAGATGATCCAGCACCAAGCCCGGCTCGACCAGGGCCTGGCGGCCCGAGGCGTCGAAATCGAGAATCTTGTTCAGGTTCTTGGACAGATCGACAACCAGCGCCTCGCCCACGGTCTGCCCGCATTGCGAGGTGCCGCCGCCCCTGGGGAGGATCGGCACGCCTTCGTCGCGGGCGATGTTGATGATGGCTTCCACGTCCTCGGCGTCTTCCGGCACGACGACGCCCAAGGGTTCGATCTGATAGATGGAGGCGTCGGTGGAATAGCGGCCCCTGGAGAACGGATCGAACAGGACCGCGCCCTTGATCGCACCTTTCAAGCGGCGCGCCAGGGCGGGATCGCCCTTATCCCGGCGGCGGTGGATCGCCCCCGGCGCGCCCGGTACGGCGTTGGCCGCGTCGGCGGTGGAGGTGGTCTGGGCGGCGGCGGAAAGGTCGGTCGGGGGCGTCATGGGCGACGGTGCTCCATCATACGGGGAGGGGTGCGCGCGAGTGTATCAAAATGAATTCAAAATTCAATATGGGAATTTCTTTGGCGTCATATTTTGCTCAAAACGACGGCCGGAATGCAAAATAAAATGTTTTAAATCAAAGGTATGAGTTGAAATAACGCGGTCTTTTCGAAATCCGGGTTGTCTGCTAAAAAATTGTATGCATAATTCCGGTTCGCTCAATGAAGGGCCGCAGGCTTGCGTGCCCGCAACCGATTTAAAACGAGGACATCCGATCATGACTGTGCGACGCGGCCGTCATTTCCTGCAGATCCCCGGACCTTCCAACACGCCCGATCGTATCCTGCGCGCCATGGACGCCGCGGTGATGGACCATCGCGGCCCCGATTTCGCCGATCTGGCCCATGCCTGCCTGGACGGCATGAAGAAGGTCTTCAAGACCGAAAACTGCGAGGTCATCATCTATCCGGCCTCGGGCACGGGTGCCTGGGAAGCGGCGCTTGCCAACACCATGTCGCCGGGCGACCGCATCCTGATGTACGAAACCGGTCAGTTCGCGACGCTGTGGAAGAACCTGGCGTTGCGTCTCGGCCTGGTGCCGGAATTCATCGACGGCGACTGGCGCCACGGTGTCGATGCCGCCGCCATCGAAAAGCGTCTGAACGAAGACACCGACCGCGAGATCAAGGCCGTCTGCATGGTCCATAACGAGACCTCGACCGGCGTGACCTCGCGGGTCAAGCTGGTCCGCGATGCCATCGACCGCACGGGCCATCCGGCGTTGTTTATGGTCGATACCATTTCGGGCCTCGCCTCGGCCGATTTCCGTCAGGACGAATGGGGCGTCGACGTCGCCGTCGCCGGCTCGCAAAAGGGCCTGATGCTGCCGCCGGGCATCAGCTTCAACTGCGTTTCGGACAAGGCGGTCGAGGTTTCCAAATCGGCCAGCCTGCCCAAGTCCTATTGGGCCTGGGACGAAATGATCAACATGAACAAGACCGGCTATTTCCCCTACACCCCCGCGACCAACCTGCTTTACGGCCTGAAGGAAGCGGTCGATATGCTGATGGAGGAAGGTCTCGACAACGTCTTCGCCCGCCATCAGCGGTTCGCCGAAGCGACCCGCCGCGCCGTCCGCGCCTGGGGGCTGGAGGTCCTGTGTCAGGAGCCGAAGGAATACTCCCCCGTGTTGACCGCCGTGATGATGCCGGAAGGCCACAGCGCCGACAACTTCCGGAAAGTGACCCTGGATGCCTTCGACATGTCGCTCGGCAATGGGTTGAACAAGGTCGCCGACAAGGTCTTCCGCATCGGCCACCTGGGCGACTTCAACGAACTGATGCTCATGGGCACGCTGTCCGGCGTCGAAATGGGGTTGGACCTCGCCAAGGTGCCGCATGAAAAAGGCGGTGTCGACGCGGCCATGGACTACCTGGTCAATCCCCAGGCGCGCGAAGACTAGGATATAAAAAAGACCACCCGGCGTGGCAAAGGGGTCACGCCGGTCGGAAAAACGAACGGAGGATGCGGCATGGCCCGTGGCGACGGCCCCCTGGCGGGGATGAAGGTGATCGACCTTACTCATGTGATGGCGGGGCCGACTTGCGCCCTGATGCTGGCCGACATGGGAGCCGACGTGATCAAGGTGGAGAAGGTGCCGGGAGGTGACGATACCCGCCGCGCCGTGCCGCCGAAGATCGAGGACGAAGCCGCCGCCTTCCTGGTCATGAACCGGGGCAAGCGGTCCGTCGCCGTGGACCTCAAGACCGAAGGCGGCAAGGAAGTCGTCCGCAAGTTGGCCGCCGACGCCGACGTCGTCATCGAGAACTATCGCCAGGGCACGATGGCCAAGTTGGGCCTCGCGTACGAAGACCTGAAGAAGACCAACCCGAAACTGGTCTGGTGTTCGATCTCCGGCTTCGGTCAGACCGGGCCGTATGCCGAACGCGGCGGCTTCGATCTGATCGCCCAGGGCATGTCGGGTCTGATGCATATCACCGGCGAAGGCCCGGGAAGGCCGCCCTGCAAGGTCGGCGCCCCCATCACCGATATCACCGCCGGCATCCTGGCGGCGATGGGCATTTCCGCCGCTTATGCCAACGCGCTGAAGACCGGCGAAGGACAGCTTGTCGATACCTCGCTGTTCGAGGCCGGGATCATCCATACCTATTGGCAATCGGCGATCGCCTTCGCCACGGGCGTCTCGCCGGGCGCCATGGGCTCGGCCCACCCCTTGAACGCGCCCTATCAGGCGTTCGAAACGTCGGACGGCTGGATCACCTGTGGTGCCGCCAATCAGCGGACCTGGGAACGGCTTCTCACCGCGCTCGACAATCCTCAGATCGCCGACGATCCGCGCTTCGCCGAGAACACCGGCCGCATGGCGAACCTGAAGGAATTGGAAGAGGTCCTGACGCCGATCTTCAAATCGAAGACATCGGACGAATGGCTGGCCAAGTTCGAAGAGGTCGGCCTGCCCGCCGGCCCCGTGTTCGACATCAACCAGATGCACGCCGACCCCCACGCCATCGCCCGCGAAATGGTCATCGACGTGCCGCACAAGACCCTCGGCAGTGCCAAGGCATTGGGCATGCCCGTGAAGTTCTCCGGCACGCCGCAGAAAACGGATCACGGGGCGCCCGTCTACGGCCAGCACACCCGCGAGGTCCTGGCAGAACACGGTTACGGCGCCGACGAGATCCAGGCGTTGATCGACGCGGGCGCGGTGATCTCCGACGAATGAGCTTACGCGCGGCGGGCCCGCTCCGCCGCCAGAGCCTCGATCTGATCCGCGATGTCGATGACGGTCATCGAAGTCACTTCCAGGCCACGGTCTTCATGGGCCGGCGTTTCGGTATCGGGATGGCGGGCTCGCCAATCGGCCAGGGCGGTGTCCCGCCGGCGCAGCAGAATCTCGATCTGCGGGCGGAACAGGCGCAGCATATGGGTGATCCAGGAATTCACCGGGCGTGACGGTACGGGGCTGGTGACCGTGAACCGGTCGATCAACCCGATCACCGTTTCGGCATCGTGCCATTGTTCGCCGGTGACCCATCGGTTGGTCGTGAACAGCCGCATCGGCAGGCCGTCGCGGCCCATGGAAATCGCCACGATATGGCTCAGCGCGTCGCCGGTCCCGCCCGTATGACCATCCGATAAGGGTGCCGGAACAGACCCCGGGGGCATGCCCTCGGCCCGCAGGAACGTATGAAAATGCCCATGCTCGGCGGCCCAGAGCCCATCGGGGTAGCCGGGCGTCCGGTTGTCGGCCGGATGGGCGTGATAATAGTACTGGGCGTGGCTGGCCCGATCATAAACGTCGCCCGCGGGGTAATGGTCCCATTGCAGGAACTCGCCCTGACCCTTCAGAACGTCGCCGACCAGCGTCGTGCCCTGGGCGGACAATTCGGCCAGACTGTCGCCGACGGCCTTCGCCGCTGTTTCCATTTCCGCGAGGCGGGCATCGGACAGCGCCTGGAAATCGACATCCATGGCCGCATCGGGCAGGGCAGGAGTTTCGGGCGACGCGAAATTCATGAGGTTACGGCGCCTGCGGGGCGAGGGTTACGGTCACCTGCCGTTCCACGTCGCCGCGCCGAACCGTCATCTGAACCTCCGCGCCGGGCCGGTGGCGGAACAGGGCCGCGTGGAACTCGCCGGGCGCGGTCACCGGGCGGTCCCCGACCCGGGTGACGATGTCGCCGGCTTCGATCCCGGCGGCAAGCGCCGGGCCGTCCCGCGCGACCTCGACCACACCGACGCCCGCGTTCACGGCCGCCTCTTCGGGGGTAAGGGGCCGGACGTCGATCCCGGCGGTGCCTTCGCGGACGGCGCCGAACTCGGCAAGGTCGCGGACGACCCGGTCGACCAAGCGACGGGACGCGGCAAAATTCACGCCGATATTGGCGTCGGACCCTTGCGCGAAGATCGCCGAGACCATGCCGACGAACCGCCCTCGGCCATCGACCAGCGCGCCGCCCGACCCGCCCGGATTGACCGCCGCGTCGGTCTGAATGAAATCTTCGATCTCGTTGAAACCGGCGTTGGCCCGACCGATTGCCGAGACCACGCCGCAGGAGACGGAAAGCCCCCGGCCGAACGGATTGCCGATGGCGCAGACGGGCGCGGCGATGCCGGGCATCGGCCCCGGTTCGGCGACGGTCAGGTCGGCGGTCGTCTTCAACAAGGCAATATCGGTCGCCTTGTGGCGGCCGACGATTTCGGCCGGCGCCCTGCGTCCGTCGGCCAGGCGCAGCGACACGCTGATTGCGTCGCCCAGGACATGATCGTTAGTCACTACGTAGCCGCCCGCCAGGATCGCGACGCCCGATCCTTCGGGCGCGACGCGTGGATCGCCGCTGCGCGGTGCGAATCCGGGCCGTACGTTGCGCCAGCGCGGCAACACGACGACAACGGAACGGACGGCCTCGGCGACGGCGGCGGCATCGATGCCCTGGGCGCGGGCCGCCGGCGCGGGTTGAATAGCCGACAGCAGCAAGGCGAGGAGCGGGGCGATGAAAAGACGAGACAGCATGCCGTTTTCTTTACCATGATGCGCCGGTGTATGCCGCCCTCTATATTGAAAGGCCACGCCAAGGGAGGCAGACGCTCAAATGAAATTCGCACGCACGATCCGCATGGATCAATCCGACGAGAACGTTTTCGAGGACCCGGCCCAGCCGGGGGAGTGGGCGGTCTCCGGGACCTTTGAATTCCAGGCGGACGAGAGTGATCCGGCAACCTGGTCCAACAAACGCCAGTTGGCGTTCAAAAGCGGGTGGATGGGCCTGGGAAATTTCGGGCGGTCGACCTTCGTGCAGGTCGCGGTCGTGCCCGACGCCGAGGTGGCGGAGGCCGAGCGCGCGCTTGCCGCGCATCTCTATGACCAGTACGGCGCGCCCGACATGCTGGCGGCGATGGACGCCGCGCGCCGTGAATGCGCCGATATGGCGGCGCTCTGCGATCATCCGGCGGGAACCCTGTTGGCGATCGAACGTGAGTTCACCGACGCGGGAATCAGCGAGCGTGTCCGTATGATCCCGGCCTCCGGCGACGGCCAGCATGCCCGCATCTGGAGTGTCGACGACACGGAATAAGCGGGCCGCCGCGCCCCCGATCTTGCGCAGCGCACCTTCAAATCCGTCTCACATCCTTGTGATGGTCTGCGACCTCAACGTGACGCCCGCTGCTTGTCGGGGCCGCTACACTCTCCCTCGACCGGCCACCAGAGCCGGACCCGAATTTCAGCAAAGGAGAGTTCACGCATGTCTGTTCAGAAAAAAACCACGGGCGTCGCCCTGGCCACCGCCGCCGCCGCCCTGTTCATTGCCGGTGCCGCCGTTTCCACCGCGCCGACCGCGGCCAAAGCTGCCGACGGCGTCAAATGCATGGGCATCAATTCGTGCAAGGGCCACGGTTCGTGCAAGACCGCCGGCAACGAATGCAAAGGCCACAACGCTTGCAAGGGCCAGGGCTGGGTTTCGACCAAGTCCGCCAAGGAATGCATGGACAAGGGCGGCACGGTCAAAAAGGGCTGATCGCTTTCTTGTTCTTCATGCAGACGCCATTCTTCATGCATAGGAATGTCGAGGGGCCGGTGACAATCGGCCCCTCGATCGCGTTTCAGGGTATGGTGCCGAGATGACGCGACCTGGCGATCAAATTTCCGGTTTCGGGCTGGGCCTCCGGCCGCAGCATTTTTCCGACGTTCTGGCGGCGCCTCCACCGGCGGGTGGCGGCGACGGGGCCGGGGTGGATTGGTTTGAAGTCATCTCGGAAAACTTCATGGCCGTCGGCGGGCGTCCGATGGCCAACCTGATGGCCGTGCGCGAACGCTATCCCATGGCCATGCACGGTGTGTCTCTGTCGATCGGCGGGCCGGATCCGTTGGACCGGGACTACTTGTTGTCGTTGAAGGACCTGGCCGACCGGATCGAGCCGGCGGTGATCTCCGACCACCTCTGCTGGACCGGGGCGCACGGTATCAACCTGCACGACCTGCTGCCGCTGCCGCTGACCGAGGAAACCTTGGATCATGTCGCGGCGCGCGTTCGCGAGGTGCAGGATGTTTTGGGCCGCCGCATCGCATTGGAAAACGCCTCGACCTACGTGACTTTCACGGCGGACAGCCTGACGGAATGGGACTTCCTGACCGAATTGACGCGGCGGGCCGATTGCGACCTGCTGCTAGACGTCAACAATATTTACGTTTCCGCCTTCAACCACGGGTTCGATGCGGAGGCCTATCTGGCGGGGGTCCCGGCGGAGCGGGTGAAGCAGGTTCACTTGGCGGGTCATGAAAACAACGGCGACCACATCGTCGACACCCACAACGCGCCGGTCGCCGATGCGGTCTGGGAATTATACCGTAAGGCCGTGCGGCACCTCGGCCCGGTGCCGACGATGATCGAACGGGACGCGGACATTCCACCCTTCGCCGAATTGGTCGACGAATTGGCCATGGCGCGTCGCTTGGCCGCCGAGGCGACGGGCGGAGCGGCGGCATGACCGGCGCTCTGACCACCGTTCAAGAGCTGTTCCAGTCCCGGTTGCTTGCCGGCGACGAGACCATCCGCGTTCACCTGACGGCGGGCGGCCCGCACCTGGACGTTTACGATCATGCCTATCTGGCGCGCCTCCGCGAAGTGATGGGCGAAGATTTTCCGGCGCTTCATACATTGCTCGGCGACGAAGAATTCGACGCGGCGGTCACGGGATATCTGGCGCAGCATCCCTCGAGCGAACGTTCCGTGCGCTGGCTCGGCCGGGCCTTTGCCGATTGGCTGCGTGGCACGTCGCCCTGGGCGGACCTGCCCGTTGCCGGGGACATGGCGGCCTTCGAATGGGGGCTGGGGCTGGCGTTCGATGCGCCGGACGCCGACGCGATCATCCCCGATGTTCTGGCGGCCACATCGCCCGAAGCCTGGCCCCTGCTGGTCTTCGACTTCCATCCGGCGCTCAATACCTTCGTTCTCACCCATGACGTCGCCGATTTCCAACAGGCGGTGACCCGCGAGGACGACCCCGACCGCGCGCCGGAGGCAATCCTAAATGGTCCTGAAACCTGGGCCGCCTGGCGCGACGCGGACAGCCTGCGCGTTCAATTCCGCCCCTTGTCCGAAGACGAGGCGTCGGGGCTCAGACTGGCGCGGGAGGCGAAGACCTTCGAGGAAATCTGCGAAGCCTTGGCCGGACGCGACGGCCTCGATCAGGGCGATGCGGCCATGCGCGCCGCCGGAATGCTGCAGGGCTGGATCCTGGCCGGTTGGGTTGCCGGCATCTCCGCCGAAGGAATGACCCTGGCCTAGAATCGATCGGCGCCTTCATTCTTCGCAATTGAGAATCGTTCGCATCTTGTTTATGGTGCCGGGCATCTGTGTTGTATCCCATTGCGTTCGTTTGCCGCCGCGGCGGGCGTGGGGGTGGGGGAGAAGGCCCGGTTCATGGCCGCCGACGATCGGTTCACCTTGTTGCGTCTGTTGCTCGCCCATTACGAGGAACTGACCGGCTATCTTACACGCCGCCTGGGGTCGCCCGGCGCGGCGCGCGACGTGGTGCATGATACCTATCTGCGTCTGCAAGGATTGGAAACCGTGCCGGAGTTGAGCAACCCCCGCGCCTATCTCTATCGGATTGCCGACAACATCGCCCTTGACCATCTGCGCGCCGACGGGCGGCGCGGCCAGCGTTTCGTGGCCGAGGAGTTGGGGGCCGACCGGGAAAGCGGCGAGCCCTCGGCCGAGGACGTTCTTGTCCAGCGTCAACGCCTGGGCCGTCTTGCCGCGGCGGTCGACGACTTGCCGCCGCGCCAGCGCGAGGTCTTTCTGATGCATAAGTTCGATGGGCTCGGCCATGCCGAAATCGCCCGGCGTCTGGGCATCTCCCGCAGCATGGTGGAAAAACACATCATGCGCGCCATGGCCTATTGCCGGGATCGCTTGGACCCATGATCGCCGCCGCATGAATTTTATTTCCGCCTGGGGTGTGGGAACGGCGCCGTGGCGTCGTCATGTTGTTAAGCGCCTTTCGCTTTCGCACCCTGGTGTCGAACTTCTGTTGTCTCATCCGCGTTGACGGCCCATGCCAAAGAACAGTGATCCCCCCAAGTCCGTATCCGGCCAACCCGCCGGTGATCGCAGCCCGCGCGAGGCAGCCGCCCGAGACGAGGCGCTTGCCTGGTTCGTGCGCCTTAGCTCGGGCGATGCGGGCCCGGCGGAGCAGGAGGCATTCGGGCGGTGGTTGCGGGTCAATCCCATGAACCCTCGGGAATACGATCGCCTGGAGACCCTTTGGGTAGACCTGGACGCGGTGCCGGATCCCCGCCCTGCGCTGTCCCCGCCTCGGCGCGGGTTGACCCGGCGCCATCTTTTGGCGGGGGCCGCCGGGGCGGCTGCTTGCGCCGGCGTCGCCGTCGTGTCCGGTGTCACGGTCGGCGATCTGGAAGCCATGGCCGTGGCCGATTTCCGCACCGGCACCGGCGAACGCCGCACCATCACCGCCCCCGACGGTACGGTCATCGATATGGATGCGGAGACCGCCGTCGCCGTTGAATACGGCCCGGCGGTGCGGCGCCTGCGGCTGTTGTCCGGGCGGGCGTCCTTCCGCGTCCGCCATGATCCGTCGCGGCCTTTCGACGTGGCTTGTGCCGGAGGCACGGTGCGCGCGTTGGGCACGACCTTCACCGTTCATCGCCGTGCCGCCGACACCAGCGTCGCGGTCGAGGAAAGCGCCGTCGAGGTTTGTCTCGGCGCGCCCGGCGCGGGGGGCGATACGGTGCGCCTCTCCGCCGGTGAACGCATCGCCTATGGCCGTCATGGCCTGGGCAGACCCACGTCCGCCGCGGACGACGCCGAAACCGCCTGGCGCCGGGGCAAGTTGGTGTTCCGAGACCGGCCGTTGGCCGACGTCGTCGCGGACCTGAACCGCTACCGCCCGGGCCGCGTCGTCGTCTGGGGCGATGCGTTGGCCGCGCTGCGCATCGACGGTGTGTTCAACATCGATGACCCGGACGCCGTCCTGAACGCCATCGTCCGCACGCTGCCGGTACGCGAGGCCAGGATCACGCCCTTCCTGGTCGTTCTGGCCGGGGCTTGATGCCGGTAGACCGGCCCTGCCCCCGCCGGTCTGAAAATTTTTCTCGCCCCAGGGGTGAGGATTGCCGCCAGAGCCGTCGTCTCGTTTTCAGACAGCAATGCGAATGCAACGCATTTGCATATTATGACCAAAAAACGACGAGGACCGAAGACATGACCGGCAAGGGGAATTTCAAAGCGGGCGTCGCCCGCATCGCGCTGTTGGCGGCGGGGATATCGGTGGCGGGGGCGCTGGCGCATCCGGTCCGGGCGGATGCCGTCGCGGCGCGGGCCGGCGCCGGCGGGCAGGCCGCCGGCGTCGAAGCGGCGCAGGCGACGCGCGATCGGGCCATGACATTCGACATCGCGGCGGGCCCCCTGCCAGCGGCCTTGGCGGCCTTCGGCGAACGCACGGGATTGCAGGTTCTCTATCCTTCGGCGGTCGCTCGCGACGCCCGATCGCCGGGTGTGCAGGGCACGATGACGCCGGATGCGGCCTTGGCCCGACTGCTCGAGGGGACGGGGCTGTCCCATCGCTTCTCCGCCGCGGATACGGTGACCGTCACGGCGCCGGGGCAAGAGGAAAGCAGTGACCGCCTGACCTTGGGGACCGTCTCGGTCGAGGGCCGGGCCGTACCGTCACAGGCGGAAATCGGCAACTTGCCGCCGGCCTATGCGGGCGGGCAGGTCGCACGCGGCGGCAAGCTGGGCATGCTGGGCAACCGCGACATGATGGAAACGCCGTTCAACCAGACCAGCTACACCGCCGAACTGATCGAGAACCAGCAGGCCCGAACCGTTCGTGACGTGGTCGCCAACGACCCCGCCGCATTCGCGACCTGGCCGGGCACGGGCTACACCGACCCCTTGAAGATCCGCGGCTTCGAAGCCAGCAACCAGGACGTCGCCTTTGGCGGACTGTACGGCGTGGCCCCGACCTTCAACGTCGGCATGGGCATGGCGGAGCGGGTCGAAATTCTGAAAGGCCCGGCCGCCCTGCTGGGCGGCATGACGCCGCTGGGCAGTGTCGGCGGCACGGTCAACATCACGCCCAAGCGGGCGACGGACGATCCGATCACCCGGGTCGTCGGGACCTACGCCAACAGCACCCAGTTGGGCGGTCAGGTCGATGTCGGCCGCCGTCTCGGCCGGGACAAGGAATTCGGTGTGCGGATCAACGGCAGCCTGGAAGACGGCGACACCGCCGTCGACGACCAGTACCGGACCTTCGTCAATTCGATCGCCGGGCTGGATTACCGGGGCGATCGGCTGCGTCTTTCCGCCGATCTGGGATATCAGTTGCAGAATATCAACGGCCCGTCCCTGGTGACGAACATCTCGTCCGGCATCGCCGTCCCCGATGCGCCCGATGCGTCATCCAACTGGTTCTTTCCCTGGGGATGGGTCGATGCCGAAGACTTCTTCGGCGCGGCGCGGGCGGAATACGACCTGACGCCGGATTGGACGGGCTATATCGCTGTCGGCGCCAAACGGACCCACTGGGGCCGCTTAACCTATTTCCCGTCGGTCAAGAACTCGGACGGGGACCTGTCGGCGACGCCCAGCCACTTGAAATACATCTACGACACCAACACCCAGGAAGCGGGCGTCCGCGGCAACCTGACCACGGGTGCAATCAGCCACGACGTCAGCCTGTCCGTCACCCGGTTCCACCGCACCCAGAAAAGCGGCAACGAAAACATCGGCAGCGCGATCACGTCCAACCTCTATGCGCCGGCGACGCATGGGGGCGTGCAGACATCCGACCTGGCGACGCCGAAGACGGCGGAATCGGAATTCGTCAGCATCGCCTTCGGCGACGTATTGTCGGTCTATGACGACCGGGTGCAGCTGATCCTGGGCGGCCGGCTGCAGCGCATCAAGGCGCAGAACTTCAGCTCGACCACCGGTCTTGTGACCTCAGACTACAATCAAAGCACGGTGTCGCCCGCCATCGGGTTCGTCGGCAAACCGTGGAATAAGATCTCCGTCTATGGCAACTACATCGAAGGCCTGCAACAGGGTGCCGTCGTCGGCAGCACCTATGCGAACGCCGGTGAAAATCTGGCGCCCTATATTTCCAAGCAGATGGAGCTGGGGGTGAAGGCGGACCTGGGCGATTTTGGGGCGACCCTCGCGATCTTCCAGATCACGCAACCGAGTGCCGCCGCGGATGCGTCAAACAACCTCACGTCGGACGGCCAACAGCGCAACCGAGGGATGGAGCTGTCGGTCTTCGGCAACGTGATGGAGGACCTGCGGATACTGGGCGGCATGGCCTTGACCGACGCGACCCTGACGGCCACGGCCGACGGCGCCAACAACGACAACAACGCGCCAGGCGTGCCCGGAATCCAGATCAATCTGGGCGTTGAATGGGACACACCGTTCGTGCCGGGTTTGACGCTGACCGGCCGTGGCACCTTCACCGGGGAACAGCACATCGACAACGCGAATACTAAGAGCCTGCCGTCCTGGGCCCGGTTCGACATCGGCATGCGGTACAAGATCGACCGGCCGGACATGCAGCCGTTCACCGTCCGCTTCAACATCGACAACGTGATGGACCACGATTACTGGGCGTCCAGTTACTACCCGGGATACATCTCGACGGGCGCGCCCCGCACCTTCCGCCTGTCCCTGGCGACGGATTTCTGATCCGGCCTCAATCTCCGGGTTTTCGAAACGACGACGCCCCGCCATCGGCGGGGCGTCGTTGCGTTCAAGGACGTCGATAGAGCGGGCCGCCGGTGGCCGCGCGGCAAGTGGTGACCCCGGCAGGATTTGAACCTGCGACCCCAGGATTAGGAATCCTGTGCTCTATCCAACTGAGCTACGGGGCCCCGGCGCGTTGCGAAGCGATGGCTCTATATCACAGCCGAAGGCGGGATGGGACCCTGGAACGTGGCCGCTGGGAGCGCCGAGGCCGCTTGCGGCCGGGCGGCCTATTTGAACAGGCCGCGCAGGCTGTCCATGGAAATGGAATAGTTCAGCATCACGGATTCGACGCCCGGGTTGCCGTCGCCCAGACCGGCATTCGACGAATGGTCGATGGAAATGCCCAGGCGCGAACGATCGTCGAACCGATAGGCCAATTCCAGGCGCGACCGGAATTCCAATTCGTGCCCCAGGTCCAGGTTCGACGTCTTGCCGCGCCACCAGGTCGGAGAGAACTGCGGCGTCAACACGAAGCGGCGGCCCAGATAGATATCGGCCAGGACGCCGGCCCCGATGAAGGACGAATTGTTGGTGACGTAGGCCGTCGTGATGAACGGCTTGAAGATCCAGAATTTGTTGCCGAACCGGTAATCCAGGCGGATTTCCGCATCGCTTTCCCGGTCACGGAAAACATCGAACTTGCCGACCGCGATGGTCAGGAAATCGGGGTCGTCTTCGGCCTGCGCGACACCCGGCGCCAGCACCGTGGACAGCACGACCGAAACGGCCACCATTGCCGAAACAATGAGATTCTTAAACATTCCAGACCTTCCCCGTATGCCGCCCTCCAAGAGGGCGCGTCCCCAAGGCCCGCATATTAAGGAATCGTGCCGATCATGCAAGGCAGGAGACGCCTTGTCGGGCGCCCTGTACCGGGCCGGAAACGGCCCGGGGTCAGCGGCGGAAGCCGTCCATGGCCCTGACCAGGGCCGACCGGATGCCCGGCTCCATGGCCGAATGGCCGGCGTCGGGCACGATCACATAGGTCGCGTCGGGCCAGGCCCGGGCCAATTCGTCCGCCGTGGCGATCGGGCAGACCATGTCGTAGCGCCCCTGCACGATGACGCAAGGCAAATGGCTGATCCGGTCCAGGTTCTCCAGCAGATGGCCTTCCGGCATGAAGACGTCGTTGACGAAGTAATGGGCTTCCATCCGGGCCAAGGACAATGCCCCCCGGCCCGATCCGCCGCCGCCGCCGGCCTCGTTATGGTGCAGGGTCGAACACGCGCTTTCGAACTGGCTCCAGGTCTCGGCCGCCGGGCGGTGGACCGCCGGGTCCGGGTCCATCAGGCGCTTGTGATAGGCGCCCAGAATGTCGCCCCGTTCGGCCTCCGGCAGGTAGCTGGAAAACCGGCGCCAGGCTTCGGGGTAGATCAGTTTCATGCCGTAGAGGAACCAATCGACCTCCGCCTTGCGGCCGAGGAAGATGCCGCGCAGTGCGAAGCCCCGGCAGCGGTCCGGATGGGCGACGCCGTAGGCCAGCGCCAGGGTCGAGCCCCAGGACCCGCCGAACACGAACCATGTGTCGATCCCGAGATGCCCGCGCAGGGCCTCCATGTCGGAAATCAGGGCCTGGGTCGTGTTTTCCTCGGTCGACCCGAAGGGGGTGGACCGGCCGGCGCCACGCTGATCGAAAATCACGATGCGGTAATGGTCGGGATCGAAGAACCGCCGGTGCGACGGGTTGGACCCGGCCCCCGGCCCGCCGTGCAGAAAGACCACAGGCACGCCGTCGGGGTTTCCCGACTGTTCCCAATAAATCCGGTGCCCGCCGGAAACGTCCAGGTATCCCTGACCGAAAGGTTCGATCCGGGGATAGAGGTCCGGCGACGGGCGGTTCAGGGAGGCGTTGGATTTATCCAAGGTCGGGGGTTTCCAGTCTCATTGGGTTCTTCGGTCGATCCCCGCGTCGCCGCGGCCGGATCAGTTCAAATGCCCGGTGATTGCGTATTGCAGCAGGCGCACCACCTGGTCCGGCGTCTGGGCCGTCGCCATCGCGGCGCCGTTCACTTCTTTTAGCGCATGGGTCAAATCCGGATCGTGAAGCGTGATCATCGGCGTGCCCAAGGCAGCGGCGTATCCGGCGTCGAACGCGGCGTTCCATTGTTTGTACTTGTCGCCGAAGCGCACGACAACCACGTCGGCGCGTTCCATCAGGGTACGGGTGCGGATCGCGTTGACCTTGGCGCCTTTGTGGTCCTTCCAGAAATTGTCCGGCTCGTCCCCCAGGATGGCGACGCCGCAATCGTCGCTGGAGGCGTGATCGGTGACGGGGCTGACGAAATCGATGGGCAGGCCCGCCTTGGCGGCGCCTTCCTCGATCTGTTCGCGCCAGTCGGTGTGGATCTCGCCGGACAGATAGACCGTCCAGGCGGCGTCTTGGCCGTTTCCGTTGGTGCTCACGTGGGATTTCCTCCGTTTCTGGCGGCGTACTGTTTTAATTTCGGCGTCTACCGGGAGGTATGCATGCCCCGGAGAATGTCAACGTAGTCCGGATCGTCGGGCCCGATAAACCCCCGGCGGATCAGAAAATCGATAATGATGACGCCGCAATTGAATTTGAAGTCGTCGGTATCGCGCACGGCGGCCATCACCTGCTCCATGGGCCAGAGGTAGAATTCCTCTACCTCGCCGTCCGTGTTACGCGGAATGAAATCGGCCGGAAGCTCCAGATCGTAATTGAACAGGATGTCGCGGCGCAGGCCCTCCGGCCGCTCCGTGCAATAGGAGACCGAGCCCACCGGGTGGGCGCGTCGCGCGATCTCGGGCGGAATGTCCGCTTCCTCGCCGCATTCCTTGATCAGGTTGTCGGCCACGGCGATACCCGCCGGAAGGCCGCCGGCGACGACCTGGTCCAGTTTGCCGGGGCCCGTCGGCTTGGTCATCGACCGTTTGCCGATCCACATCTTCATGCCGCCGTCTTCATCCCGGACGAAGCCGTTGACGTGGACGCCGTAGCCTTCCGTGCCGAACAGGGGCACGGCGGCGCGTTCCATTTCGAACAGGGGCGGGCGGCCCCATCGTTCGCTGACGGCATAGGGCTCGCCCCGCCATCCCTTGATCAGGCCGCGCGCCTTGAGATCGGCCAGAACCTCGCCCATGGCCGCCGTCCGCGAGGCGTGATCGGCCAAGCCGGGGGCCAAGGTTACGGCGGCTTCGGTGACGGTCAGGATCTCGGGAAATTCGCCGAGCTCGCCCGCGATGTCGCGATGGACCTGGCCGACCTGTGTGCCGCCCGCGATGAACGGGCGGTAGGCCGGGGCGTCATAGATCTGGATCGCGCGAATGCGGTCGAGATAGCTCATCGGCGCATTCCTCTTGCGGCCTCAACCCGTCGGCTGGGTTTCTGTGACCAGTACGGCCTCGACGCAGAACTGACGGCGCAGTTCCTGGGCGATGAGGCGCGCCGTTTCGGTGTCATATCCGTCGAGACCGATTTCAATGACCAGGTCCCGTTTCGGGGCCGGCGCCTTGGCGGCTTGTATGCGGTCGGGCACCAGGCCGCGTTTTGCGAAAACCTCGACCACCCGGGGCAGGGTGCCGGGATCGGCCATGGCCTGCACGGAAAAGCATTGGGTCGTTTCCGTCGTCGCGGTTACGGGTTCGGTCGTTGAATGGGGAAGTGTCTGCGGGGCATGCCCGCGGTCGTGCGTCTGCATCGGTCAGTCCTTTGTCGGAAGGGGTGCCGTTCACGGCGAATCACGTAAGGCCCGGTCCTCGTTCACGAGGCCGGGTCGATAATTCGCCGGAGGTCTCCGGTCCAAAGGATCGTCGATGCGGTGTTCATGCCCTGAATGATAGGCGCCCGGCCTGAAAATTCAAGAGGGCTGAAAATTCAAGCGGGGCGTCCTTGGTCGGCCAAATCGTGATCGCCGGCGGGGCCGGCGCGATGCGGGATCAGGCGGCGGCGACCTTGCGGCCGTCCTTGGTGATCTTGATGTAGGCCTTGGCGCAATGTTCCCGGCAATAGGGTTTGCCGTCGACGGCCTCTTCTCCGCAGAAATGGAAATCCGGGTCGTTCGGTTCGCCCACCGGCCAGCTGCACATGCCGGTCCGCAACTTGGCCATGGTCACCAGGTTCTCGCTGATTTCCGGCTTGTCGGGGCGTTCCTTGATGGGCGATCCGCGCTTGGCGAGACCCAGGCGGTGGACCTTGCCGATGACGGCGTTCTTGGTGATTCCGAGACGGCGTCCGATCTCGCTGGTCGGCAGACCTTCGTCCCAAAGCGCGATCAGGGCATTCACCCGTTGCGGCGTCCATTCATTCGTCGTCTCGTTGCTCATGGTACCCTTGCTTTCCGTTGGCCGGCCCGAAACCTAAAAAAAGCTTCCGCCGGCAGCCAAAATTTATACCCAGGGGTAGAGGCCAGAACGGGCGCCGCGGGCCCGAAAAGCCCTAAGTTCGCCCCGAAATTGGGCCTCAACAGGGCAAATCATGACAAGATATCGCCAGAGCGTCAACCAGCTACACCACATATAGTTATCCACAATATATGTGGTGGATATCCACATAAATCTAAACTACGGCGGTTTCCGGGGCCTTCACGCAAAAAATTCCTTTGTCTCGGGATGGCGCGGGTATAATTCGAGGGTAAATTCAGGGGGGAACCTGAGTGCAGAACCGGAGAGACGATCATGGCTGGCGATAACAACAAAATGGACACGTGGACCGAGGCAGCCGCCAAGGAACTGAAGGGCAAATCCCCCGACGACCTGATCTGGCAGACGCCGGAAGGCATCGCGGTCAAGCCGCTCTACACGGCCGCCGACCTGGAAGGGCTCGAGCATATCGACAGCCTGCCCGGTTTCGCGCCTTATCTGCGCGGCCCCCGCGCCACCATGTACGCCAACCGGCCCTGGACCATCCGGCAATACGCCGGGTTCTCGACGGCCGAGGAATCGAACAAGTTCTATCGCGACAACCTGGCCGCCGGTCAGAAGGGCCTTTCCGTCGCCTTCGACCTGGCGACCCACCGGGGATACGATTCCGACCATCCGCGCGTCGTCGGCGACGTGGGGAAAGCAGGGGTCGCGATCGATAGCGTCGAGGACATGAAGATCCTGTTCGACGGCATCCCGCTGGACGAGATGTCCGTCTCCATGACCATGAACGGCGCCGTTCTGCCGGTGCTGGCGGGCTACATCGTCGCCGCCGAGGAACAGGGGGTCTCCGCCGACAAGCTGTCGGGCACCATCCAGAACGATATCCTCAAAGAATTCATGGTGCGCAACACCTACATCTACCCGCCGACGCCGTCGATGCGCATCGTCGCCGACATCATCGAATACACGTCGCTGAACATGCCGCGCTTCAATTCGATTTCGATCTCCGGCTATCACATGCAGGAAGCGGGGGCGACGGCGGTTCAGGAACTGGCCTTCACCCTGGCCGACGGTCTGGAATACGTGCGCGCGGCCAAGGGCAAGGGCCTGGACGTGGATAAGTTCGCGCCGCGCCTGTCGTTCTTCTTCGCCATCGGCATGAACTTCTTCATGGAGGTCGCGAAGCTGCGGGCCGCGCGTCTGTTGTGGTCGGAACTGATGGCCCAGTTCGAGCCGAAGGATCCGCGCTCCTCCATGCTGCGGACCCATTGCCAGACGTCCGGCGTTTCGCTGACCGCGCGCGATCCCTACAACAACGTGATCCGCACGACCATCGAGGCCATGGCCGCCGTCCTGGGCGGCACGCAGAGCCTGCACACCAACGCGCTGGACGAAGCCATCGCCCTGCCAACGCCGTTCTCGGCCCGCATCGCGCGCAACACGCAACTGGTCATCGCCGAGGAAACCGGCATCCCGCAGGTCATCGACCCGCTCGCCGGAAGCTACTACGTGGAAAGCCTGACGGCCTCCCTGGCCCAGGCGGCCCGCGAGCTGATCGGTGAGGTCGAAGAATTGGGCGGCATGACCAAGGCCGTCGAGGACGGCCTGCCCAAGCGCACCATCGAGGAAGCGGCCGCCCGCAAGCAGGCGCGCATCGACCGGGGCGAGGAAGTCGTCGTCGGCGTCAACAAGTACGAGCGCCAGGACGAAGACGACATCGACATCCTGGACGTCGACAACGCCGCCGTCCGCGTCAGTCAGATCAAGCGCCTGGAAAACATCCGTGCGTCGCGTGACGCCGACGCCTGCACTGCGGCACTGGAGGCCCTGACCGCCGCCGCCGAAAGCGGCGAAGGCAACCTGTTGGAACTGGCGGTCGAGGCGACCCGCCGGCGCGCCACCGTGGGCGAAATTTCCGATGCGCTGGAGAAGGTCTATGCCCGCCACCGGGCGGAGACCAGCTCGATCTCCGGCGTTTACGGCGCCGCCTATGAAGGTGACGAAGGCTTCCAGAAAATCCGCAAGGAAGTCGCCGACTTCGCCGAGGCCGAAGGCCGCCGCCCGCGCATGCTGGTCGTCAAGATGGGCCAGGACGGCCACGACCGGGGGGCCAAGGTGATCGCCACGGCCTTCGCCGATATCGGCTTCGACGTCGACGTCGGCCCGCTTTTCCAGACGCCGGACGAAGCCGCCCGCCAGGCCATCGAAAACGATGTCCACGTGATCGGCGTCTCGTCTCAGGCCGCCGGCCACAAGACGCTGGTCCCGGCATTGATAGAGGAATTGAAGGCCCAGGGTGCGGACGACATCCTGGTCGTCTGCGGCGGCGTCATCCCGGCCCAGGACTACGATTTCCTGAAGGCCAAGGGTGTCTCCGCCATCTACGGCCCCGGCACCAACATCCCGACCGCCGCCGCCGAAATCATGGACATCATCCGCGACCGGCCCCTGGCCGCCGAGTAATCAGATTGCCGTCCCATTAGGGGGCTGATCGCAAAAAACAAAGCCCGTCCCGATCTAAGTTTTCGGGACGGGCTTTTTCGTGCTTGGCGTGGCGGCGGTAGGCCTTGGCCGATTGGATCTTCTGCTGTCGGAGGGTCCGAAGCGACCGGGCCACCGGGTTCCGCCGCACCGGTTTCTTGCGTTTCATGGCAAGGCTCCTCGGGTTGCGGTGGACGATGACCCGACATACGCCGACGGCCGCCCCTTTACAAGGGCGGCCGCCGCGAATTCAGAATGTGACCGGTGTCGTTTGAGCCGGGATTACCGGGGCGCAATGACCATCGTCATCAGGCGGCCTTCGGTCTTGGGGAACTGTTCGACCTTGGCCTGCTCGTCGACTTCCTCGCGCACGCGGTCCAGAACCTTCATGCCCAGATCCTGGTGGGCCATTTCGCGGCCCCGGAAACGGATGGTCATCTTGACCTTGTCGCCGTTGTCCAGGAACTTGCGGACGGCCTTCATCTTGGTCTGGTAATCGTGCTCGTCGATGCCCGGGCGCATCTTGATCTCCTTGACCTCGATGACCTTCTGCTTTTTACGGGCTTCGTTGGCTTTCTTCTGGGCTTCGTATTTGAATTTACCGTAGTCCAGGATCTTACACACGGGCGGGGACGCATTGGGCGACACCTCAACAAGGTCGAGACCGACCTCGAACGCCATTTCGATGGCTTCCTTCGTGGAGAGAACGCCGACCATTTCACCGTCGGCGTCAACGACGCGGACTTCGGCCACGTCGATATCTTCATTGATCCTGGGGCCGTCCTTGGTGGGCGGCGTCTGTTGCATGGGGCGGCGTGCTATTGCCTTGCTCCTCGTTCGGTTTCGTCAACTTCGTGTCACCGATGCCTTATTGCATCGGCCTTGGCGGTTCCATGACGGTCTGGCCACTCGGCCCGGCTTCGTCACGGGAACCCGTTCCGGCGGAACGTGAACGCAAATCGATGTTTATGATTTTTATAAGGGGGGCTTTTCAGCCTTCCCCGGCGCCCAACGGCCCCGCCGCTTCCGCCATTAATGTATCCATCGCGTCTTTCAGCGCAAGGATTTCTTGATTCTTGCCGCCCAGACGCCGGATCGCGACGGTGCCGGCCTCGGCCTCCTTGGCGCCGACGACCATGATCACCGGGACGTGGGCNTGGCTGTGNTCNCGGATCTTGTAGTTGATCTTNTCGTTCCGCAGGTCCGTTTCGACNCGCANNCCCGCCTTGCGGCAGGCNTGGGCGACNTCCTTGGCGTAGGCGTCGGATTCATTGGTNATCGTCGCGACCGTGACCTGATGGGGGGCCAGCCACAGCGGGAAGCGCCCGGCGTAGTTTTCGATCAGGATGCCGATGAAGCGTTCGAACGAGCCTAGGATCGCCCGGTGCAGCATGACCGGGCGGTGCTTGGCGCCGTCCTCGGCGATGTAATGGGCGTCCAGGCGTTCCGGAAGGACGAAATCGACCTGCAGCGTGCCGCATTGCCAATCGCGGCCGATGGCGTCGCGCAAAACGAATTCAAGCTTCGGCCCGTAGAACGCGCCCTCGCCCGGATTGAGGATCGGGTCGTGGCCGGCGGCCTTGGTTGCGTCCAACAACGCCTTTTCCGCGCGGTCCCAGGTCTCGTCCGACCCGGCGCGCACTTCCGGCCGATCGGAGAACTTGATGACGAATTCGTCGAAGCCGAAGTCCTTATAGATGCCGGTCAGCAGGTCGATGAAGATGCTGGTTTCTTCCTCGATCTGATCCGGGCGGCAGAAGATATGGGCGTCGTCCTGGGTGAAGGCGCGGACCCGCATCAGGCCATGCAAGGCGCCCGATGGTTCGTTGCGGTGGCAGGAGCCGAACTCCGCCATGCGCAGCGGCAGGTCGCGGTAGCTGGTGATGCCTTGTTTGAAAATCTGCACGTGGCAGGGGCAGTTCATGGGCTTGATGGCGAGGGTCTTTTCCTCGTCCGATTCCGAGATGAACATGTTCTCGCGGAATTTTTCCCAATGGCCGGATGCTTCCCACAGGGCGCGGTCGACCAGCTGCGGGGTGTTGACCTCGACATACCCGGCGTCGTCCAGGCGCGAGCGCATGTAATCCTGAACGGTGCGGTAAAGCGCCCAGCCTTTGGGGTGCCAGAAGGCGGAGCCCGGGGCTTCTTCCTGGATATGGAACAGGTTCATTTCCCGGCCGAGGCGGCGGTGGTCGCGCTTCTCGGCTTCTTCCAGCATGTGCAGGTAGGCCTTCAGGTCCTTGTCGTTGAACCAGCAGGTGCCGTAGATCCGCTGCAGCATTTCGTTGCGGTGATCGCCCCGCCAATAGGCGCCGGCGACCTTCATCAACTTGAACGAATGGCCGACCCGGCCCGTCGACGGCAGGTGCGGGCCGCGGCAGAGGTCCAGCCAATCGCCCTGGCGGTAGATGCTGATGTCCTGATCCGCCGGCAGGTCCTGAATGATCTGGGCCTTGTACTTCTCGCCGATGTCCTCGAAATGACGGATCGCGTCGTCACGGTCCCAGACCTCGCGGGCGAAGGGCGTGTCGCGATCGACGATCTCGTGCATCTTCTGTTCCATCTTCTCCAGGTCGTCGATGGAGAAGGGCTCGTCGCGGGCGAAGTCGTAATAGAAGCCGTTTTCGATGGTCGGGCCGATGGTGACCTGGGTGCCGGGGTACAGTTCCTGCACCGCTTCGGCCAGGACGTGCGCGCAGTCGTGGCGCAGCAGCTCCAATCCTTCCTCGTCCCGGTTGGTGACGATGGCGAGACCGGCGTCGGACGCGATGGTGGTCGACAGGTCCTTCAATTCGCCGTCGATCTTGACCGCCAATGCGGCCTTGGCCAGGCCGGGGCCGATATCGGCGGCGACGTCCGCCCCCGTCACCGGGCCGTCGAATTGCCGGACGCTGCCGTCGGGCAGGGTCACCTTCACGTCGCCGCTTGCTGCTTTGCTCTGATCCATCGTCTTAAATCTGAAAACTCAATGTCGTTGAAAACAAAAAACCCTCCTGCCGGGCTGCGAGGAGGGCCGAAACGGAACTGACAGGCAACAGGCTTCCGTCACGGCCCCTTCCGGGTCGTGGTCGTGGTGGTGCCGGTAGTGGTCAAAGCTCCGTACATGATGAGGTTTATATCGGCAATCCGCGCGGGCCTGTCAAGCATGCGGCGGCAGGGCGGCGATAACAGCATCGACGGAAAGATCGGACAGAGAGGGTTCGCGCACAATGGAAACGGCGGGGCCGCGTTGCGCGCAAAGGGCGGGATCTGAGTCGTGGGAATAGAGAACCAGGGTGGGAATGCCGGAAATCGCCGCCATGTGCATGGGGCCCGTGTCGTTGCCGACCGCCATTGCCGCCCCCCGGCAGAGGGTCGCGAGTTCCAACAGGGAGGTGTCGCCCGCGAGGCTGCGCGCGGTGGGGGCGGCCTGGATGATCTCGTCATGCAGGGGGCGTTCGTCGGCAGCGCCCACCAGGACGGGGGTGAGGCCCTTGTCGGATAGACGAAAGGCGAGGTCCGCGTAGCGTTCGGCGGGCCAGCGTTTGCCGGGGCGGTGAGGAGCCCCGCCGGGGATCAGCAGGGCATAGGGGGAGGGAAGTGCGAGGCGCGAAAGGTCCGCGTCGGCGAAGGACAGAGCGGAGGGGGGAATGGCTGCCTCGATACCGGCCATGGCGAGCTGTTCCGCCTGGCGTTCGACCGTATGCATGCGGTCGCGGTTCGGATTGGCATGCGGGTGGGAGCACCCCTTGGCGATGCCCGACCATTCCGGCTTATGACCCGGTCCCATCAGATGGAAATAGAAGGACGACCGGTCGGAAGTCTGCAAGTCGTAGACCCGGGCGTAATTGCCCGCGAAAAGCTCGCGCCGGAATTCGGCGATCTTCGACCACTGGCTCCACTTCATGCGTTTGTGGGGAATGACGCGGTCGAACAGGCCCGAGGCCTCTGCCAATTCGACGAAGGCGGGGGCGGTCAACAGATGCAGTTCGGCACCGCCGTCGCGGTCGGCCGCGTGATGATCGCGGATCGCCTGCATGGGGCCCAGCGCCTGGACGAAATCGCCCAAGGCGCCCAGCTTGATGACCAGGATGTTGCGGGGGGGGATGGCGGGGGCGGCCATGGCGTCAGCCCGCCGGGCGGATGCCCAGGACCTCGTCGTAAACGTCGAGCGTCTTCGTGCACATGTTGGCCTTGGAAAAATTGTCGCGCACGTTGGCGATGGCCTTGCCGGCAAGGGTGCTGCGCTGGGCGCTGTCCAGTTTCAGGACCTTCTCGATGGCCTCGGCCAGGGCGTCCGCGTCGCCCGGCGGCACAAGCCATCCCGTCTCGCCGGGGATCACCGTTTCCTTGGCGCCGCCGTGGTCGGTGGCGATCACCGGGCGGCCCAGCGCCTGGGCCTCGGCGATGACGCGGCCGAAAGCTTCGGGATCGGTCGAGGCGGAAATCACCACGTCGGTCAACATATAGGCGGCCGGCATGTCGTCGCAGTGATCGACCAGGCGTACGACCTCGTTCAAATCGCGGTTGGCGATCATGGCCTCAAGCTCGGCGCGATATTCGTCCCTCCCCTGGGCGCCGCCGACCAGCAGGCAGCGGATATCCCGCCGGCCCAGCCGCGCCAGCGCGTCGATCACCACCGGCTGGCCTTTCCATCGGGTGAGCCGTCCGGGCAGCATGATTACCGGCATGCCGTCGGGCAGCATCCAATCGGTCGCCAGATTGACGACCCGCTGGGCCGATACCTTGGCCGGATCGAATTTTTCCAGGTCGACGCCCCGGTGGATGACGCGGATCTTGTTGGCGGGCACGCCGTAAAGCTGACGGACGTGGCCGGCGATGAACTGGCCGATCGCGATGACCCGCTCGCCCCGCGTCATGATCGAATTATAGACCCGCTTGAAATGGTTCGACGCACCGTAAGTGCCGTGGAAGGTCGTGACGTAATGGGTGCCGGTGCGTTTTGCGGCGGCCCAGGCCGACCAGGCCGGGGCGCGCGATCGGGCGTGCACGATATCGACGTTCTCGGCGCGGATCAGATCGGCCAGGCGATCGACGTTGCGCCACAAGGTCACCGGGTTCTTGGAATCCAGCGGCAGTTCGAAATGTTCCGCGCCGACCCGCGCCAGGTCGTGGACCAGCGGCCCACCCGCCGAGGCGACAATGGCGCGCCCGCCGGCTTCCACAACGGCGCCCGCGATTTCGACCGTGCCGCGCTCGACCCCGCCGGATGCGCCCAACGCCGGCAGAACCTGCAGCACCGTGGCCAGGCGTTCCTCGCCGGCCAGGGTCTCACCCGACGGAGCTGACTTCTCCGTTTTATTTCCGGACTGCGCGCGTTCGTTTTCGCCGCCGCCGGTGGTATGGTCCGGCATCTTGTTCATGGATGGAAACCGATCATGTCTTCTGGTTCAGATGGTGCACCCGACACTCCGCCGCAAATCCTGGAATGTGGTGACGGCAGGACTATTGCCTACCACCGATTGGCTGGCAAGTCTCCCGGCGTCATGTTTCTGACAGGTTTCAAATCGGATATGACCGGGGGAAAGGCGCTGGCGCTGGAGGCCCATTGCCGGGCCCAGGGTCGCGCCTTCCTGCGCTTCGATTATACCGGACACGGGCAGTCTTCCGGAGTTTTCGAAGAAGGCTCCATCGGTGCCTGGGCGGCCGACGCCGTGACGGCGCTGGACGAACTCGCGGTCGGCGAGCAGGTGCTGGTCGGCTCCTCCATGGGCGGCTGGATCATGCTGCTGACCGCTCTTGCGCGGAAAAGCCGAATCCGGGGTCTCCTGGGCCTCGCCGCCGCGCCCGATTTCACCCGCGATCTGATGTGGAACACCTTCACCGAGGATCAACGCCAGCAACTGGATCGCGACGGCCATGTCGACCTTCCGAACGATTACGACGACCAGGAGCCGTATCGCATCAGCAAGCCGCTGATCGACGACGGTTGGAATCAGCTCTTGCTCGATGACCCCATCGAATTGGGCATCCCCGTGCGCCTTATCCACGGCTTGCTCGACAAGGACGTGCCGTGGAAGACGGCGCTTCGGATACAGGAACAACTGACCTCCGACGACGTCGAGGTCCAACTGGTCAAGAACGGCGGCCACCGCCTGTCCGAACCCAACGACCTCGACCGCATGACCCGGACCCTGGACGCGCTTCTCGCGGGCCTTCCCTGACCGCCGCCTTGGCGATTTCACGGTTGAAGCCGCGTCCTTTGTCCTCCGGCATCCTGGTGGTAGGCTTGCCGTATGAAATACTTATGGTTGCTTGTTCTGCTCTGCACTTTGCTCGTCACACCCGCAGCGGCGTGGGCCGACGACTTGTCCGATGGCATCGCAGCTTTCGACGCCAAGGACTACGGGCGCGCATATGACCTACTCCTGCCGTACACGGAAAAAGGGCATCCCGAATCTTGTTTTCGCATCGGTGTCATTCTGGAAAACGGCGACGGGAGAGAAGCGGAACCGGCGCGCGCTGCGGGCTACTATGAGATTGCATCTAGTGCAGGCCTCCTTTCGGCGACCTTCAACCTCGCGCGTCTGTACGATATCGGACTTGGTATTCCCCAAGACTACGCCAAGGCTGCGGAGCTCTATCGCATAGGTGCTGAAAAAAACTACGCGAGCTCCCAGCTTAATCTCGGCCTCTTGTATTTCGGCGGACGTGGATTGACGACCGACTTCGTCCAAGGGCTTATGTGGTTGATGCTTGCCGAGGAAAACGGCGCAGCCAATGGCTCAAAGTCCATCACATATTTTTCCCAGCACGTGACGGACCACCAAAGGGAACTGGCTGAAGAAGCGCGTCGGGTATGGAAGCGCACCCATCCCCGGTGACCGCTACTCAGGTGTTCGCTTTCTTTTTTCACGCAACGCATCGATCGCACTTTGTATGGTTTTGCTGGCGAGTTCTTCGCCTATCGGCCCGACATCGAACTTCTCCGCCAGTTTCCCGGCGGCATGGTCGCTGATCACGCCCGTGGCGGCGTCGCCCAGCGCCTTGGCCGTCGCCTGGCGGGCGATCTGCGGGTTGGCCTTGGCCCAGCGGGCGACGGAGGCGGTGTCCGACATGTCGATGCCGGACTTGCCCGCCGCCTTGGCGATTTCGCGTTTGAAGTCGCGCCCTTTGTCCTGCGGCGGCCAGGGGGTAGTCTGGCCGCATGAAATACTTATGGTTGCCGGTTCTGGTCCTCACCTTGCTCGCCGCGCCGGTTGCCCGCGCAGACTTCCAGGCTGGGCTAACCGCCTATGAACAAGGAGACTTCAAGGCCGCCATGCGGGCGTGGCTGCCTTTGGCGGAGGCCGGTGATCCCGAGGCGCAGTTCCGGGTCGGGCGGCTATATGATGTAGGTGAAGGTACGCCGCCTGACGGGAAACAGGCCGTCTATTGGTATGGCAAGGCGCATGGACAAGGGAACCGGAAAGCCACCTATAACCTGGGCCAGATTTATTATTCTGGAAGAATCGTCACGAAAAATGAATCCTCTGCCGCAAAGTATTTTCAGATCGCCGCGGAAAGCGGGCACGTTGATGCCCAAGTGAATTTCGGGGTGTTTAATCTATTGGGGAAAGGGCTGAAACAAGACCTTATCGAAGGATATAGATGGCTCTTGATCGCAAAAAGCCGGGGTGATCAGGAAGTCGGTGAGGCGGTCGAATTCTTCCGCAAATATCTGACAGAAGACCAAGTTGCCAAGGCGCGGCAAAGGGCGAAGGATTGGAGACCGACGATCCGGTAGGCTTCAACATGCAGCCTCTGATCCTCACGTGTGACGCCTAGTCCCGATTTCCTCTGATGAATTTCGTTCCTGCTTCTATTCCTTTGGCCATTGTTTCTTCGCCTATCGGTCCGACATCGAACTTCTCCGCCAGTTTCCCGGCGGCATGGTCGCTGATCACGCCCGTGGCGGCGTCGCCGAGCGCCTTGGCCGTCGCCTGGCGGGCGATCTGCGGGTTGGCCTTGGCCCAGCGGGCGACGGCGGCGGCGTCCGACATGTCGACGCCGGACTTGCCCGCCGCCTTGGCGATTTCGCGGTTGAATCCGCGCCCTTTGTCCTTCGTCGGCTCGGTGGTAGGTTGGCCGCATGAAATACTTATGGTTGCCCTGTTTGATCCTTGTGTTGTTCGGCGCGCCGGTTGCCCGTGCAGACTTCCAGGCCGGGCTAACCGCCTATGAACAAGGAGCCTTCAAGGCCGCCATGCAGGCGTGGCTGCCCTTGGCGGCGGCTGGAGATCCCGAGGCGCAGTTCCGGGTCGGGCGGCTTTATGATGTAGGTGAAGGTACGGCGCCGGACGGGAAACAGGCCGTCTATTGGTATGGCAAAGCGCATAAAAGCAGCCACGTTTCCGCAACGTACAATTTGGCGCGACTATATGATGCCGGTGAGATCGTAGAGAGGGACTTTAAGCGAGCCGCGGATCTGTATCTTGAAGCCGCTTGCAAGGGGGATCCAGTCTCGCAATTCAGCATTGGGCGTTTTTACATGGCAGGGTATGGGATAAAAAAAGACCCAATCAGAGCGTTCATTTGGTTTTATCGGGCCGAAAGAAACGGCGATAAAGAAGCGGAGGCAGGGTATCAAACCTTCCTCCCGTTTATTTCGGATGCCGACCTGACGTTGGCCCAGAAGCGACAGGACGACTGGGCAGACTGCCCATCCCAGGCCAACCGATAGCGTTATTTTTTCTCCCTTCTTGAAGCTTCAAAGGCGGCTTCTATCCCTTTGCTGAGCAGTTCTTCGCCTATTGGCCCCACGTTCACTTTCTCCGCCAGTTTGCCGGCGGCATGATCGCTGATCACGCCCGTGGCGGCGTCGCCCAGGGCCTTGGCGGTGGCCTGACGGGCGATCTGCGGGTTGACCTTGGCCCAGCGGGCGACGGCGGCGGCGTCCGACATGTCGATGCCGGATTTGCCCGCCGCCTTGGCGATTTCACGGTTGAAGCCGCGCGCGAAGTTGGTCGCCGCCTGACCGGCGGTGACACCCCGCCCGAGCACAAGGGCCACCCCCTTCTTGCCCGCCTTGGCAAGTGTGGCGGCGCCCAGGGTGCCGGCCGTAAGGCCCGCGTCGATTTTCAATTCGCGTTGCGTGCGGGCGCGCATCTCCGTCGCCTCCTGAATATCGGCGCCGCGCTTGTCCAGGTCCGGATGGGGATGGGTCGGCAGGCCCGCGAGTTCGGCGCCTGATTTTGCGATTTCGTCGGCTTGGGCCTCCAGGGCCGTATTCAGGCGGCCAAGGCGCGCCGTCGCATCGTTGACCAGGCGTTTGGCGTTGGCGTCACCGGCCTTGGCCAAGGGCTGTTGGGTTTCGACGATTTTGCGCTGCTCCTCCATCCGGGCCGAGATTCCAAGGGCGGCGGCGGCGTGGCTTTCCATGCGTTCGCGGATCTCCCCGCGCTTGACGTAGTTCCGCTCCCGCGCTTCCGGGGGCTGTTTGTCCATGTAGGCTTGGGTTTCCCGCTGCGCCTTCAGGCGGGCCGGATCGTTTGCCTGCTCGGCCAGGCGATCGAGGGTGGCGCTTCGTTCCTTGGCGTTGGCGGGGATGTCGCCGCCACGTTTGGACGGCCCCGCCTCGGCCCGGGCCAGAGCCTTCATGCGATCCTGCATGTCCGCGTCATGGGGATAGGCGGCTTCGATGCGGCGGTCCAGGGCGGCGATCTCATCCTTCGTCGCGGGGCGGTCGCGGTCCTGCGCCGCGCGCAGGTCGGCAATGATGCCTTGACCCGTATTGCGGGTCTCCAGTTCCCGGTGGTGCAGGCCATCCGATCCGTCCATGGGATTGATCGGGTCGGCGGTGGCAGCCGAGGCGGCACCCTCCGGCATTTCACCGTCGCTGGTCGTGGCGGCAACGCCCATGGTTTTCAGGCCTTCGGCGGTAAGGGCGTCGAACTCGCGGTCGGACGTGTTCTCGAAGCGGTTTTCGGCGACACCGCGCAGGAAATCTTTCTCCGGTCCGGTCAGGCTGTTGTCCCGGCGTTTGAGCATCGCCTCGAAGGCGTCCAGGTCGTTGGCGTCGCGGGCCTTCAGGGCGTGCTCCATCAATTCCGCCTTGGCGGTGTCGAGGGGTTCTCCCTGCAGGGTCGGGGTGCCCGCGTTGTTGCGTTCGAACCGGCCCGGCTTGTAGGTCGCGATATGGCGGAGTTCGCTCGCTGCCTTGACCGGGTCAATCCTAGGCGTGGCGATCTCGGGCGCTGTAATTTGGGGGGCGGGCGCCTTGCCCACCAAATCCATGGGATCGGAAAGGCGCGGGCCGACGGGCTTGGCGGCCGCCAGTTTGGTTGATGCTTCCTCGGCCTTCATCTTGCGCACGGTCGCGACCTGCTGCGTCATGCTGCGGCCGGGGGTCGAGACGTCGTCGGCGACGGTGGGGCCGGAGGACGTCTTGGGCAGGGCGGCGTCCAGGCCGGTTGGGGGTCCGAAGGTGGCGGGCAGCTTGACCGCGCCGTTGCGGGCCCCCTGCAGGGCGGCCTGATCCGTCTCGCCGCCCTTCAGGGCGAAGCCGTCGGGTTTGGTTCCCAACATTTCCTGCGCGGTTCTCAGGCCGCCCAAGTATTCGGGCGTGGCGACAAAAGTCGGGGCATCGAGAATGCCGTTCTCGGCCATCAGGCTGGACGAGAAAAACACGTCGTCCGGCAGGTTGGGCTGGCCCAGACCGACGCCGTCGGTCAGGAACGACGGCGGCAACGGGGCGGCCAGGTCCGCTGTGCCACTGCCTGGGCCGATCGGATCGCCGTAAAGGCCGCCGTCATCGACGTCCGCTGTGCCCCCGGACGGAGAGCCAGCCGCGGCGCCTTCGGTGCCGGATGCGGGGGGAGAGGGCAGGGCCTGGGGCCCGCCGGAGGTGCCGCCCATGGGAAGTCTCCTTGATACATATAAAGAAGTGAAAAAGGGGCGCCGGCGCCCGAGAAGCAGAAGGCGGCCGGCGCCCCGTCCCGAGAATGAGGGGGAGCCGCGGAAGGGACGAACGCGCTCTGACCCCTCGTCGGGATCTCTAGCCTTCGTCCGGATAGAGGGCTTCGAAGCCCTTGCGGATTTGCGCTGCGAAGGCGGGATCGTGGTCGCGCCAGTAGCGCGGGTCTTCCATCATCTTGCGAAGCTGTCCCTCGCTGCGGCCGCGGGGGGCGGGCTCGGCGCCGGAAATCATTTCCGGTTCGCCGTCGGTCATCATCCGATGCAGGGTCAGCACCCCGTCATAGGATGTCGTCAACGCATCGAACACCGGATCCGGCAGATTGGCCCGGCCCCAGGTTTCGATCTGCTGCGACAGCGCGTTCCACCGCTCGCCGCCGCCGAAATGATCGGCCAAGCGGCGGCGGTGATCGTTGCGCACGGTCTCGCCCGCAAGTTCCTGGACCAGAGGGGCGAGCTTCTCCGCCGCCAGGTCATAGACCAGTTGCGCCTGTTCCTGGGTGAAGCCGGATTCCATCAGCCGCGCGTTGATTTCCGGGTCGGGCTCCAGGCCTTCCATGGCGGGCTCGATCCGATAGCCCGCGGGATCGTCGGGCACCGTGTCGCCGCCCGCGGCACCCAGCCGCCGTTCCAGGGCGCTGTAGGATTTGGCCAATTCCTCGATGCGGACGGCGCCGGTTTCGGCATCCCAGAACTTGGGTGGCAGATAGTCCGGCACGCCGGGCGCGGTCTCCGGTGCATCAAGGGAAAGCGCGTCCGGTGCCGGCGCCTCGGCTTCGGTCTCCGGCGTTTCGGGTTCAAGCAGGGATTGGGCATCGGTCATGCGTCGTCTCCTTCAAGGTCGGTACGGGGGGTGGGGATCGCGCCGGGGCCGTTCTGACCCATCTCGATCAAGGTGCAGATATGGCGGACGAGATGGCGTTGGCCTTCGAGATGGCGCAGCGCCGCGTCTTCGGCGTCGGGGCCGAGGGCGCGGTCCAAGGTCAGGGCTTTCAGATAGGCGAGCAGCGCCGCGCCGTCCGCGCCCCGAAAGCACCGGGCGGCAAGCGCCGCCGCTTCGTCCGGGCTCGATCCGATGGACCGGGTCGCCGGGCGATCCGGGGTGAAGTCCTCTGGCCGCCAAGGCCACTCGGGTGTGGCGGTCATTGGACATCACCTCCGCCGTCTGCGGCGTTTCCGGCGAAGAGATCGCCGACGGCGGTGACGGCGTCCTTCACCATGTCGGGATCGAGGCCGCCGGCCCCTGCGAGTTGCGGAAGAGCGTCCGGCCCACCCATTTGATCAAGCATGCCCGACATTTCTGGCGGCAGGGCCTGTGCCAGCATCGCCGGATCGAGCACCCCCGGCAGGCCGCCCCCGTCCTGTGATTTCAGGATTTTCGACGGCACCCCGAAGGCGTTGGCCAGGACCTGCGCCGTTTGCGGCACGTCGATGATCGCGATGGCCTGGGGCCCCAGGCGTGCGAGCCCGTCGAGAAAAGCCAAGGTCGCCTGCACGTCCTGCTGTGCCTGATGACGGGCGAGCGGCGATTTGTATTCCAGGTCGATGGCTTGGCCGTCGATCGTGATTGCCGGAATTTCGCCGCGCCGGGTCAGGATGCCGAGGCCCCGCGTGACCAGGGGTGTCAACAGCTCCGATTGCAGACGCCCGTAGGTCGCGCCCAGCAATCGCGAGATTTCCGCGACCCGTTCCAGGACTTCCGTCGCCGTCATGCGCGGGCCCTCGATTTGGCCCAGGCGGTCGGCCAGCAGGGCGCGCCGAATGGCAGCCCGTAAATCTTGCAGCACGACCTGCGACATGTCGAACCGGCCGGGGGCTTCCAGGGGCTTCAACCCGGCGGAGCCGACGGCCTTCGGAATGATCGTGCCGGGAGTGAGGCGAATGTTCGATGGGTTCAGCACACCGTCGTCGTCGGCCTGCCAGATGCCGGTAACGGCGATCGAGGCGTTCTTCAGGACCAGTTCGACGACCTTGTTGGCGGTCTTGATATCGGGCAGGGTCTTCATCACCGGCGAGCGGCCGTAGATTTCCCCCGGTGCTTTGAGCCAACGGAAATTGATGAAGGGCGAGCGGTCGAACCGACCGGTCTTAAGAACCGTCGCGGCATCCCCGCCGCCCTCGCCCGGATCGATCAGGGCGATGTAGTCGAAGCCGCCCTTGACCGGAAAGACGGCTTCCAGAACTTCGGCCGACGGCGGCTCGCCCTCGCCGTCCTTCCGTTCCTTCAGGTTGTCCGGCAGTTTCGCCTTGGGGAAACGGTCGACGATCTGCGCGCGTGTCAGGCGGCTTGCCCGGAAGGTCGTGTCGAGGCGGCCGGAGACGTCTTCCTCGAAGGCGACCTGGCTTAGCGGCACGGCGGTGAAGCGAAACGCCGAGGGTTCGCCCGGCGGGGCGGCCTCGAACATCAGGCTCGCCGTGCCGGCGGTCACCAGGTCCAGGTAGCACTGGTGCATTTCGACGGCGAAGTTGGAGCGGTCGAAATGCGACTGCAGTGTCTGCGCAGCCGCCTCCAATTCCTTGGACAACTCCGGGCGCTGGGACTCTTCGATCTTGCTGCCCGGCGTCAGGCCGAACCAGCGGGCCCAAGGTGGCGTCAGCTGCGACAGCAGACTGGCCGCCAACTGGTCCACGGCGTCTGGTGCGGTGCCGTCGAACAGGCGGTCGGTCTTGCGGCTGGCGCCGCCGACACCCGCTTGGCCCAGAGCGGTCTCGCGCTGGGGCAGGGCGAAATCGAAGCATTCCTGCCACAGCGATTCCCATGTCGCGCGCCGGTCGCGGGCCCGCCGGTATCGTTGGATGACGGCTTCCGCCGTGATCTCGGTCATGGTCATTCTCCAAGCTTGGTCTTGAGGGGTTGGGCGGTGCCGGTCTGATCCGTGCGTTCGTCCAACAGGCCGCGGCGTGACGTGGTGATCAGCCCGGCGCGGCCTCGGCGTTGGCGCTCCAACCGCTCCAGCCGGCGTTTGCGCTCCTCCTCGTCCGGATCGGGCGGCGGCGGGGGCGGTTCGGGGGCGGGCGGCAGTTTGGGCGAAGATCCTAGGAATCCTCCCATGGTGGGGCTCCTTTCTTGAGGTCGGGGGTGAAACGGGCAGGCTCAGGTTTCGAGGGCGTCATCCGAAACGTCCGTATCGGCTTCGGCGACGGAGGCGCGGGCCGCATCGAGCATATGCGCCAAGTCATCGCCTGCAGGGCCGTTGCGCGTGTCGTTGCCTTCGGCCCAGGCCAGCAATTTCAGCCCGGCGTCGAGATGGGCCAGCGCGGCCTTACAGGCAGCCTGATGACCGGCGAAACTTTTGGCGTCAGCGGGGGGCGGGTCGGCGGCGAAGGCGGCGTAATCGCCCGCGGCCTTGCGTAACAGTTTTGGCAGGCGGCGGCGCAACGTTGCGCGCAGCGCGGTCGAGGGGGGTGCGTCGGTCATGATCTGGGCTGTGCGTGGCGGATCAATCGAAGAACGCTTGCGCGCCGGCGTTCAGGATGCGGGTGCCGCCGCTGAATAGGGCGCTTTGTGCCTGGCCCAACACGCTCTTGCGTTGGGCATGGGCGCTGGAATTGATGCCGTCGACGCGCAGTTGGTTCAACGCTCCCTGGTCGGCGATCGCTTCGTCGACCTGGCGGGCGAGCCCCGACAGGACGCTGGAGGCGGAACCGGTCGTGGCGCTCAGGCCGCCGCCGGCGAACCGCGCACGTTGCGTTGCCTGGGCTTTGCGCAATTCCTCGCGCTGACGGCGTTCTTGAATGACCTGTTGATCTTGAATGGCGCTGACCTGCTGGCGGCGTTGACCTTCGATGAGCTTGGCCTGTCGTTTGGCCTCCATTTGTTTTTGCGCCATGCCCATGGCGGTGGTCATGGCGACGACGGCAAAAGTAGACATGTGATGTGACTCCTATCGGCTTGTTCGGGGGAGAGCGCGGAGGCCGTCGAATGGCGAAGGCGCCGGACCTATCCGTTGACGTTCACTTCTTCGACGACGGACAAAAGAGTGAAGGGCAGGGGCGTGTCCTGTTCGATGCGCCACAGCGGCTCGGTTCCATCGCGGCGCCAGCCGAAGGCCCGCACCGTGCGGTCGCCGGAATAGAGCGCCGGCGGCGCGTCCAGAAGGTTGCCGCCGAATTCGCGGAACGGCACATCGACGAAACCACGTCCGGTATTCAGGCGCAGCGCCGACGCGTCCTTGAGGCGGAATGTCGCGGCGACCAGGCGCAGGCGACCACCCTGGTTCGACCCCTGGCCGCCGTGCACGGCGGGGGGCAGGGGGGCGACCGCATGGGCGTAGCCCAAACCGACGACGACCTCGCTCGCCGGATTGGCCAATGTGATTTGTCCACCGCTGACTTGCTGGTCGACCTGGACCCAGCCGTCGGCCAGGATCTTCACGGTCTGGCCTTCCAAATGTTCAAGGCCGGTCCACTGGGTCTTTGCCTCCTCATCGCTGAGACTGAGGCCGCAATCCAGGTTGAGGTTGTCGTCGAAGATCTCGATGAAATGGCCGTTGGCCCGTTCCGTCAGCATGTAGATATCTTCGCCGACGGCGCAGACGGACCGGAAAGAGCCTTGCGTATCGTAGAGCGTCCAGCCGGTGATCTCCTCGCCCCGGTAGATCGTCAGCGAGGCCATCGTGCCGTCGGTCATGACGATATGCAGGTTGCGCCGCCGGGCGTCGAAGTCCTGGTCGATGGGATCGCGGACCAGATGTTCGGCGACGGTCGCGAGGTCACGCGACTGGTAGGCCTGCTCGACATCGGTGAACAGGAATTCGCGCAGCTCACGCCCTGTGCGCGGCGTGAACAGGGTGGCGCCATCGACGTTGCGCGGCGGCACCGACCGGTCGGCGGGTGAGCCGATCCGCGTCTGCCGCCTGATCTGTACCGACGCCGGGGTCAACGGATCGCCCGTTACCATCCACTCCGCACCCGAGGTGAAGACCTGCAGATGGCGGCCGGAGAACACGGCGCAGCAGGCATTGACCTGATCCGACAGCAAAGCGAACTCAATCGCTTCGTCATCCAGGCCTTCGCCCAGATCGAAGTTGAAGAGGTCCGCCGATTTGGACATCCATATCTGGTTCGGCAAATCGCGCGAGCCGCCGATCACCATGCGGTCTTGGTGGAAGGTGACCGAGCCCGGCCAGCCCCGTACGGCGGAGAACGCTTGCTCCTCCCAATCCTTGGTCGCGGCGCCGCTGGCCAAGGTCTGCTTGACCGATGCCGTGGCCGAGGTGGCGGAGGCGACGGCGGTGATCTCAACCTCCTTGTCGGCGAGCCGGAACCGGGTGCCGACATGATCGTCGACGAAGACATCCGCCGAGGCCACCAGGGTGATGGTGCCGCTGGTGCTGCTGGGGTCGAGGGTCACGTCCGTTGCCGCGAATTTGTGATGCGGCTGATGGATGCGGCCATCCGTTTCGTCATAGGCCCAATCGGAAATCTGCCAATCGGAATCGGAGGTGCGGGTGATCTTGCGGGGTGGGGCCTCGGGGTGGACGAGCAGCAAGGTATCGGCGCTCTGCACCCACACAAGCTTCGCCAGTTGCGCCTCGGTCCAGGGGGCTTCGATGGTCGCCGTACGGGTGCCGTCGGTGTAGACGTCGATGCGTTCGTTGGTGAAGCAGAGCAGGTAGATCTGTTCCGTATTGAATTCGAAGGCGACCAGGCGGCCGTCGCCCGGCGCCGCGCGGACGAGCCGCGTGCCTGGCCGGCGGCAGACGCCGCCCGTCGGCTGAATGAACAGATTGCGCAGCAGCGAGGCACCGTTGGCGTAGGACCGCAGGTCGCTACGCCCGAGCAATCGGGTCGAAACCTCGCCGGCGGTGAAGTTCGATTTATGTGTCGTCAGGCGGGCCATCAGGAGCGCACCTCCACCAGGGAATAGTCCTCGATGGAGCCGGGGGTCTCCTGTTGCGCGTCGATGGTCTTGGCGCGCTGGAATTCCTGATCGGCCAGGCGGAACAGGACCTCGGACCGGCTGGTGCTTTCCGTCAGCGGGATACAGAACTCGGCCGCCAGGCGGGTGATCAGCGCCTGGTCGAAGAACGGCGGGAAATCGATTTCGGCCGGGCGAAAGATGAAGGTCATCACCACGTCTTCGGCGTTGGCGTGCAGGCGCCGTTCGGCGATCCGGTATTCCAGGCCGCGGCCCCGCGGGCTGCCGCCGGCGGAAAGGGCACGCAGGAAATTGGCCGGAAGTTGAAACGCCTTGGCGAAATCGGCGACCGGCTCCGCCGCCAGCATCGGCAGGCGCTGCTGCGCGGTGGCGAAACTCCAGGGATGGGCCGACAGCAGCGCATCGCGCACCGACGGGAACAGGTTGGCCGCGATTTCGGCCTCGGCCGTGCCTTCGTCGAAGGAAGTGATGGTCGTCCCGCCCAGCTTCAACAGCGCGCGGGAACAGAGGGCGATCTGACTTAACGCCATGGCAGGGGCTCCGGTTTGGTGGGAATTGAGAAATGTCGGGAAAGATGGCCGCGCATGAAAAAGGGGCGCTCCGGCAGCTGGCCGGAACGCCCCCTTCATGTCGCGGCGGTGGCGCGGACTAGTCGGTGTCCGTGCCGCCGACGGAGGTCAGGTCGTCAACGTCGACGACCCCGCCGGTGTTGGAGCTGACCAGGAACAGGCCGGCCCCGGGCGTCTCGCCGTCCGTGTCGACGTTGGCCATGATCATGTCGCCGGCGCGCAGCATGTGCGACGCGTCGTCGAAATAGCCTTCCGTGTCGATCGCCGCGGCGGCGTCCACCGTCGCGTAATGCCACAGGGTGAAGCCGTTGGCGTAGCTCAGGACGCTCAGGTCCTTGGGAACGAATGACATCTCGGTCCTCCTAGCTTTCGAGGCAGCGCAGGGAAACGACGCCCGTCGGATCGATCAGGCAAGCCCCCTGGCTCATCATGTTGTTGACGAAATTGGATGCACGGTCGCCGTGCCAGGTGATGTCGGTCTTGACGTCCTTGCCCACGGCGTGGCCCACGGCGCTTTTGTGGTACCAGTAGCAGTAACGCACGCTGGAGGTTTTGGTCAGGCCCGAGTGGGGAATCCACAGGGTGCCCAGCCAACGCTTGGCCTGGATGCCGCGCCACGGCAGGTCTTCGGAGCCGACGAAATCCATGTCCGAGAACTCGGGGATCTTCAGAAGGTCCGTCCACTGTTTCCAGCCGATGACCGCGAAGCGGTCGCCGTCGTCCGGCACGTCGGCGTCGCCCAGCATTTCGAAGGCGGTCAGCACCTTCGTCTTGGTCAGGCCGTCGGACCCGTCACCGGCGTAGTTGGTGGAGGTGTCCAACTGGCCGACCACCAGCTCGTCGGTCTTGCGGCCCAGCGCGTTGGCGCCGGCCCGGGCGATGACTTGGCGTTCGTTGATGTTGGTCTTGATCTCGTCCAGCTGATCGACCCAGTCACCGGCGTAGTAGTCCTGCAACTGGCATTCGACCGGCGTATGGTCGAGGTTCATGACCGGCACCATGCCGTGCCGGGCCTTGGTCGAAGCCGTGCCCTTGCCGACCTTCTGGAAGGTGGTGGACGACCCCTGGATGTCGTTCTTCGAACGGACCGTGTTGCGCAGCTTCGATCCGACACGCTGGTATTCCATGTGCACGTCGGTCTGGAAGTGCTTGATGAAGGATTGTGCGATTTGTGTCGACATACGTGTCTTCCGGAAATCCGGACTCCTTGAAATCATGTCGCGTTGGTGGGGACGCGCGGACGGTTGTGGCGGCCCCGGCATGCAGCAAGGGGCCGCCGCCGTCGGCGGCGTCAG